>NZ_JARFYL010000009.1:0-14589 GCF_029194425.1 Kaistella sp. PBT33-4 | reverse complement strand
AAAATTAGAAAAAATATTCTGCATATACAACTGTTTTTCAACTATTTACAACAATATAAATGCGGTTTAAGCTGCAGTCCACCCTTTTTAAGTATATTTGATTGAAGTTGTGCAACAGGCACATAGTATTGGCAAAATGCGGGGTTTAAGGTTTAATTGAACTTTTTGTAATATTTATCCGCCGCTGCTTTTTCGTATTGATAATTTTTGTAATCTAACAATCCGAAAAAAGCATCGGCTACGTTTGGTCTATATTGAATTTTTTCGTTCCATTTAGCCCGCACTTCGCCAATACTTTTTCCGTTACCAGCAATATTAAAACGACACCTTACAATAAATAAACAAAATAAATGAGAAAAACGCTTATTATCCTTTTTGCAGGTTTGACATTTCAAGCATATGCGCAAAACATTTTCCCAGTAAAACTAGAAAATTGTAAGACGGAGAAGTTTTGCCTTGACTGTGGAGACACAAAAGCAGGTTATGATCAAAAAGAGTTTGCAAAATTACAAGACAAACTAAATAAGGAATTAAACTTACAAGGAATAAAAGGTGCGGTAAAATTTCAAGTTCTTGTTGACTCAAAAGGTCGTGCTTGTGTATTAAGTCATACTGACCAATCAAACAATCCTATTTCATTGAAAATTATTGAAGAACTTAACAAGTTCAAGAAATGGACACCAGCAATAACAAGTGGAAAGAATGAAGAAAAATCCTCAATAAATTTAATTTTTGCAATAAGTGACAATAAAATTTCGGGACAGATTGAACGGGTTGATATGAATGCTTTCAAAAAATCTTTTGATAAACCTAACAGTCCTGAGATTTACAATAAAACTTACGAATACAAAAACGACAATCTAAAGAATTACAAAATAACTATTTGGAACTCGAGTAATTCAAATCTTCCAAACAATATGAACGACAATATCACAATTGATAAAAACGGACTTGTTTGGTTGACTGTTGATGAAGGTTTGGTAACTTTTGATGGGAAAGAATTTAAAAATGCAGAACAGAATATTACTGAAAAAGGTAAGTTTTTTGGGTATTATGCTTTAGCAACTGACAACAATAATGTTAAATGGACTTATGGTAAAAACAATATATACAGTTTCGACAATACAAAATGGGTAAAATATGATTCAACGGAAATTGGTATTAACAAAGCATTTGATATCATCAACAATCCTAAAACAAATGAATTATATTTCTGTTCCAACAAAGGTTTAACCATTTACAAAGACGGAAAATGGATAACGATAGATAAAAGCAAATACAAAGATTTACCATCGAATAGAGTTTATTACGCAAAAAAAGACTCGCATAACCGAATATGGATTGGAACATTTGATGGCACAGCAATGATTGATGAAAACGGCAATGTTACAAACTTCGAAAATTCAACCACAGTTTTGAAGGGAAAGTGTATAACATCAATGGATGAAGACGAAAATGGAAATCTTTATTTCACACTTTTCGAGTTTGAGAGAAAGGAAAAAGGAAAAGTAAACAATGACGAAGGCATTGCAATTCGCTATACAGATGGAACTTTCAAACAGTTTACGACCGAAAACTCAGGAATGCCATTTAACCATACCAATTGTGTTCTGTATGACAAAAATGAAAAAGTCCTTTGGATTTCTACTGACAGAGCAGGCTTAGTAAGATACGACTTAAAGAATGGTTGGGAGAATTATCACAATGAAAATTCTGATATTCCAACTTCTTACATTTCTACAATGACTTTTGACGACAATGGGAATTTATATTTAGCGACACGACAAGGATTAGTAAAAATTGAAAGAAAACAATAAATACTGCTGGTAACATCGTATTGGCAATAGGCGGGCTGAACGGCTTTGTATCAACGGAAGTGCAAAATTCAACTTTCGTTCTTCGATTAAAGTTCAGTGCTAAAATCCCGCCCATCGCCAATACGCGGCCCGTTATACGACATTGCAAACCAACATTATACATAAAACAAAAATGACAAGATCTAAAATATTATTTTTATTCATAATCAGTCTTTTTTCAACTTTCTCTTTTGCACAAAATGAAAAAGAATATCGAGAAGAATTTACGCTAAAAATTCCTGTTGATTCGGTTCAATTCTATCAGCAAGAGGTTCAAAAATCAAAATATTTTGTAAAAGAAGGTGTTTTACAAATTTTTCCAGGAGAAAATTTATTTATCGAAACGGAAACTGATGGAAATAAAATTACGGCAATGAAGATTGTAAAAGAAAATCTAAATCCTGAAAAAACTATTGCGATAAAATTCTACCAAACAACAGACGGAAGAAAGCACGAACAAATGATGTTAGAAGTTAAAAATCCTTTTGACAAAGAACTGAATTATGACGCAATGATGTATATTGTTGGACATAAAGATTGGATAAAAACAAGCATTATTCCTATCAAGCCAAAACTAATGAATTTTGAAATGTGGAATGATGTAATAATAACTTTAGTTTTGAGTAATTGGAGAATAAAATAGCAACGTCGTATAACATTGGTAACTGTTGCGCAACCTCAGATTTCAGCGGCAAGGTCTGAAAATTCAATAAAAAACAGCCTCTTTTAAAGCAATTTAAAAGAGGTTTTACTTTTTCTCAAGACTGATTCTTTGAAATTTATGTTGGCTTATACTGAAGGTATGGAAGCCGTGAGCGAGCGGTTTCGCCAAAACCAAAACTTTCCTTTTGGAAGGTTCATGATTTGAGCATTTCGATACGCTTTTCGGGTAATGAACTTCAGGTATTTTTTCAGATTGTAAGTGAGCGCGGCCATCAAAATCCCGTCCGGAACGGGACAGGCTGTGTTTGTTGGCCTGAGCCATACCCCGCGAGTTGATTATTTTACTCACTAGTTTTTATTTCTTTATTGGTTCGTGAATGCTTCGCATTTCATGTTGTGATGGTTGATGAGGGTTCCCAGAACCGGTTCTACTCGCGAACTTTGTCATTTGCCTAAGTCTGTACTTTCCTGTAGAAATTATCTTCCGGCACCAAGGCGTCCAGACTGAGCTGATAGAAGATCTTCGGTGTGAATTTTTTCTTTCCCTGCATGACTAAAAATAGGAAAAATATTCTTTATACACAACTGTTATTCAGCTTTTTACAACAATACAAATGCGGTTCAAACTGCAGTCCAACCTTTTTAAGTATATTTGATTGACGTTGTGCAACAGGCACACGGGTTTTGCATCAGGCGGGCTGACGTGCAAACTTGGAACTTTGTGCTTCTATTCAAGTTTAGTGCTTGTTGACAGTTTTGTGCTCCGAAACCCGCCCGAACGCAAAGCCCGAAAACGTTAGCAGAAATGTAAGAAACCAGTTCCGCATGAAATATTTTTTCACAATAATTCTTCTGATTTTCACAACCGTAGGTTGTGAAAAGAAAATTAATTCTAACGAGGCCAAGTTTGTAAAATTTGGATATTATCCACCCTTTATTCAGCATTTTGAAATCATTGCTAATCTGAGTGACAAATCTCTCATATTTTATAATCCCTCTCAATATTTGATTCCACCGCCTCCACCACCACCAAAACATGCAAGTGATAAGGAATTAGAAAATCGGAGAATTGAACATCAACAATTCATAGCCGATAATCCAAAATTGGAACCTGAATATTTAGAACTAAATGAAGATGAGATAAAAGCCATTCAAAAAATCATTACATCTTTCACGAAGAATGACTTTAAAGAGGATGAAAAAAAATATCCTGTAATTGATGGCGCGAGAACTAATACGGTAATTGTATTAAAAGATAATCGAATCTATTCGATTGGCGGTTCTGAAGGAACGAATTCCAACAAAGAAATAGAACTAACTTCGAAATTATACAGCTTATTCAAACAGAAGAGCAAAACTCGAATAAATAGACAATTTATTCAAAAACTGGAAAAAAGATAACACTTCTGCTAACAGTGTATTTCTATTAGCGGGGTTGAAGTTTCCATCATGAAGATTTTCGCTAGTTGTTCATTTTGTTATATTTACAAAAAACAGTTATAATAATCCCCGCCAACAGAAATACCCAAACGTTACCTGCAATTTTAGGACGACAACAGAAATGAATAAACATCATTATAAAGACTTGATAATTGAAGTTCTTGACGAGCAGACTTACAAATTTGGCTCTGCTGACAACAATTTCGTTTATTCAAAGGCTTACTTCGGTGACAACGCAGAGCAATACCCGACTTCAAAGCACGGCATTAAAATTTATAGTGACGACAAAATTATTGATAGTTGTATAATTATCGGCTCAGGCGGTGCGACAGGTATTCATCAAAATTCATCACTTTTAGACAGCGACCAATTATTGCTTTGTTGTTGCGACACTGTATTTAGCGTGACAATCCCTGACCTTGAATTAAAGTGGAAAACACAAGCTGACCAGGCGACTTGCTTTCAAATTTTCAAACATATAGACGACTACATTATACACGGAGAGCTTCAATTAACAAAACTTGACAAAGACGGAAATAAAAAATGGGAATTTGGTGGCGCAGACATTTTTGTGTCCATAGACAATGAAGAGGAATTTAAGATTGAAAGTGACGGAATTTTATTAACGGACTTTGCAAAAACAAAATACAAAATAGACTTTGACGGAAAATTACTTTGGGACACATACGAGCGGACAGAAAAAACAGCAGGTAACAGCACCTTGCCAAAAGCGGGGCGGACGTGGTTACAGAAACTTTTCGGCAATTAATAAACATTAGTGGTAGCTTGACAGGTTCGTGCTTCGAAAGCCCCGCCTTCGGCAAGCTGCGCTCCGATGTGCAAAAGTTTCCGCTCCGCTCCAACTTTTGCACATCGAAGCGCGGATTACATCCGCAGCTGTGTCAAAGCGTTTTCGCTGTCGCAAAAACCTTCAACACATCTGCGGATTGGCAAAATTCCCTCAGGAAAGCAAGCTTTCAGAGGAAACTTCGCCAATCCGCGCTTCGTTATACGACATTTTAGAATGAACGCATATGAAATTTCTATTTTTTATTCTAGTTTTTTTTATTCAAAATTTGAAAGCACAAGATTTATTAAGTTTTATAAATGATGAACCGCTAAAAAATCAAATACGAAAAAGTATCTTGTTAATTGATTTGAGCGATAAAATTCCACAGAACATAAAAGATAAAATTATATTTATCACTTATGATAATGATATCAGTTTCGACAATCACAAGATTGAATATTTTGGTTTTGGTTATTCTACAAGAATTCCTTTACAATGGTCTGAATTAGACAGTAATGGTCAATTACAAAGCCATGTCGAAAACTTTATTTTTTTCAATTATTCAAAAAATATTGTTTTAGTTTTCAGAGGTATGAATCAATATTTAGATGTAAATGAATTGCACAAAAAATCAAGAATGACAAAAATATCAGAATCAAACATTAACAAATTTGAGTATTTTGAATTTTCAAAGTCTAATGGTTTTTTTGAAGATTCTACCAACAATTCACATAGTTTTGAGAGAAATGACAACTCTTATAGAGTTACAAATATAAATTGCCCTATTGATTTAGATACTTTTCTTAAAATATGGTTTGATATTAATATAAGTTACTTCAAATTAAATGGAAAATAAAAAAACATCGTATAACATGGGTTTTGCAAGATGCGGGATTGAAGGAAATCTCAGAAACATTCCATAAAATACCCGCAAAAAACTTTTCCATTTTTTAGTTTTTTCGTAATTTAAAAAAATGGAAAAAGTTTTTGCTAGAGTTTCGTTCTCCTCTCCACTTTCGGTTGCAGTAGCCCGCACCTCGCAAAGCCCTTTTCCGTTACCTGCAAGTGTATGCAGTCCGTTTACTAAAATAAAATATTTATATGGAAGATAATATCGTTGAGTTTTGGGTAAATTCTGACTCTAAACTATCTCAAATCTTGACAGAAATTGAATCTGAAACACCAGATTTGGAAAGTCAGGCTGAAAAAGCGTTTCATAGAATTGCGGATGAATACAATCTTCCTAAAATGCCTAATGATATTGATTATGATGATAAAGACTCTGACTTTGACCTAAAATCTGTATATGAAGTTTTAGGATTAATCAATTATGCTTTTCCCGACGAAGACCCAAGAGGAAATGTAATGCTGGCATTAACTTGCGTAAAAGATAACATTCATTTCGACATTGATTATGTCATATCAGAAGCAAAAAAACAAAAAATTGATGTAAATCAAATTTTTGGAATTTGTTTCAGCGGAGCAAACTTTAATGTAAAGACAAAATTTATTTTTAAAGGTGAAAATTGGTCTGATTCTAACTGCAATTTATTCTTAAAAATCGTTTAAAACACCTGCAGGTAACATGGGTTTTGCAAGATGCGGGATTGAAGGAAATCTTAGAAAATTAGCAAGCAGTACCCGCAAAAAACCATTTCATTTTTTTTGTAAATTTGAAAAAAATGAAATGGTTTTTGCTAGCGTTTCGTCCTCCTCTCCACTTCCGGTTGCAGTAGCCCGCACCTCGCAAAGCCCTTTTCCGATGTGCAAAAGTTTCCGCTCCGCTACAACTTTTGCACATCGGAGCGCGGATTACATCCGCAGCTGTGTTGAAGGTTTTCGCTGCCGCAAAAACCTTCAACACATCTACGGATTAGCGAAATTCCCTCAGAGAAGCAAGCTTTCAGAGGAAACTTCGCCAATCCGCGCTCCGTTAGCTGATATTTTATGACAGAGCCGTGGACAACAGAAGAAATAAATGAATATGACAAGTTATTTAAAACTTGCCAGACTTTTGTTGGACAAATTATAGAACAAATTACTTTTTATTTGGACCAAGAAGACTCCGACTTTAGTGAACAACCTAACGAATACGGAAAAAGTCTTTTTAATGCTATTGAACTTAGAATTTCAGAACAGACGTATTGTTTAGGAAACCTATTCTTTGGGAAAAACTATAACGGATTGAATATTTTAGTTGGAAAAACAACTGATTTCGAAAATATTGAACAAAAGCAACCTATTGTTTATCCATCCGAAATTGTTGGACAACAACTTACAAAGACAGTTATATATTGGACAAAATCGCTTTGGGGAAACTATTTTGTACCACAAGAAATTGAATTTAGGACACAAACAAACATTTTAGTTTGTTCAGCCATAGAAGTGAATGGCGGTGAGGTAAACACACCACTTACTGACGAACTGCTGGTTGTCGAAAATGATTTAAACTTGAAAAAATTCCAACTTGGTGAATATGGTGTTGGGACAAATGATAGATATATATTTAACAGTTTGAACGAACTTATACAAAATGAAAAAAACATCAGCTAACATCGGTTTGGCAATATGGCGGCTGAAGTGCTTCTGTGAAACATTTGTGCAATTTTCAACGGCAGTAATTCTATTGAACTTTAGTGCTAAAAATCCGCCACATCGCCAAGCCGAAAACCGTTAGCCGTAATTATAAAAAACTATGTCAAAGAAATATTATCTTTTCATCTTACTTGCACTGTCGTCAAATTTTTTATTTTCTCAAACAATTCCAAGTTTTTTAACAAACGAATGGATAAAAGTAAAAGTTCAAATGCTTGATGGAAGCAAAGACGTTTCAGAGACATATTCCAGTTCAAAATTTTATAGATTAAGTTTTTCTGAAAAAGAGATGTGCATGGATTATCAGCCTATAAATTCAAATGGAAAAACTTGTTCAAAATATAATTTAGAAAGTAATTTTATTAGAACTTCACCAGAATCAGGCTATGAAATTGTAAAGCTCTCCTCTGATTCATTAATAATTATTGAAAGAATAAATGGTGTAAATGAAAATGATAAAATAAGAAAACTCTGGTTTAAGAAATCATCACTTATTAAAAAAGAATATAGCAAAAAATTTGATAATGACTCTATTATAATTGCAAGCGAGAACTTCACTCCCACTATAAACAAAAATTTAATCCTAGATATTGCAGAAAATTTTAGAAAAAAGAATCGATATCCAAAATTCAATTTGATTGGAAATATAGTTTTTTTTCCGAAAAGTGAAAGTTTGACAATTGAAGTATTAAACGAAAAAGATAAAAGTGTCATTGATAATCAAGAAAACATTGATTTCATAAAATCTATTTTCCAAAATTCATATAAATATTGGAACCTTAATGGGTTTGAAAAATTCAAAAAAATTTCTATTCCTTTTATTATAAATAGTGATTCTTACGGAATTGACGAATCATATACCTACAAAGGAACTCCCATTTTTTACTTTATGAATGACACAAAAGATATAGAAAAGTACTATGGAATTAAAATGCAAGACTTAAGAGATTCCGAAGCAAGTTTTAGAAGAGGAATTTCACTATTTGAAAATGAAAAATATGATAAAGCAATTGAACATTTTCTGAAATCATATGAAGTAGACAATCGTAAAATAGATGCTTTATATAACATTGTTTCATTGTATAATCTTAAAAGTGATCAAAAAAATATGTGTTTATATTTAAAAAAGCTTAAAGATTTGGAACAAACTTTGGCAACCAATCTTTACAATGAAAAATGCCCAAAATTATAACTACGGCTAACAGAGTATTTATGTTATGCGGGGTTGAACTCTTTCATTGAAAAATTTCTCAAAATAATTCTGCAAAAAATGCTTTTTCTTTTCCTAAGTTTTGTATTTTAGCAAAAGAAAAAAGCATTTTTGCTGGTGTGAAAAATCGTTGAAAACTCAGTCATAGAAAGCCCGCACAACAAAAATACTTTTCTCGTTGTAGGTAACGCCACTGACAGTCTTGCCGCTGATAGTAAATCCCGAAAACACCCTTCTTTTTTCCCGAAACCGACCTGAACTCGACCAAACTCATGAGCTTAAACTGGATAAGCATCCAGCGCACTTTGCGGCCGGATTCAAGATCCTGAAAAATGGCGCTACCTACAACACGGCATTTCTGTAACCGGGGCTGAAGTTTACCTCATGAAGACTTTCGCCGACTGTTCATTTTGTTATATTTACAAAAACTTACCTTAAAAGTCCCGGCTACAGAAATGCCCGGAACGTTGTAATGCATTTACCTAAATCAACTAACTGAATAGATTTACCAAAAAACAATGAACAAAACCAACCTAATTTTAACTTTATCATTGCTATGGTTTTCATTTTCCTATAGCCAACAAAAAGATTCAATTTACGGAAAGGTCAAATCTATTAGAGAAAAGGTAATATTTCTAACAGAAAGAGAGAATCCGAAATTATTTGAAATTGACGGCGACTATGGACATTCTGGATTTATGGGGCCTGAATCTACAATCTCAAGATTTAAGAACATATGGTACTCAACTAACTTTTGTTACTTCATTAATTATGAAAGGCATTTCGATGAAAATGGATTATTGATTGAAGATATTTGGTTCGACAAAAAAGATTCGCTCATAAACTATTATAGATATAAGTACGATGATAAAAATAGACTAGTTAGAAAAATTGATTCTTTATACGATTTAGTTTACATTGATACTCATTATTATGAAGGAGATAGACACGAAACTATCATAAGTCAAAATTCGGATTTAGATTTTTATAATTATAGATATAAAAGATATGACGAAAATGGAAAATTAATTAGACAAAAAAGCATTGACGAATACGGAGCAATAGATGAGTATATTTTCAAATACAATGATAGTGGAAAATTACTTTACCGAATTTATAAAAACCCGAATAGCTATAGAAAAGTTGGCGCAAGAACTTGGTCTTGGGGTGTGCAAGATACAATAGGGAATATTTATAAGGATTTAGTAAATAAGTATGACGAATCAAATAAACTGATTGAGAGAAAAAGCTACGGATTAAATTCAGATGGAGACCATAAGGGAACAAAATTGACCGAACACATTATTTTCAAATACAAGAACAATAATTTAATTCAAGAAATAAAAGGTTACTCAAGCGATACACCTTACTACACAAATTACGAGTATGATAAAGAAAATCGAATAACGAAAAAATACTACTTTACCGGAAAAGAATCCAATACCAGAAGAATTGAAAAATATAATTATAAAGATGATGAATTAAGATTTGTAGAATATACAGAGGAAGATTGGCCTTCCAAAGAATCAAGAACTTATAAGATTGAATTTAACTATAAATATGACGACAAAGGAAATTGGAATGAAATAGTCAAAAAAGTGGATGGAAAGGAATTATATAAGTGGATAAGAGAAATAGCATACTATAAATAAAAACGCATTACAACAATGGCTATAAACAATTGGGGCGAAAGTGATAAAACGAAACAATAAACATAAAACAGAGGTCGTTGCTAAACCGAAAAGTTAGGGCATAAAATCCCCAACTGCACATAGCCAAACCGATATGCAAAAGTTTCCGCTCCGCTCCAACTTTTGCACATCGAAGCGCGGATTACATCCGCAGCTGTGTCAAAGCGTTTTCGCTGTCGCAAAAACCTTCAACACATCTACAGATTAGCAAAATTCCCTCAGGAAAGCAAGCTTTCAGAGGAAACTTCGCCAATCCGCGCTCCGTTATCTGTCAGGCTATAAAAATACCGTCTCAAATTGAATTATATGATAAAATTT
The DNA here is from genome assembly GCF_029194425.1 of Kaistella sp. PBT33-4. Lineage (NCBI taxonomy): Bacteria > Pseudomonadati > Bacteroidota > Flavobacteriia > Flavobacteriales > Weeksellaceae > Kaistella > Kaistella sp. PBT33-4. The sequence goes on along the minus strand of NZ_JARFYL010000009.1, from coordinate 4,026 downwards.
CTACAACTTAAACATTGGCAATTATTTACTCTCTTATTCGGCACTACCTTTATCCTACAGATTATTACCTTTGGTTCCGTTGCCATCACAAATGAGCCAAAAACATTAGTTTATATTTTTCCAGTCGTTATGATAGTTTATCTTGGACTTTTCTTTGGTTGGTTTTACGCCATGGGAACAAACTTTCACAAGAAACTCCCATCCACTGTTAAGATGAACTTGAAAAAGTTTAAAATATATTTAACAATTCCGATTATTTATATTTTTCTACTTTCTGTATTTCAGATCGCAATGATTTCTGAGGTTGCAAGAAATAACTCCCCTAATCCGATATATTTTCTATTCATTATACCCATCCACCTATTTTCAATGTTTTGCATCTTTTATTGCATGTATTTTATAGCAAAAGAATTTAAAAGCGTGGAGGTTCAGAAACCTGTAACTTTTAGTGATTTTGCAGGAGAATTTTTCTTATTGTGGTTTTTCCCAGTTGGAATTTGGATTTTACAGCCTAGAATAAATAAAATTTTTCAATCATAAAGCGTAAAAAGCCCGACAGATAACAAGCTATTTCTATTAGCGGGGTTGAAGTTTACATCATAAAGATTTTCGTCATTTGTTCATTTTGTTATATTTATAAAACCAGTTATCATAATCCCCGCCAACAGAAATAACCAACCGTTACCAGCAATTATGACGACAGACCGTAAACTAAAAATCATATTCGGAATTTTATCCATTGGACTTTTGACAACTTTGCTTATAAAGTTGACAAATGTTCCAGGAGGAATAATTCTGTCTGGACTTTTTCTTGGCGGAATGATGCTTGTTGGAATTATCATCGGTTGCTTAATATTGGCTGGAATTTTAAAACTGATTTTCAAGCAGACTTCCTTCCTGACAATTTTTTCTATTACGACAACAATTTCCTTTTTAGTTTTTCACTATCAATTATACTCACCGACCTTGACAATCCTAGTGCCAAATGGATATAAAGGCGAAATCAATTTAGTTCTATCAAACGCGGACGAAAATATTTTGACTATTGACAGCAATGGAATTGGATATTTGACCGGGTGGACTTTTAATAAAACTTACTCAAAACCAATTGTGAAACAGATAGACGGCAAAGACTTAGATAAAAATTTAGTTGGATTTAATCCTTCCACATTTTTTGGAACATCAATTGGCGGTGGAAATTCAATTAAAAGCTTAAGTTTTGAAATTGTGCCAGACAGTCTTGTTGGACAAAAACAATATTATTCTAGTGACTGGACAAAATTTGTAAATAAGGATTTAGTTTTATTAAAAGACAAAAGCAAAGGAATAGAAAGTAACGAAGCAGTAGAAGTTAAAATGGAAGAATAACTGCTGGTAACACGGGTTTTGCGTCAGGCGGGCTGAAGTGCAAACTTGGAACTTTATGCTTCTATTAAACTTTAGTAATAAATTGATACTTTGTGCTCCGAAACCCGCCCTAACGCAAAGCCCCAAAACGTTACCAGCCATTTTAGAACGACATACAAATGACAGCAATATTAATATTCTTAGGACTTATAATTGGACTGAATTGTATTCCACTTCTGACAAAAACGAATTTCCCAAAAGCAGAGAAAGTAATCGTTAAAATGTTAGTTGCTACGACAATATTGTTCCTAACATTTACAATTCTGCAATTTAACGGTTACAGACTAAAAGGAGAATACACTTTAATGACAATCGGTTTGACATTTATCGGTTTAACAGTTACTTACTTCGCACTATTCAAAAACACAAAAAAGAAAATGTTGACAGTTTTTTTGCTGACACCATTATTAGTTGTGAGCATTTTCATTCTTGTATTCGGACAAGTTCTGAAAGAGTTTAACATCAACGACAATACAAAAATTATTGTTACGACTGGCGGACTGTTATCTTGTGGAGAACTAATTTATATCACACAAACAAAGTTTGGGCTTTTTGACAAAGAAGTTCATTATGAAAGTAGTCTTTGCTTACGTGAAATTAAAAAAATCGAGACAGTAAAACTTGACAACAGACACGCTGAATTTTTAATTTATCACAACGGAAAAATGGACTCAGAAAACCCATACAAATATGACGTAGAAAAAAAAAACGGCTGGTAACACGGGTTTTGCGTCAGGCGGGCTGACGTACAAACTTGGAACTTTGTGCCACTATTGAACTTTAGTAATAAATTGAAGCTTTGTGCTTTGAAACCCGCCCGAACGCAAAGCCCGAAAACGTTGGGCGTAATGCTAAAACCGAACACATTGAAAATAGCGGCTGATATAAGACAACTTTACAAACCTGTTCAACCGACAGTCAGACAATCAGCGAACAATGTAACCTATTCGGAATTTCTTCCTAAGATAACACTTCAACCTTTCATCTATTGCTATTGGCAACTAAAAACCAATCAAAAACTTACCGAACAATTTAATTATCGCGTTGTAGCTGATGGTTGTATTGACATTTACTTTGAATTAAATAATCCACAAGAAAATTATGTAATGGGTTTTTGTAAAAAGTTTACGGAATTTCCTCTTGACAATACTTTCAATTACGTTGGTGTTCGTTTTTTACCAACAATATTTCCTCAACTTTTCAGAATAAACGCAATGGAATTAAGTAACCGTTACGAACATTTAGATTTGGTTGTACCTCATTTAGCTGACTTTATTTCAAACAGTTTTAATAAAAACCAGTCACAAGAAGAAATAAAACTATTGTTTGACAAACACTTCATTGACCTAATATCACAATCAACATTTGACAACGACAACCGACTATACGGAGCAATGGACATTATTTTGAAAAACTTTGGTGTAATCGACGTTGAAACGGACTTAGACACGGGTATCAGTTCGAGGCAACTTCGCAGACTTTTTGAATTTTACATTGGAGATACTGCAAAACATTCAGCAAGGTTGTTCGTTTTCAAAACATTCTCAAAGCCAAACCATCAACCCAAAGTTTACGACAAAACAAATTGTTCTTTGATATGGGATATTACGACCAATCACACTTTATAAAAGAGTTTAAAAATTTTTATGGAGTTACACCAAGCAAAGCCTTTGGTAGATGAATTTGTCCGATTTTTACTATTTCAGAAGTTTGGATTGAATGAACTTTGCTTCATCAACAAATCTAAAAAGAATGAAACAAATAGTTTTAATTATTGCCCTATTTTACTCAACAGCAAATGTGTTTTCACAAACAAATTCAGTAACTAAAAAAGAAATCAAGATGAAATTAAACGCAGGTATTCTAACAGAAAAATTAGCCGAAACTAAAGAGTTTTACACTAAAACACTAAACTTCGGAGTAACATTTGAAAATGAATTTTATCTCTTGTTGCACACGCCAAACCACGAAGCTGAAATTAGTTTTTTACTTCCAAACCACCCAAGTCAACAACCATTCTTTCACAAACCATTTCAAGGACAAGGAATGTACCTGACCATTGAAGTAGATGATGTGGATAGTATTTATGAAAATTTGAAAAAGAAAAATGTTGAGATAAAAATCGACATTCGTGATGAACCTTGGGGAGACCGACATTTTGCTATCCAAGACCCAAACGGAATAGGTATTGACATCGTAAAATATTCCGCACCACAGAACTAATGAAGAATAACCTAAAAGGAGCAAAAAATATTGGTGCAACTATTGAGAAACGTCTAAATGAAATAGGCGTTTTCTCGCTTGCTGATTTAGCCGAGATGACACCCGTAAAAGCGTATAAAAATATTTGCAAAGAAAATCCAAACAAGACAATTCCTATTTGCTATTATTTATATTCCTTACAAGGTGCGTTACTTGACCTACATTGGAACAAAATTCCCGAAGAACTGAAAAAAGAATTGTTGAAGCAAGTTGGGAAATAAAGCACTAACGCCCAACATATTCTATGTCAAAAAACAAACATAATTTCGATTTTTTTCAGGAGTAGTATTGGTGGGTTTTCACGTAAGGCGTATCTCTTTTGATAACCGCAAATATTCTGCTTACCAATTTACATTT
>NZ_JARFYL010000008.1:0-63137 GCF_029194425.1 Kaistella sp. PBT33-4 | reverse complement strand
TATCTGCCCGCTAAATGCTGACCGGAAGACGCAGAAACCAATCACCAGTCACCAGTCACCAACGGCCAGTTAGAAGTGAGATATGAGAGGTTACGCTGCTTACAGCTAACAGCTTACAGCTTATTGCTTACCGCTGATGGCTGACTGCTGACCGCTGATGGCTGACTGCTGGCCGCAGAAACCAATCACCAGTCACCAACCACAAGTCACCAATCACCAGTCACCAAAAAAATAAACTCTTAAAACAGCGTCAGCGGCATTTTTTCCGGTTCCAGGTTGTCCGCCGTTAAGGCAGGATCGAATGTCGGATAGGTGAAGTTTTCAATGGGTTCCTCATTCAGGAACCTGTGAGCCATTTCCCTGTTCATGCATATGGGCATCCTGTGTTTGGAATTGTGTATCGCCCTCAATAGTTCATTGGCCTGGGTGGTTACTATGCCAAATCCAATTTCATTATTATCCCAGACATCGAACAGGCCCGCCAGATAGAAATGGTTGGCCTCCTTCCAGTGCATCCTGTGCTTAACCTTCAGGGGCATCTTTTTTCCGGGATTACTTACATGCATCCAATCGTAAAAACCACTTACGGGAATCACACAGCGGTTGCTCAGGTAGTTTTTGTAGAGTGTATTTGCTTTTTCGGCCGTCAGGTTAATTCCGAGGGCCGGCCGGTCTTTGGGGATTTCCTTACTCAATCCCCAGGTGGCGTGGGTGATCTTTCTGCCGTAATGATCCAGTACCACAGGCACGGCAGGCCGGTCGAAAGCATTTACCTCTTTCGCCGCGTAATACTTTTCTTCCGCTTCCTCAGCATTCAGCTCCTCTGAAATTTTTTCGATGGATATCCCGAAATTATCGACTCTGTTGCACATTTTAGTACTTTTTTATAGTCAAATATAAAAAATTGAGAGCCAATGAAAAGGATATTCTGAATTTGAGACCTGGACTCCGTACAGTGATCATAAACCGCTAATGATGACATTTGACCAAGAGTAATGCTCTTTGCCTAATAGTTCAGTCTCTTCATACTTTTGGTTTCTCCAGACCATTCATTCTCTTCAGCTCATTGATTTCCTTTTTCAGACTTATAAACATATCCTTTATGGAATTTATGTCCAGGCCGCTGCCGCCTAATTCTTCGGTGTTGATGCTGCAGGCGTATTCCCAGATTTCCAAAATCTGCGACTTTGGGATGTCGTAAGGTTCGTAAAAATCATTGTCCGGAGTGACTGAAATACTTTCTGTGGAGTTTTTCTGAAACCTTTTATAAGTAATCCCTTCGTTTCGGGTGATGAAAATATAGGTCTTTCCCTTTTTCAGATCAGCAATGTTTTCCACGTATTTACCAACTACATAGGTGCCGTCGTTATAGGGTGGCATGGAATCTCCCTCCGTGGGGAAAGCCCTGTATTTCCCATTCCTCAGGAAGGGCAGGGACAGCGACTGCAGGTTCTCAATATACTCCGGATCCGAATAACCGTTCAGGTAACCCATGGACGCCTTCTGCGGAATGATCTCAATCTTGTTTTCACCCTTTCCATCCACGGTAATAGGCAGAATAATCCGGTTATCCGCCAGAGTAAGTATCCTGTCAATTGGATATTTGGCGAGATCTACCGTGAGGAGCAAATCAAGACTGATTTTAAAATATTTGGACATGCTGATGAGTACGTCTATGGGCGGTTCATTGGCGCCGTCTTCATATTTGGCATAGCGGCCCCGTGTGAGCTTCAGGCTGTCGGCCAGTGCCTGCTGCGAGAGATTCAGCTCACCTCTCAAATACCTTATGTTTTCTGACAGTTTTGACATTGATACAATTTATAGCAACAAAGATAGTGTTTTTTGTAATAAAACGTAATAATTTTGTCCCCATGGAGAGAGCAATTGTGCATATGGATCTGGATACTTTTTTTGTCTCCTGCGAAAGGGTAATTAACTCTGAACTGGTAGGCAAACCCGTTATCATTGGCGGTGGCGACAGAGGCGTGGTGGCTTCCTGTTCTTACGAAACAAGGTATTTTGGCGTTCACTCGGCCATGCCCATCAAGATGGCGCTGAAGCTTTGCCCGGAAGCCAGGGTCATTAAAGGCGACATGGAACTCTATTCCAGGATGTCGCAGGAAGTAACGGAAATTATCCGCGAGAAGGTTCCTGTACTGGAGAAAGCCAGTATAGACGAGTTTTACCTGGACCTTACCGGGATGGACCGGTTTTTCGGCTGCTACAAATGGACCAGCGAGGTGGCGGGTTCGGTGACTAAAAATACAGGCCTGCCCATCAGTTTTGCGCTGTCCACCAATAAGACGGTTTCTAAGATCGGTACGGGCGAGGCCAAGCCTTTGGGCAGGTTCGAAATCCGCGAAGAAGGTATCCGGCCGTTTTTGAACCCGCTGTCCATCCGCAAGATTCCCATGGTGGGCAATGTGACCTTCCAGCTGCTTTCCAGGGTAGGCATCCGGACCATCCAAACCCTCTCGGGCATGCCGGTGGAGGTGTTGCAGCAACTCATCGGCAGGAATGGCAAGGAGCTTTGGAAAAAGGCCAACGGTATAGACGAAACCCCTGTAATTCCTTATTCCGAGAAGAAATCCATCTCCAAAGAGCATACTTTTTCCACAGATACTATTGATATTGAATCCATTAAAAGCATTATTACGGGAATGGTGGAAAATTTGGCCTTCCAGCTCCGGGAATCCGGGTGGCTTACCTCCACCGTGGCCGTCAAGATCCGTTATTCCAATTTCGATACGGAAACCAAACAGTTTAAAATCGCTTATACCGCAGTGGATCATACGCTTACGCGTGTCGCTCTGGACCTTTTTAACAAACTCTACACCCGGCGGATGAGGCTAAGGCTTGTGGGGGTAAAGTTTACAGGTCTCGTGCACGGGAACCACCAAATGAATCTGTTTGAAGATACCGAAGAACTGATCTCGCTGTACCAGACCATGGACAGGATTAAGAACCGTTTTGGCAAAGCTGCTGTAGGCAAGGCTTCAGGTTTTAATTTTAACATCAGCCAGCATGTATCTTAACTGTCACAGCTACCACAGTCTTCGCTACGGAACACTCTCCATAGAAGAGCTCGTTCAGCAGGCGGAGAAACTGCAGGTTTCCGCGTTGGCCCTCACGGATATCAACACGGTAACCGGGATATATGATTTTTATAAACTTTGTTTGGCTAAGGGTATAAAACCGCTAGTAGGAGTAGAGATAAGGGAGGGAAATGAACTTTATTATATTGCGCTGGCAAAATCCCAGAGCGGCATTGGCGAAATAAACCGTTTGCTTACCGGTCATAACTGCGAAAACAGTCCGCTGCCCAAATGCAATCCCCCTTTCAGCCAGGTGTATGTGGTGTATCCGCTGGAGAATGTGCCGGAGACACTTCTGGAACATGAATTCATAGGAGTCCGCCCGGAACAGCTTAATCTGGTCTTTAATTCAATGTGGAAAAGACTGATCCATAAAATGATAGTCCTGGCTCCGGTTACGGTACGTACACGCCGCGATTATAATCTGCACCGGATTCTGAGGGCAGTAGACCACAATACCCTGCTCAGCAAATTGACTGAGGCGGACTTCTGCAATCCCCACGAAATCCTGAAGCCTGTTTCCGAACTTCGGGAGACTTACCGAAACTATCCGCAGATCCTGGCGAATACCGAAAAGATCCTGGCAGACTGCCACTTCAGTTTCGATTTCTCCACTCCTAAAAACAAAAAACATTTTACGGGAGCTCAGGCGGGAGATGAAGAGCTGCTGCGTACTTTGGCTTATGAAGGCCTGAAGAAAAGATATCCTGCCGGTCATACTACCGCCCGGTTGCGGGTGGAAAAGGAGCTGAAGGTCATTAACAGGCTCAATTTCTGCGGATATTTCCTCATTACCTGGGATATTGTACAGTACAGTAACAGGATGGGTTTCATGCATGTGGGACGCGGCAGCGGCGCCAACAGTATTGTGAGTTACTGCCTGGGGATTACGGATATTTGCCCGATTGAACTGGATCTTTATTTTGAAAGATTCCTGAACCTGAACAGGAACAGTCCGCCGGATTTCGATATAGACTGGAGCTGGCAGAACCGGGATGTCATCCTTCGGTATATATTTGATAAATACGGAAAGGACCACGTGGCATTCTGTGGGACAAATGTGGAATTTAAATACCGTTCCATCTTCCGTGAGGTCGGAAAAGTGTTTGGCCTGCCCAAGGACGAACTGGATGTGCTGGCTACTAAACCTATGGCAGAACATGAAGAGAATTCGGTGGTCCGGTTGGTGCACAAATACGGAAAACTGCTGGAAAAGTTTCCAAACCAGCGCAGCATGCATTCCTGCGGTATCCTGATTTCCGAGGAGCCCATCACCAATTTCACGGCTTTGGAGATGCCACCCAAAGGTTTCCCCATTGTTCAGTTTGATATGCACGTAGCCGAAGATATCGGCTTTGAAAAGTTCGATATCCTGTCGCAGCGCGGTTTGGGAAGCATTAAAGATACCGTGGACCTTATCCGCAGGAACAGAGGTGTTTTTGTGGACATTAAAGACACCACAATGTCCAAAGACGAAGCTGCGGCCAACGAATTTCTGAGCCGCGGAAAGACCATTGGCTGCTTCTATATTGAAAGTCCGGCCATGCGTGGGCTTTTGCGGCGCCTGAAGTGTGATAATTACCGTACGCTGGTGGCGGCTTCATCCATTATCCGGCCCGGCGTGGCTCAAAGCGGAATGATGAGGGAGTACATTTTCCGGCACAACAATCCTACCCGGTTTGAGTATTTCCATGAGGTGTTTAAGGAACAGTTGGGCGAAACTTACGGAATCATGGTCTATCAGGAAGATGTAATTAAGATTGCGCTCTATTATGGAGGGCTTTCGGCGGCAGACGGTGATATCCTGCGGCGGGCCATGAGTGGTAAGGGCCGGTCGCTGGCGGCCCTGCAGAAAGTGAAAGATGATTTCTTTGCGTCTTGCCGTAAGCTTGGTCATCCGGAGCAGCTTTCAAAAGAGGTTTACCGCCAGATCGAATCCTTTGCGGGCTACTCTTTCTGTAAGGCCCACTCGGCGTCCTACGCGGTAGAGAGTTACCAGAGTCTGTTTCTGAAAGTATATTATCCGGTGGAGTTTATGGTGAGCGTGATCAATAACCAGGGTGGTTTCTACCGTACGGAGGTTTATGTGCACGAGGCACGCATGTCCGGCGGAATTATACATAATCCCTGTGTAAATAAAAGCTTGTTTGAAACTACGGTATATGGCAAAGATATCTACCTGGGGCTGATGCATATTGAGAAAGTGGAAGGCCGGATTGCCCGGCATATTCCGGAGGTACGTGAAAGAGAGGGTGAATATAAATCGCTGGAGGATTTCATCAAAAGAATTCCTGTGGGCATAGAAACCCTTCAGATTCTTATATTCATAGGTGCCTTCCGGTTCACCGGCAAACAGAAAAATGAACTCCTTATTGAAGCACGCTTAATTCTCTCTACCTATAAGCCGGAGTGCCGCATGCAGTCACTGCTGGAAGAACCTCCCAGAAAATACAGCCTGCCCCAACTGCAAAGGGATAAGTTTGAAGACGCCTTTGATGAAATTGAAATACTGGGTTTCCCTGTAACCTGCAGCCCTTTTGATTTGCTTCAGACCAAATTCCGGGGCCGGATTATGGCGAATGACTTGGTGAGGTACCACAAAAAACAGGTGAAGATGATTGCTTATCTCATCTCCCGAAAGCATGTTCCCACCAAAAAAGGTACTATGTTTTTCGGGACCTGGATTGATGCGGAAGGCGAATACTTCGATACAGCCCATTTCCCCGATAACCTCCAGAAATATCCCTTCCAGGGCGGTGGCTGCTATCTTCTTCTGGGGCAGGTGGAGGTGGATTTTCATTTTCCCACCATCACCGTGCTCAAAATGGCCAAGATGCCTTTTATTCCGGATCCAAGGTATGCTTTGGACAAGGAAAAAGCATACGAAGTACACCGGAAAATTAACGAGGATGTAAGTATGACTTGGCGACAGCCCTACCCCCAGGAAAGTGAGATTGGCCTGCCCAGAAACAAGATGGTATAGTCCACCGTAGGCAGAGGTAGTAATAAACTGCATACATGTTGCTTTTCAATGAGTTGCAGCAATGGTTGCCCACTAAAAAAATAGCAGAAAATGGGGATTGTATGTGCAGTGATAAACCTGTAATTTTGAACAAAACGCAACCCCATGATGACTCTGAAATTATTTGCCAGGAAAAAGTTTGCCCACTTCTTTACCCACGAGGATTGGGTACCGAATCCATCTGTGAACAGCTATTCGCTCCGCATTCCCCTGGGAAAGACCAAGATCAACAGTGGCAAGAAAGTCTATCTGTACATGCGGCAGGGAGACCGTTATATTTACATGAATGAGGGTTTTGAAACGGTAAAAGACAACCAGATTTTCTATACCGCGCACTTTCCCTTCAGTGGCAAAATATCTATAAAATAGCCCTGCGGCTTCTGTACCTTCGCAGGATTAATATTTCGTAACCTTTTTTAATTATAAAAATGGAATGCTGCCTTATGGCGGCATTTTGTCTATTGTGGCCTGTCCTGCGGTATGCCTAGGTCCTAGGTTTCGGAGAAAAACAATACTCATAGAGTGAACCAGGCAGTGCTGTACCCGATGTGCGGAAAAACAGGGCTTCAGTATGGGCTTTCTAAGCCCTCAAGTTTCCTTAAGCAATAAAAAAAGTATAAGTTGAAATAGAATTTTATATATTTGCAGCATTAACAACATAAAAAATAAAATTACTATGTCAGACATTGCATCAAGAGTAAAAGCTATCATCGCTGATAAGCTTGACGTTGAAGAAACGGAAGTTACCCCAGAAGCTAGCTTCACAAACGATTTGGGGGCTGATTCTTTAGATACTGTAGAACTTATCATGGAGTTCGAAAAAGAATTCAACATTCAGATTCCTGACGATCAGGCTGAAAAAATTACTACTGTAGGTCACGCTATCGCGTATATTGAAGAAGTAGTAAACAAATAATATTTCTTTTAACAGAAAAATTAAATTTATGGAATTGAAAAGAGTAGTAGTAACCGGTTTTGGAGCTTTAACGCCTATTGGCAACAATGCGAACGAATACTGGGAAAACCTTGTAAAAGGTGTGAGTGGTGCTGCTCCTATTACTCTTTTCGATGCCACAAACTTCAAAACCAAGTTTGCCTGCGAAATCAAGAATTGGGATCCACTGAATCACTTCGATAAGAAAGAAGCCAAGAAGATGGACCGCAATACTCAGTACGGAATGGTAGCTGCCCGCGAGGCTGTAGCTCATTCCCGTATTATTGAAGATAACGTAGACAAAAACCGGATCGGGGTAATCTGGGGTTCCGGTATAGGTGGGCTCGAAACTTTTGAACATGAAGTTCTGGGCTGGGCCAATACTGAAATTCCACGTTTTAATCCTTTCTTTATTCCAAAAATGATTGCCGATATCACTCCGGGACACATCTCGATTGAATACGGTTTTCACGGACCCAACTACACCACAGTTTCTGCCTGTGCCTCTTCTGCAAACGCTCTGATTGATTCCAAAATGCTTATCCAGCTGGGTAAAGCGGATGTCATTGTATGCGGGGGATCCGAAGCTGCAGTTACTGCCAGCGGTGTAGGCGGATTTAATGCCATGATGGCACTATCCACACGCAACGATGATCCTAAAACAGCTTCCAGACCTTTTGATAAAGACCGCGATGGTTTTGTACTGGGCGAAGGGGCCGGATGTATCGTTCTGGAGGAATACGAACACGCCATGAAAAGGGGCGCTACAATTTATGCCGAGCTGAAAGGTGGAGGTATGAGTGCGGATGCTTACCACATGACCGCCCCACATCCTGAGGGACTGGGTGCACATATGGTAATGAAAAACTGCTTGGAAGACGCCGGCATTTCGGCAGACGAGGTGGATCATATCAATATGCACGGTACGTCAACTCCGCTGGGCGATATAGCGGAGTCCAGTGCTATTTCCAAACTCCTGGGCGACCATGCTTATGATATTCAGATCAACTCAACAAAATCAATGACCGGACACCTGCTGGGTGCTGCCGGCGTAATTGAGGCTATTGCAGCCCTTGGGACTATTGTACACGGTATCGTACCGCCAACCATCAACCATTTCACGGATGATGAGAATATTGACAGCCGCCTGGATTTCACCTTTAATACGGCTGTAAAGAAAGAGGTGAACGTAGCAATGAGTAACACATTTGGCTTTGGAGGTCACAATGCCTGTGTCCTCTTTAAGAAACTGTAATACTGCTCCATGGAGTTACAGAAATATCTGCCTAAATTCCTAAAAAAAAGAAAAAAAGTACTTTCGGAAAAAGACTACTGGTTAAGTTCGGAAATCAGCCGTATCCTTGGCTGCGAAATCCAGAACATAAGTCTGTACCGCGAGGCATTTTCTTTAAAGGGTTCATCCAAGAATTCCGAACCTAAAAATTATGAGCGTCTGGAATTTCTGGGCGATTCTATTTTAGGGTCCATTATTTCCTGCCATCTCTTCACTACATATCCCCAGGCAAATGAGGGTTATCTTACCCAAATGAAATCCAAGATCGTAAACAGGAAAAATCTCAATAAGCTGGGAGAGGACCTTCGGCTTACCAAATTCCTGATTAACGGAAATTCCTGTACTCTGAGTGAAAATATCTCGGGAAACCTGTTTGAAGCGCTTATAGGGGCCGTGTACCTGGATCAGGGATATACCATGTGCGAAAGTATTGTACTGGAGCGCCTTCTGACGCCTTCAGAGATCAATAAGCTGGAAAATAAGATAGTCAGCTATAAAGGTCTTCTGCTGGAATGGAGCCAGAAACGCAAGATGAATATCCGTTATGATACCTGCGAAGAGACCCAGGCCAAAACCACTGTTTTCCGATGCACTGTCTGGATTGGAGACGACAAAATTTCGAATGCTGTAGAGTCCTCCAAGAAAAAAGCTGAAGAAAAAGCAGCACAGCGCGCATTTTACGTTTTAAATAAGAAAGAAAAGATAATTGGACCTGCAAAAACTAACACTTGATAACTGTGAGGAGGACGATGTGTTGATCGCCCTGGTGAGGTTGGTGAAGAGAATTCCTGATCATGAATTTTTTTTCCATATTAACAGGATCAATAGTTTTTGCTTTGAAAGGATAGACGATTTAATAGTAGAAGGTGTTTTCTATACCTACCACTTCTCTGTTTTCAGGGGTTACAGCAGGGAGAGCCGCACGTGTTTTCGTTTTATCAGCAATAAGTCCGTTTTTAGTGTACAGAAAAAGGAAGTTACAGAACTTTTTGCCGGCGAGGAGGAAGTAAAGTTTTTGCTTGAGGAATATCCTGATTCGGATTATATCCTGACATCCCCTGACAAATGTGCCGATTTTTCCTTAATTTTACTGCCTGAAAACCTGTGCTTTCAGCTGCAGGAGATTCCATTGGGTTTCGATGAGAAACTCTTCCATACACTTCAGTATTATGAATAAATATTTAAAGAAGACCAAGATAATAGCGACTTTGGGTCCGGCAACGGCAACCAAAGAAATCATGACTGACATGGTGAAGGCAGGCGTGGATATTTTCCGGATTAATTTCTCCCATGCAGACTATGAGATCGTACGCAATAATGTGAAACTTATACGTGAGATCAATCAGGAATTGGGTTCTTCCGTAGGTATTTTGGGCGATCTGCAGGGCCCCAAGCTCCGCGTAGGGGTTGTGAAGGAAGGTTCATATCTTAACCCGGGAGACATTCTTACGTTTACCAATGTGAAAATGGAAGGTGACTCCAAGACGGTGTACATGACCTATAAGGATTTTCCAAAAGATGTGAAACCCGGTGAACGCATCCTTATTGATGACGGAAAACTCGTGCTTCAGGTTATTGAAACAAATGAAGTGGATATTGTGAAAGCCGTGACCGTTCAGGGTGGACCGCTGAGCTCAAAGAAAGGCGTAAACCTTCCAAATACAAATGTTTCATTACCGGCGCTTACAGAGAAGGATATTCAGGACGCCAATTTTATGATGGACCTGGAACTGGACTGGATAGCACTCTCCTTCGTGAGGCATGCACAGGACATCATTGACCTTAAACTGTTGCTGGCTAAGCATCCAAATCAGGTTAAGACACCCATCATCGCTAAGATAGAGAAGCCTGAAGGTGTAAAGAATATTGAGCAGATCCTGCTGGAGTGCGACGGCCTTATGGTGGCACGTGGTGACCTGGGTGTGGAAGTACCTATGGAAGAAGTTCCGGCCATCCAGAAGATGCTTGTAGAAAAGGCACGTAATTATGCCAAACCGGTGATCATTGCTACCCAAATGATGGAAACCATGATTACAAGCCTAACGCCCACGCGTGCTGAGGTAAATGATGTGGCCAACTCTGTTCTGGACGGTGCCGATGCGGTAATGCTTTCCGGCGAGACTTCCGTGGGACGCTATCCGGTGGAAGTAGTACAGAATATGACTAAAATTGTTAAGAATATTGAAAATACTAACTTCTATATTCAGAAAAATTCTCCAATAGAAAAGGAGTTTAACTGTATAGACACCCGTTTTATAACCAACAGGATTTGTCTGGCGGCTGTCCGTATTGCCAAAAGTACGGATGTGGAGGCCATTATTACACATACCCATTCCGGATATACAGCATTCCAGATTTCTGCACACAGGCCCAATTCGCACATCATTGTTTTCAGTTCCAACCGAAGAGTGACTACCATGCTGAATTTACTTTGGGGGGTGCGCGCCTACTATTACGATTCCCAAAAGTCTACTGACGAAACGATCCTGCAGGTAAATGAAATGGTGAGTAAACTCGGTTATGTGGAGGAGGGCGATTTCGTGATCAACCTGAACGCAACACCGGCCGGTGAAGGGGGCAAGACCAATACCCTGCGACTGACCACCATTTAGAAATTTTGAGATTAAAATGCGGCGGCAATCCCCTAAATTAGAAGCCACCCCGACGGGGGTGGCTTTTGGTTAATAAGTGCTGTTTGGTAAATAAAGTGTTTATTTCCTGATAATGGTTTCGTACATTTTTTGACCACTGTCCAGTTCAATCTCCAGATAATAGGTGCCTACAGCAGTTTCGTTTAGGTCCAGAGTGTCTCCTTTCAGTTTGGTTTCCAACACAAGTCTGCCCGTGCGGTCGTACAGTTTTATACCTCTTATATCTTGTGGGTGGCTGAACTGCAGTTTTCCATTTGTGGGATTAGGAAATACGGAGAACTCTTGGTTAGGAGCATTTTCAGCCGTACCCAGTGATGGGTCAAATGCCATTGGCAGCGTAACATACTCTCTGTTGTTTGGACCATGGTATGAAAGCACCATTGTACCGTCTCCACGGGCACAGAAAAGCTCTATATTTCCGGGTCCGTTAGGTACAGGTATATCACCGGGTCCGCCGGCGAGGCTTCTTCTTGCAACTACAGTTCTGGTGGAACCGGAGGTGGTATTACTTAGGACAGCCCAGTCCTGCACGGGATCGGCAGTTGGAGTGACTCCAATACCATGGAAGGTATAGTCTAGCGTTGCTGCTGAATTATAGATAAATCCGTCGGCGCCGGCTTCCATTCCATTGCCGCTAAAACTTGCCCCCACGCCCAAGAAGGAGTTACTGGGACCTGTAACGGTAAGCGTAACAAAGGCGGGTGTAGTCTGCACTTTTACGGTCATTCCAATGGCTCCAACTGTCGCAGTTGGAGAACTGTATTGGGAGTACCCATATGAAGCCGCCAGGCCGCATGCAATAATCAGTAATTTTTTCTTCATGTTATTTGGTTTTAAGTAGGTTGATGATATTTGGTTTCTTAATCTGCATGGCGTATTCAAAAGGAGTAACTCCCAAATTGTCGGCTTTGTCTTTCTTTGCGCCGTATTTAATAAGTAACGCAACCAGGTCTTCATTTCCCTGTTTTACCGCCCAGATCAGGGGTGTAGTACCATTGGAGTCCGCAATGTCCGGATCCGCATTATTGCGCAGCAGCATTTCGGTAAGCTCAGGGTGGTAATTAATGCTCAGTGCCGCAAGTGCAGTCCCTTCCGGACTTTTATAGTTAAGGTCTTTTACGTTTTCGATCAGGAATTTAGCCACCTCCACATTTCCCCGGTAGCAGGCAAGTATGAGGGGCGTGAATCCACGGCTGTCCGCCTTGTTTAAAGCATCCGGGTTCGACTTCAGGAGTTCACGCATTTCAGCTGCTGTACCGGTTCTGGCGATATCGAAAGCGTTTTTCGTCTGGCTGGTTACTGAAAGCGAGACCAGCAGGGCAAATAGGAAAAGGATGTTTCTGTTCATTGTTTAGCAAGTTCAAAATGATAATCTATGTTTACTTTTTCGGCAATTTTTTTTGTAAGCATTGTAGGGATCGATACCTTATAATCGCCAGGTTTCGCGGTAAATTTCCCTGAGAGATAAATTTTTCCGTCGCGACTGTAGATATTTGCAGAGGAGTTCACCCTGTTACTCACACCATGAAAGGTAAGTGTTCCCTCTACGGTACAGGGGCGTGGAGCAGATGATAGCTCAGCCATACTGAAACCTGATATCTTTCCCGAAAATGTGGTTTTTGGATACCTTGCCGACTCTGCATAGTTCTCGTTGAAGTGTTCTTCCATCAAAGGTGTTTTAAATTTGAAATTCTTTATCAGTGCTACGCTGGCCACTTCGCCCGTGGCGGTGTTCATTACTGTTACTACATTATTATTGGTAGCATCTACATCTTCAAACAGCGGTACGGAAGCTTCAAAATGTACCCTCCCTGTTTTGGTAGCATATTTTTGGCTAAAGCAGAGTGTCGTTGCCAGCAAGAATATTATGAACGTTTTCTCTTTCATTTTAATTTTCTTTAAGGTTGTAAACCATCCGTTTTCCATTTTTTGATGAGGTCAATATCCGGCTGAGAAAGTGCTCCTCCCTGCGGCATTTTTTGAGGGTCCCCAGTGGGCCGCTGTATCCTGTCCAGTATATTGTCTGCTGCATTTTTCACCTTGTTATAATCTGTTAAAGGGTAAAAGCCGGAAATTCCGCCCGGTGAATGACAGACGATACAGCTGTTATCAATAATGGGTTTAACATCTTTGGCAAATGACACTGTTTCCGGCAGAATTACCTCGGCTGAAATATCTTCATAAGTCCTGGTCTCGCATGAGTACAGGAGAGAGGCCAGCAGTAAATTTGAAAAGAGTCTGTGCTTTCTCATGACTAATTAAAAAACACGGTATAGATTAAAACCAAAGAAAACCTCACCTTTTGCCCAATTACCCGTAGCATTGGTTAAATAGCCGGTCTCAGTATTGGGCTGCGAATTTGTAAATACCAACTGAAAAATGTGACCTCCGGTATCAATGTCAAGCCCCAGCGATAATGGATTTTTATAATAATTATGGTTGTCGAAATTCAGGAAGTATTCCGCATTTAGGGAAAGTCTTCGGGAAAGTTTATAGCGGCCACCCAAACCTGCTGAGAACAGGTCGCCATCTTCAATGCCAGGATTAATCAGGTTTTTATGTACATAACCGGGGCTTAACTGAAGACTCAGGTTTTCGGAAAATCTTCGTGACACCAAAATCTGTGTTACATAGGACATCCGGTCTCCAAATTTCAGGAACGGATAGGTGTTGTCATTAAGTTCGCTGTTAATATCCGCTGCATGATAGCCCACAATCTCAAACGGTGCGTTTCCTGCCTGTTTCATGAGCCTGTACTTCACCGCCAACTCATAAGTTTTTTGATAGGTATGCCGGGAAGCATGTATGGAGAGCCCGTCTGTAAGTCCGTAAATAACACCAAGTTTTGTTGTGGCATGATCGAGTCCGAAAAAAGTTTTGAATCCAGCGCTTACCGATCCGAACCTATGCGAAATATCAACATAGAACTCCTTTTTTGCGGCCATTTTTGTGGACTGTCCTGTAACGATTTGCAGTGCTTTGAAACTTGGCAGGTGCTCATTTTGTACAGTAGCCGTATCAATCCCACTGAGCAAATCTTCCTGTGAGTGCACTGTCATGCAGAGTAAAAGTGAAAGGAAAATAATCAATTTAACGGCCATAAAAATAAATTTACATCAGTCAACTATAGACGCTGAAGTGATGATCAGCTCATCCTTTACTCAAAGTTATAAGATGTAAAACAGAAAAAAAGTGACTAAAGTCACAACTGTTTCCTCACTTCGATTCCTGCAGTGCTTTGACGGATACAGCCCTCATGTTCAAATTTTTTCAGTATCCGGCTTACCACTTCCCGGGCAGTTCCCAGGCTGGAAGCAATTTCCCGGTGGGAAACCTTTACGGGATTGTTGCCCGTGAGTTTTATTTTATATTCAAGGTAATCCAGGACCCGCCTGTCCAGTCTGTAAAAAATGACTTTATTCACACTTTCCATCATTTCCGTATACCGAAGCTCAAAATTTTGGTAGAAGTAGATGTTCAGGGCAGGATACTGAATTATCCATCTGCTTAAATGCTGTATGGGAATAAGAAGCAGTTCGCTTTTTTCTTCGGTGCACGAATACACAGTACTGTGTCCATCCTTAAAAATAGACGCGAAGGTGATGATGCAGCTTTGTCCCGGTTCCAGAAAATAATAAAGAAGTTCACGTTCGTCCTTTTCCGAATAGACCTTTACAAGTCCGCTTATTACAACAGGCAGATACCGGACCAGCTGACCTTCGGAAATGATTTGGGTGTGGGCATCGTAACTCCTGATTACAGTATTTAACCTGAAATCCTCCAGGAATTCCGGGCCGACAAACTTAAACTGATCTTCTATAGAGTGATAGCCGCTCATTTTTTTATTTAAAATTATTAATAATTTGTTTTCTTAAACAGCTTTTGCCAGAAATAGTTCGGGAAGCAGAACGGTCTGTAACTGAAGGAAAAAGCGCAGTTATTGTTAATTTTGTTTGATGAATGGTTTTGAACGCAAAATAATCCACGTAGATATGGATGCGTTTTACGCTTCTGTGGAGCAGTATGACCAGCCCGAACTTAGAGGCAAACCTGTTTGTGTGGGCGGTGGCCGCTACGGTGTGGTAGCTGCCGCCAGTTACGAAGCCCGAAAGTTTGGTATCCGCTCTGCAATGCCGGGACGGTTGGCGCTGCAAAAATGCCCCCACCTGATTGTGGTGAAGCCCCGCTTCCAGCGATACAAAGAGATTTCAAGTCAGATCCGCCAGATTTTCTATGAATATACGGACCTGGTAGAACCTCTGTCGCTGGATGAGGCCTACCTGGATGTTACTGAAAATAAGATGGGAATCCAGTCCGCAAATTCCATCGCGAGGGAAATCAGACAGAAAATTCTTGAGCGTACCGGTTTAACTGCTTCTGCGGGCATATCGGTTAACAAATTCCTGGCGAAAGTGGCCTCAGATTACAATAAGCCGAACGGACAGAAAACCATTCATCCCACTCAGGTACTGGCCTTCATGGAGAAACTGCCGATTGAGAAGTTCTATGGAATTGGTAAAGTAACCGCCAACAGGATGCACAGCCTAAATATATTTACAGGTGCAGACCTTAAGGCAAAATCGCTGGAGCAACTGACCGAACTTTTCGGTAAGGCCGGAAAATATTATTATGATGTCGTACGTGGAATACATGATCATCCCGTAAGACCGGAGCGAATTGCTAAAAGTGTAGGAGTTGAAGAAACTTTTTGGGAGAATCTTGTAGATGAAGATGCCGTTTTTGAGCAGCTGAAGAACCTTGGTAAAGAGCTGGAAACACGCCTTATAAAGAAAATGCTGAAAGGAAAGACGCTTAAACGCTTAAAATTAAGTACAGCGATTTCAGTCTGTATACACGCTCCAGATCCTGTGAAAGGTTCTTTTGTGATTATGAACATATTTATAATATTGCCTTGCAAATGTGGCAGTTAAGACCATTTGATCGGCCTGTTCGCCTTTTGGGACTTTCTGTTTCCGGGCTGAATAACGGGAGTAAAAAGCAAGTATCGGTGCAGCTTAAAATACCTTTTGAGGATTATCTAACATAAATCATCAAATAAAGATATTTAGTACATCATTTTTTTGATATATTTATATTATTATTTCTGAAAAGAAATATACCCCTTGAAAACACATTAAATGAAGACTCTAAGAGACTGGGGCCTCAGTGCCCTCAGCGATATACAGGATGAGGACCGGATGATCAACTTTGCCGGTTACTCCATTCTGTATACCGCTACTGAGAATGTACATCTGCTTATTTTTGACAATGAGGTGCATCTGCCTCCGGAAACATTCTATTATATTCCGCCGGACAGTCCTATTCAGTTCATGAGCGAAACCCGTCAAGCAATCCTGATGTGGTTTAAAGTTGATCTCTTTGTAGACCGCCTGGAATTCCTGAGCCACATAAAGAGAGGTATCTTTTTCCGTAACCCGCTTGGGTGGGCCGTTCCCAATAATTTTATGCCTTTTGAGTCCATTATGAAGTATTATTATTTCCCGACTCAGGAAAAGGTGATGAATAAACTTTTCGCCAAAAATCTGCTCATCAACTTTCTGGAGTTTATCCTGATCCGTACCCTTATGGAATACGATCCAAAAATGGATCATTACCGGAAAGACAGTTATGAAAAAGAGATGGCGAATAAATTTATCTTTCTGTTGCTTAACGAGTCTTCCTTTAATTTTACCGCTGTGTATTACGCCGATAAGCTGAACATCAGCAAGAGAACGCTGGACAATGCCGTGCAGACGGTCTATGGATGTACAACCAAATCCTTCATTATAGCTAAAGCTCTGGAAAAGGCAAAGAAACTGCTGAGGGGAACGGAGATACCTATTAAGAACATCAGCCAGGACCTTGGTTTTTCCGAAGAGAGTAATTTCAGTAACTTCTTTAAAAAACACACAGGCAGTTCACCGCGTGAGTTCCGCGATCATGCAGTGAGCCAGATACCAAATCTTAGGTTGGTGAAATCCTAAGTAAAATCAATTGCGAAATCTATGAAGAAGGTTGTTACTGCCTGCGTTATCCTGATAACTGCATTTTTATCTAAAAAAGCTACTGCCCAAAATGCTTCTTCCGCCGTGCTGAATATTGTTCTGCATCCTGTGCAAACCATTGAGGTGGGCGGTTCGGACAACAGCGTCAACCTCGAATATAAAACCAGGGAAGATTACAGCCAGGGAGTCAGTTTGAATAAGGAAAATCATTTGAAGATCTACAGTACCGGTGGTTTCATTGTAAATGTGCGTACCTCTGCCCAGAACCTTACATCAACTGCCACCAGCAAATCTATTGATGCGGGCGATATTACCGTGACTGCCGCCACGGGAACTTCCAATGGTATGGAATCATTTACATCTTCACCCGTACATCTGTCCGGCTCGGATACCGCCTTCATCACTTCCTTGCAGGGTGCTGCTCATAAAACCTTTGATGTAACTTATGCTGCCAAAGGCGATAATAAATTCATAAACCATTACACCAAAACACAGAATCCTACCGTATATACCACACAGGTGGTCTACAGCATACTGCCTCAGTAAATATTTCTGCAGTAAACTTTTTGTGAAATAATTGAATGCCTCCAGTCCTGGGGGCATTTTGTGTATTCTGCCGGATCGGAAGTACGGATATTTGCAGAAGAAAACAGCCGTATCTACGGCTGGAATAACGGGCGCACAGAAAACTCTTCGAAAAGATTTAACGAAAATCCTGTTATTATTGAATAATCAATAAAATAAAGCTTACATAAGTGCATATAACAAACGTATTACACTTTATTGATTGACAGGACATTTACATATGTTTTTTGAATTTTTTCATAAAACCTACTTTGAATCAGTGATATATCTTTGCTGTACCAAAAAGAGAGGTATATAACCTCACTAAAAATTACACATTTTAAAAAATCAAACAAATATGAAAAAGTCAATTTTATTCGCAATGTTCTTAGGGGGTCTTTTTGCAGCTAATGCGCAGGCAACTGGTCAAACCGAGCTTAAAGTTAAACTTAATCCAGTGCAATCTATCGTAGTAAATGATGATAAGGTGGTGCTGGATTATGTAACTCAAGAAAATTACGCACTGGGAGTTTCAGAGACTAAAAATAATCATTTGACAGTTTTCAGTACAGGAAAATTCAAGGTGAAGGTTAAAGCTGATGCTAATTTAACAGACGGAAACGGAAAGTCAATTGCATTAGATGATCCAGCTACAGCAATAAAAATACATGCGACACAAGGAACTGTGGGGGCCAATAGTCCTTTAGTTGCTTTTAGTGGTTCGGAAATTTCCTTATCAACTACCGATCAGGTAATTGGAGGCAGCGATACAGCGGGCGTAGGTGGCATCAACGTTAAGTATACCGGAGCAGGCTCAGACGCGTACGTTAATCTACTTAATAACGGCACTGCTACAACATTGACGACAAATGTAACCTATTCCATAGTTGCAGAGTAATAAGATTAAATTTATATTTAAGGACAATTTAAGAAATTCTTAAATTGTCTTTTTTAATTATATGATAAATCTATTCAAATACATACTGTTTTTTTTAGCAGTTCCGTTTGTGACGGTTCAGGGGCAGACCGGATTAAGTGTAAGTCCACCCAGAACTTATGTAGTTAGTAACCCTGGCGAAATAATTTCAAAGAAAATTCTGGTCACCAATACGAGTAAGAATGCACCTTTAAACTTGACAGTTTCGCTAAGCGACTGGCAATATGATACCGCTGGCAACAATTTAGTAGGAGATCCCGGTACTCTCGAAAATTCTGCGAGTTCGTGGATTTCTGTAAAACCACAATCCTATTTCACAGTGTTGCCAGGTGAGACGCATGAGATGGAAATAATGCTAAATGTTCCACAACGTAAAGGTTCCAGCGATATTCACACGTCACTCATATTCGTAACGCAGACTAATCCAGTGGATTCTTTTAATGAACGAGGAGCTGTCGTAAAGGTCAGTATGCAGTCCGGAATAAAAATCTATCACAGATATGATACGCCGGCAAATCCAAGTATTGAATTCACAGACTATCGTTTTAATAAAGAAACCAAGAATTTAGAATTGGCTCTGGAAAACACGGGCAACATCTGGACCGATGGCACGGTAATCACCGAACTGGTTAATCTAAATACGGGCACTAAGCATAAACTGGAAGACCAGATCATCTATACCCTTCCTGCAGATAAAAGAAAAGTTACAGTTCCCTTACCTAAAGGACTTAAACCCGGGAAATATACCGCTTCATCCGTCATTTCGTACGGAGATGATGATACGATAAAAATGGCCGAGTTGGGCTTTGTGTATGAATAGATTGTTTTTTTTACTGGTATTGCTCTTATATACGACGCTCCCTGCTCAGATTATACTTAATCCTCATAACACAGGATTTCTACCAGTTTCTAGCTATAATGGTGCGACTACTAACAATCTAATTCATATACAGTTCCATTTGGATAGGTCTAATGGTAACCAGGTGAATTTTTGGTCGTTAACCTATCGCGTAACCGGAACAATAACTAATGGCATAAATAATTTTCCTGCAGAGCGGTTAAAATTTAGGTTTAACAGCATTGAAGCTTCTCCGCCCTATCCTGTTTATAATGTTCCTCCCACTGCGCAAAATATGGGATTAAATACTAACCAGCTTCCCTTTTCTACTGCTAATTCCTATTTTGTACAGAATTCTCCTTACAGCTTAGAGACTAATGGGCAGTCTTCCTTTATTCTAAAATATAATGTTTCAGCGGAGGGTGGAGCTTATCTCGAGCAATATAAATCATGGAGTAATTATAGAGTTAACCTCATTATTGAGCTTTTTAACCGTAAAAATGAACGGATTAGTTGGCAGCCCGTAAGTTTCGATATGCAGGTGCATCCAGATGATTCCCCACCTCAAACACCCCCTTACGGCATACAGTTTGACGCGAATGCCAAAAATGTACTCCTGGAATTTAAAACTGCCGGCGATTATGCCAATGGCGTCTCCAAAACGCAGACAAAAGCATTTTCTACTTTCTCCAATACTCCGTATGTAGTCCGTGTAAATACGCTGAACAGCAACCTCACCAACAGTGGTAACCATACGCTGCCCGTAAGTGCTGTTAAGTTAAGTGTGAAGGATAATCAAAGCGGAGCGGTAACAGGAAATGTGAATCTTTCAGGTTCGCAGCAAAATATCCTTACCAGCAGCGCGCATACAGCCACAAAGTTCTTCGATACTACTTACTCTACTCAGGCTGGAGACAACACTTTTTTCAATAAATCTTACGAACAGTATTCTGGTACCGTGGTATTTACAATGATTCCACAATAGTATTTTGTCTTTACTCAGATCCATATTCTGCCTTTTTCTTTCTTTAGGGATGATGCTTGTCTATTCTCAAAGCAAAGGTGTGAGTATAGAGACCGACAGTGTAATTGCTGCTGCAAACGGCGAAATGCGCAGCCTGATGGCCAGGGTTGAAAATGGCACCAACAAGGCCCAGGATCTGCGATTAATTGTTCAGACCGGAGACGGGGTGCGTCTGCTGAATTCTGATGCTGTAGTGAAGCTGGAACCGGGTGAAACACAGTTCATACCCCTGAAGATTTTCATTGAAAAGAGTCTGCCCGCCGGCTCCTCAATTATTTCCTTACAACTGCGGGATTCATCTGCACACGTTGTGGCTCATTGGGGAACAACGCTTACAATAGCTCCTAAGCGGCAATTGCGGCTTTCTGCTGACGTGACTCAGGTACTTATTTACAGGGCAGGCGATTCCCTGAATATTTCTGCCCGCGTTTTTAATGGTGGCAATCAGACCGAAGAAGCTGATATTTTCGCCTCCTTCCCTCAGTATGCGGGAAGCGAGATAACCCTCCGGAAAAAAGTAATACTTGCACCATTTACAAGCCAGAAGGTAGAGTTTTCCAGAATTGTTGACCGTGATCTCCTGCGGATGGAGATCTTCACAGTAAATGTAGCGGGAACCAACGCCAATAAAGAATTTTTTGGGAACGCCACGGTCACTGTGCAAAATGCGCTTGGGAACCGGAGGTTTATTGATCCTCTTCAAAATAATGTTTACCGGGGCAGCAATGCAAACCGAATTGCCTGGAGTACCAGCAATCCATTTGAAGAATTTTCTGCCTCTCATAATGTGGATCTCAGGTCCGAGATTAATGTAGGTAATACGAAAGCTACTGTAAACCTGAACGGTACCTACTGGCCCAACCTGGATACCCCGGTTATGTTTCAGAATACCTGGCTAAAGATAGAGAATAAGTCATTGGGTATGCAGCTGGGAAACCTGAATGGTTCAGATATGGAAATTACCCTAAATGGTCGTGGGGCACAGTTTTTTTACACACCGCAAAATGAAAAGGGAACTGCAATCACGGCCGGAGTGGTGGAAAAGAGCTATAATATTTTTGATCCGTTCCAGCTTAGCTATTTCCCACGCGGATATTCGGCGTTCGCAAAGACTGTTCATCAAATTACCGCACGCGAAAAACTGGATGGTGAAGTTATTTGGGATACGGACCCTTTCCAAAAAAGTTTCATTGTGAAAGGCGGCTATTCATTCAGCAATCAGAAAAATACAGTCTATGATATTGATCTGGCTTATGGACAGACCCGTGCGGTTTCAAACCCGGAAGTGATGGAGCCATCTTTGGCTGCGGGATTCAACTACAGGAAAAACTGGGACAAATTTACCTTCAGTTCCGCTAATTATTACAGCACGGGTTACTATCCCGGTATACGGCGTGGAAGCGCTGTATCCGAACAGCGCGTAAGCCGCAGTTACGATAAGTTTTCCGTCTACGGTGCCTATGGTTTTAACCGCTACAACCCGCAGAATATTGAGCCACTATTCCGTTTTAATTCTTTCTCCGAGCGGCACCGCGCAGAGTTAGGTGCTAATTTTACAGTGGCTAAGCGTTTTAATGTTAATGTAATCTCACAAATTTCTACAGAGGAGTCTGATGTATTTCTTGGCGACAATTTCACACGTTCACTGGTGAGTTTCAATTCAGCATCTTTGACTGCAACTCTCAACTACAATACTGAAGACCAGAAAAACCGCTTTACGCTGACCCATGCGCAGGGGCTATCCTTATACAGAAATATTTCAGAACCGCAGCATATTTACAGCTATCAGGCAAGCTGGCAGCACAGGAACCTTACCTTAAGCGGCAACTATCAGTACGGAAACTTCTTGCTTTATGAAGGCAACCGCAACGGGGCATTAAATACTGATTCAGAGAAATTTTCTGCAGTTACCTCATACCGGCTGACATTGTTGAACAACAAGCTGAACTTAAACCTTAGCGCATTTGCAAACGTTGACTCTCAAAATGGGGAAAGCTTCGCGCTAAGTTCTAATTTGGATTACCAGATGCTCCGCACAACAAGACTCTTCGGCAGTTATAGCTATAATAAATTTTCCCGGAGTGGATTTGGAAGCGCAAATTCTTATTACCAATTAGGCATTTCTCAGGACCTGCCCACTATCGGCGACGAAACGGTAAAATATAAAAACGGCACAATCCGCATATTCACCTTTTTTGACCATAATAATAACGGTACCTACGAACCCGGAACTGACAAGCCCGCAAACGGTGTGAAGGTGAAGATCAACAACATTCTGTTTATCTCCGGCGACGACGGCTATATCAAATACCGCAAACTGCCCTACGGTGAGTATGCAATAAAGTCGAATGAGAACGAGTGGTACAGCGAAAATCAAAAAATTGATTTGAAACAAAAAGAGGAATTCATAGCTCTGCCACTGGTTAAAACTGGTGTTTTAAAGGGCCGGATCAGGTACGAGAAAACTTCAAAATTTCAGTACGAGGTTCAGGAGCATGTCGCCGGAATACCTGTGATATTCCGAACTGCTGCCGGAAAGACTTTTACTTTTTATACAAATGCTCTGGGAGAATACAATGCCTACTTGCCGGTAGGCCAGTATCACGTTTCACTGGAAAATCAGGCCTTCCAGAAGAACGTATATACCGAAAGCAGTTTTGACGAGATTAAGGTGGAGGCCGCGACTACAACAAACCTGGAAGATTTTATTCTTAAGGTACGCGAAAAGAAAGTTGAGATTAAAAGATTCGGAAGCTCAGACTGACAGTGTGCAGCTACACCATTTTCCGAACTTTCAAAGTGGAGTATTTTTGCTAACTTGATGCATCCAGATTGTAATGATGAACGCAACAATGATCCAGTTTTTCCACTGGTATTCCGCCGGTGACTCCACACTTTATACCGAAGCCGTACAGGCTGCAGATTATCTTGCAGAACTTGGAATATCGGCAGTCTGGTTTCCGCCTGCGTACAAAGCTGCCGGTGGTGGCTTTTCGGTGGGCTACGATCCCTACGACCTTTTTGATTTAGGCGAATTTGACCAGAAAGGCGGCATCGCTACAAAATACGGAACCAAAGAACAGTATTTGGACGCCTGCAGCGTACTGAAAAGCAAAGGGATTTCCATAATCGCCGATATTGTACTCAATCACAAAGCAGGAGGCGACGAAAAGGAAAAATTTCACGCAATGCGTGTCAATCCAGAAAACAGACATGAAATACTCTCCGAACCGATAGAAATTGAGAGTTATACCAAATTTACGTTTCCGGGAAGGGGCGAAACTTACTCCGATTTCAAGTGGGATTTCCAGTGTTTCTCCGGTGTGGATTATGCCGAGGGACAGGAACCCGGCATCTATCAGATCATCCATGATCATGGTGACGGCTGGGAAGAGATTATCTCAGATGAGCTGGGCAATTATGATTTCCTGATGCATAATGACCTGGAACACCGCAATCCCTTTGTCCGCGCCGAACTGAACCATTGGGGAAAATGGTACCATGACCAGATCGGATTCGATGGTGTGCGGCTCGATGCTGTGAAGCACCAGTCACCGGATTTTTATAAGGAATGGCTTTACACACTGCGGGCTAATACGGGAAAGAATATTTTTGCCGTGGGTGAATATTGGGCACCCGGCGCACTGGATCTTAAGCTGAAATATATTGAAGCCACTGAAGGCTGTATGAGTCTCTTCGATTCGTCGCTGCATCACAACTTGCATGTCGCGTCACTGCAGGGTGCCGATTATGACCTCCGCACCCTGTTTGATGATACACTTACACTTGCAAATCCCCTGCTTTCCGTAACGGTAGTGGACAATCACGACACGCAGCCGTTGCAGGAACTGGAAGCACCGGTGGAGCATTGGTTCAAACCTCTTGCCTATGCGCTTATTCTGTTGCGCAAAGATGGCTATCCCTGCATTTTTTATCCGGATCTTTTTGGCGCGCACTATACAGATGTTGACAAAGAGGGCAATGAGCAGGAAATATTTCTGAATAAGGTGGAGAAAATTGAGGAGTTGCTTAAAGCCAGACAACTTTATGCGTACGGTACACAACGCGACTATTTTGAAGATGCCAACTGTCTGGGGTGGGTGCGCGAAGGTGATGACGAACATCCCGGCTGCGCTGTGGTTCTCAGTAACAAAGAGGCTTATGAAAAACCTATGGAAATGGGACTTCAATATGCCGGTCAACCTTTCCGTGATTACCTTGGTTGGTTTCCGCAAGAGGTTGTTATCGACGAAAACGGCTGGGGAAGTTTCCCTGTCCCTGCCGGAAATGTAAGTGTTTGGGTACCTGTCTGAAACGGTGTATTCCCTGTACTGAATGCCTAATAGTAAATAGTTTTTCACACTTACTTTAAATGGTATAATCTTTTACTAATTATTATTTTAGTGCGAGATTATTTACTATTTTTGTGTATTCATTTAACATAATAATATGAATTTTGAACGCATACAGGAGAAACTGGAGATACTTGCAGATGCAGCCAAGTATGATGTTTCGTGTTCATCCAGCGGTGGAAACCGTAAGAATAAGGGCGGTTTGGGTAACAGTCACGCCTCCGGCATCTGCCACACCTATACGGAAGACGGACGCTGTGTATCGCTGCTCAAAATTCTGCTGACTAACCACTGCATTTATGATTGCGCTTATTGTGTTTCCCGCAAGACCAATGACGTAAAGCGAGCTGCCTTTACGGTGGAGGAGGTCGTAGACCTCACCATCAGTTTTTACCGCCGGAATTATATAGAAGGACTTTTTCTGAGTTCAGGAATTTTCAAAGATTCGGATACCACAATGGAGAGGTTGGTTAGGGTGGCAAAAAAACTTCGTTTAGAACATAATTTCAACGGTTATATTCACCTTAAGTCCATTCCGGGAGCAAGCGACGAACTCATGAAAGAGGCCGGCCTGTATGCCGACAGGCTCTCCGTTAATATTGAAATTCCAACCGAAAAAGGTTTGAAACTTTTGGCGCCGGACAAGTCGCATTCGGAAATGATTAAACCAATGACTTTTGTGAAGAACGAGTTGGTTCTCTATAAAGAAGAAAAGAAAATCTTCCGGAAAGTTCCCAGGTTTGCTCCTGCAGGTCAATCTACTCAGATGATTGTAGGGGCTACCAATGAAACGGACCTTAAGATCATCAAGGTGGCCGATCATTTTTACCGGAATTTTAACATGAAACGTGTGTATTATTCAGGTTATGTGCCGGTCCTGGAGGACAGCCGTCTTCCATCCATCCATTCCCAGGTTCCAATGCAGCGGGAGAACCGGCTTTATCAGGCCGACTGGCTCATGCGGTTTTACGGTTTTGAAGCAACCGAAATTCTGGATCCGGAACAGCCTTTCCTTGACCTGGAAGTAGATCCTAAACTTGCCTGGGCGCTCAGACACCGTGAGCAGTTCCCGGTAAACATTAACACAGCTTCAAAAGAAATGATTTTGCGTATTCCTGGCATAGGCACCAAATCAGCAGGTAAGATTCTGATGGCCCGTAAATTCCAGAAGTTGGGGATGGATCAGCTCCGGAAAATGGGTGTTGCGGTGAACCGGGCTAAATATTTTGTTGAATTTGACAGTTCCAATGTCTTCAGCAAATTCATAGATGATCAGAATCTCAGAAAAATTCTGCTGAGCGGTATGACATCCAAATATCAGAATCCCTTTTCCCAACAGCTAACTTTATTCTAAAGCATGACCACGCTTGTCCATGACGGTTCCTTTGAGGGTTTGATGACCGCGGTTTTTGAGGTTTTTGAATACCGTTACGAACCGGCGCGCATCATTGGCGAAGAACATCATCAACATTATGCTTTTTTTGATGAGGTACATACGGTAATGACTGATCAGTCTAAAGCTGACAGGGTTATAAAAAAAATGGAAAATGTCCTGGGCAAAAGTGGAGTTAGGCAATTGTTACTTGTCTATCTTTCGGAAAGACCCGAAGCCGGCGATTTGATACTTTCAGCTGTGAGGCAGTCTGTGAAAAATCCCGGAGCAGATATTCTTCAGAATTTTGGCGACAGCGATATTATGGACATTGCCAAAATCTGCAAAAGTATGGGCCGCGAAATCCACCGGCTGCATGCTTTTGTCCGTTTTGAAGAACTGGAGGATGGAATGTTCTTTGCAAAAGTGGAACCCGACTTCAATGTTCTCCCTGTAGGTTTCCGTTTCTTTAAGGACCGTTATGCCGATCAGAAATGGATGATTTATGATTTGAGGCGTCAGTTCGGCATAGTGTACGACCTTAATGCTACCACTTTCTTTTATCCAGAGGCAGAGCAATTGGGCATGCTTAAGAATCCTTCAGATTTATACAGTGAAAAGGAGAGGAAATATCAGCAGTTATGGCAACGCTATTTTATCAAAACCAACATCATTGAAAGGAAAAATATGAAGCTGCATATTCAGCATGTGCCAAAGCGATACTGGAAATACCTCACCGAAAAAGGATAATGTATGTTATGCAGAATATTTTTATTGAAACTTTAAGAAATAATTAATAGAGGTCTGTTTCTCCTTTCGTTAATTTTGAAGATAAATCACATTAACAATCAACAATAATGAATACTAAAGAAGTAAAAGCCTTCGGTACGGAGGCTAAAGATAAAGATCTGGAGCAGATGACCATCCTGCGCCGGGAAGTTACCCCTACTGACATTGAAATTGAAATCATGTACTGCGGCGTATGTCACAGTGATCTTCACACGGCCCGCAACGACTGGGGAGGTACGGTTTATCCCGCTGTTCCCGGACATGAAATTATTGGAAGGGTAACCGCGGTAGGATCTGAAGTCACAAAATTTAAGGTAGGCGATCTTGCAGGTGTGGGCTGTTTGGTAGATTCCTGCCGCGAATGCGACAGCTGCCGGCAGGATTTGGAACAGTACTGCCTTAATGGTTCTACCGGAACCTATAACAGTAAGGATCCGTTCATTAATGGGCAGAGAACCTATGGCGGTTATTCGGAATCTGTTGTGGTGGACGAAGCCTTCGGTCTGCATATTCCGGAAAACCTGGGCCTGAAAGCCGTAGCTCCATTGCTTTGTGCCGGAGTCACTACGTGGTCACCACTGAAGCACTGGAATGTAAAAGAAGGCAGCAGAGTGGCGGTTGTTGGTTTGGGTGGTCTTGGACACATGGCTATCAAGCTTGCTAAAGGTTTGGGCGCCGAAGTAACCCTCTTTTCCCGGACGCCGGATAAAATTCAGGACGCGTTGGATCTGGGTGCGGATGCTGTAATAATTTCAACCTACGAACATGAGATGAAGGACGCTGCGGGTCAGTTTGATCTGATAATCGATACGGTGCCTTATGACCATGATATCAATCCCTATATCGCTACGCTTAACATCAGCGGAACGTTAGTACTCGTGGGTTATTTGGGTAAAATGGAAGACATGCTTCATACCGTTCCGCTTATTTTAGGCCGTAAGTCGGTGGCAGGTTCGGTTATTGGCGGAATTAAGGAAACGCAGGAGATGCTGGATTTCTGTGGTGAGAAAAACATCCTCCCGGAAATTGAAATGATCAAGATGCAGGACATTAATGAAGCCTATGAACGTATGCTGAAAAGCGATGTTCGCTACCGTTTCGTAATTGATATGCAAAGCCTGAAGAGACAGGTAAGTTAAAATTAATGCGGAAATTGTCTGAAGACAGTAAATACGGCGTCGGAAGAAGCACTCGCTTTTTCCGACTTTTTTTTATAAAATTTGCTAAAAGCAAAGCCAGCTTATGAGCAGCAATTGTCGGCTGTTCTTACTAATAATCACTAGCTAATCAATTAATTAGGGGTTTTTCCTGATTTCGGAATCGGTATTAATTTTAATTTTGTTGAAAACATACGCATGATGAAAACAAAATTAATCTTACCTCTCATGTTCTGCACAGTATCGGCAGCACATTCTGCGGAACATTTGGAGCTAACCGATCCTCAGTTTTCCGCACGGATAAATTATGTGGCAAAAGCCGGTCAGGCTAAGCTTACTCCCGTGGCCGAGAAACTTTTCCGGGGAGTAACCTCCAAACTCTCTGTCGCCGATAAAAATAAGGCGGCAGAGGCATCTGCATTCGTTATTTCCAAATCAGATAAAAATCTGTTCACTTTTAAGGATGAGGAGGAAGCGCCATTTCACGTAGACGTTACCGTAACCGATCTTAACGACGATGGAACAGAGGAGATCATCCTTCAGTGGGGGAACAGTTTCTGGAGCGGATATGCCGGTACCAGCTGTACGCTGCTGGTGAAAAATTCCAAAACAGGAAATTACGACAGCCATTTGGGTTTTCCGGGAGTTGTTGAAATACTCAAGACAAGGACTAACGGTTACCGCGACCTTCTTATTGGTGGCCCCGGTTTCGAATTTCCGCTGTATAAGTGGGATGGAAAAAAGTATGAACTAAAGGGATCAGTAAAGCAGTAATGCTAGATTGTTGCTTGCAACGCTAAAGGCTTTCATTATACGGCATCGATGCTTTCAGCCAAACATCACATTGGAATCAGCATGTGGCGCACACTTTTGTCATTCCGCAGGAATCTATACGGACTTTTAAAAACGGTTGAGATGCTTTCAGTATGACAACAGTGCGAGCGATTAACCCTTAAGCGCGTTTTTGTGATTCCGGAGGAATCTAACGGACTCTTATTTACTGTTTGGATGCTTTCAGCATGACAAAACCGCATTAAAGCAATGCTGAGTATAGCCATTACGGATGAATGGGGATAGGATGATGGTATGTGCGGTGATGCTTTCAGCATGACAAAGCAGTGGAATCAGCATCTGATGCACACTTTTGTCATTCCTCAGGAATCTAGACGTTCTTTTATCGGCGTGGAGATGCTTTCAGCATGACAACAGTGCCAGCGATTAAACCTTAAGCGTGCTTTTGTCATTCCGCAGGAATCTGAACGGGCAATTTTGATAGCTGATGAGATGCTTTCAGCATGATAACAATGCCAGTGATTAACCCTTAAGCGCGCTTTTGTCATTCCGTAGGAATCTGAACGGGCAATTTTGATAGCTGATGAGATGTTTTCAGCATGACAAAACCGCATTAAAGCAATGCTGAGTAAAGACCTTCCGGATGACTAGGGATTGTATGCTATGTGCGGTGATGCTTTCCGCATGACGAAGCAGTGGAATGAGCAGTATTGTCACGCGCTGTCCCCTCTTTTTGTCATTCCGCAGGAATCCAGACGGACTTTTATCGGCGTGGAGATGCATCAGCATGACAACAGTGCCAGCGATTAACACTTAAGCGCGCTTTTGTCATTCCGCAGGAATCCAAACGGACATTTATTACTGTTGAGATGCTTTCAGCATGACAAAACCGCATTAAAGCAATAGTGAGTATAACCCTTCCGGATGACTTGGGATTGGATGGTATGTGCGGTGATGCTTTCCGCATGCAAAGCAGTGGAATCAGCATGTGACGCACACTTTTGTCATTCCGCAGAAATCTAACGGGCTCGTATTTACTGTGAAGATGCTTTGGCTACGCCTAACCACGGTTTCAGCATGACAAAGCAATGGTTAGCACTTGGTGCGCGCTTTTGTCATTCCTCAGGAATCTAGACGTTCTTTTATCAGCGTGGAGATGCTTGCAGCATGACAGAGCAATGTATTTAGCACGTATCGTACACCTAAATAGCAGACGTGCTGGATTAAGTTTAGTTGTTTAATGAGTCTAGTAAATAAAAATTGACTATGGAACGTGATAATGGCTGGCACACTTACTATGTGTATATACTTACCAACAAGAACCGAACGGTCCTGTACACTGGGGTAACAAATAATCTTGGTGTAAGGTTGTCTCAGCACACGTCATGTTTAAATCCTTGCAGTTTTACCGCTAAGTATAAGTGCTTTTATTTGATCTATTATGAAAAGTTTACGTGGATCCAGGAAGGTATTGCCCGTGAGAAAGAGATTAAGAATTTACGGCGCACTTCAAAGCTTGCATTGATCAGGAGGGTTAATCCCAACATGGAATTTCTAAATGAAAGTTTCCAATCGTATTAAACGTGTTTTAAAGCAAGCTAATTGGAACAAAACTTATTTGTCATACCGGAGAAATCTAACCGGCCTTTATTTACTGCTGAGATGCTTTGGCTACGCCTAACCACGGTTTCAGCATGACAAAGCAATGGTTAGCACTTGGCGCACAATTTTGTCATACCGAAGGAATCTACAGCGGACTTTAATTACTGTTGAGATGCTTTGGCTACGCCTAACCACGGTTTCAGCATGACAAAGCAATGGTTAGCACTTGCCGCACAATTTTGTCATACCGGAGGAATCTACAGCGGACTTTAATTACTGTTGAGATGCTTTGGCTACGCCTAACCACGGTTTCAGCATGACAAAGCAATGGTTAGTACTTGGCGCACACTTTTGTCATACCGGAGAAACCTAACCGGCCTTTATTTACTGCTGAGATGCTTTCAGTATGACAGAACAGTGGAATCAGCATGTGACGCATGCTTTTGTCATTCCGCAGGAATCTATAGTGGACTTTAATTACTGTTGAGATGCTTTCAGTATGACAACAGTGCGAGCGATTAACCCTTAAGCGCGTTTTTGTCATTCCGCAGGAATCTGGACGGACACTTATTACTGTTGAGATGCTTTCAGCATGACAAAACCGGATTAAAGCACTGCTGAGTATAGCCATTCCGGATGAATGGGGATAGGATGATGGTATGTGCGGTGATGCTTTCAGCATGACAAAGCAGTGGAATCAGCATCTCATGCACACTTTTGTCATTCCGCAGGAATCTAACGGGCTCGTATTTACTGTGGAGATGCTTTGGCTACGCCTAACCACGGTTTCAGCATGACAAAGCATTGGTTGGCACTTGGTGCGCGCTTTTGTCATTCCGCAGGAATCTCCGCCGATGGCTCCGCTTTTTAAAGTAGGTGTTAATCACTGCGCAGAAACAGTCTTTTGTCATTCCGGAGGAATCCAGAAGTTCTTTTATCGGCGCGGAGATGCTTTCAGCATGACAACTGTGCGGTCATTTGTCAGTCTTCAAAAATCCGAACGGTAGGTTGCGAGCCCTGAGATGCTTTATCATCCCTCTACAGGTCTCAAGACCGCATAGTTCTACGCAGTAGTGCAGAACTTTATTAAAATTTAAGTCAATATAAACCGACTTACTTTGGCGGTATACACACCTATATTTGTAGTATAATTAGTACTTTAAAAAAAAGAAAAATGCAGGAAATAACGCGTCCATCAGATAAAGGTTTTCAGGAAGTCTCCATTTTAACAGCACTGTTCAGTATACTGCTGCTTATAGCGGTTGCGGCTGATTCAGTTAACATATTGTCACTATCTGATCATTCTGATCTGCTGATAATGGTAGTCCTGGCAGTGATAAATCTTCTGTTTACCTACACCTGGGGTGCATTTCGCTTTTATGTAGGGTACCGGCTTACGGAACGGGTTTACAATCTTTTTCTGTTGGGGTGGTGCACTTATTTGCTGTATTATCTATTTGACCAGTTGATTTCTAAAATTCTCATTCAATAACCATGAAACACAAATGATGAGAGGATTCCCGTACCGTTGCCGGTGCGGGTTTTTTTTATTTGAATTATTGATTTTGGATAAACTTTGTCAAAGTTGGGAACTTTGACAAAGTTGTATCGGGAATCCGCAGCCCATAGCCCTGATCGCAGCGGCATCCTTTTTTGGTGGCTGAGGCACGAAGTCACCAAAAAAGATACAGCGGAGAGCAGGTTCCCGGCTCCTGAAAGCATAAAAAATCCCGGCTCATTACTGAACCGGGAATTATAAATTAGCCTTGTTAAACTTTGTCAAAGTTCCAAACTTTGACAAAGTGGTTTCAGCATTTAATTATGCCTGAACGTTATTGTTCTGTCCCAATACGAAAGGCTCAACTTCCTTGATTTCGCCAAACTGCTGCTCGTAGTTTGCGATGTTTTGCTGAAGCGCAGTAAGCACTCTCTTAGCGTGAAGTGGTGCAAGGATCACTCTTGATCTTACATTTGCCTGCTGTACACCCGGCATAAGCTGGATGAAGTCCAGTACAAACTCGGAAGGAGAGTGGTTTACAAGTGCCAGGTTACAGTATACACCCGCAGCTACCATTTCGTTAAGGTTAATGTTGATGTTGTTTGGGTCCTGATTTTGGTTTTGGTTGTTGTCCATTTTATTAGTTTAGATTTTTGTTGTTAGACTTTAGATGTTAGATATTGGAGGTTAAATTTTAGTTTCGACTTTGTACACAATGTTTACAAATTGTCTAATGTCTAAAATCTAACCTCTAATTTCTATATTAATTGATATCCTCAAACTCTTTGCGGGAGCCTACGATTACATTCTGATAGTCCTTAAGACCTGTACCTGCAGGAATTCTGTGTCCTACAATTACGTTTTCTTTCAGACCTGTCAGGTAATCCACTTTTCCGGAGACTGCTGCTTCGTTCAGAACTTTTGTAGTTTCCTGGAACGATGCTGCCGACATGAAGGACTTCGTCTGAAGTGCCGCTCTCGTGATTCCCTGAAGAACCGGAGTTGCCGTGGCTGGCAGTGCATCGCGAACCTCAACAAGAGCAAGGTCCTCACGCTTCAGTTTGGAGTTCTCGTCTCTGAGCTCTCTGGCAGTAATCATCTGACCCGGCTTCAGTTCCTTGGAATCGCCGGCGTCCGTAACCACTTTCAGTCCGAATACACGGTTGTTCTCTTCCAGGAAGTCGAATTTGTGTTCCAGTGCTCCCTCCAGGAACTGGGTGTCGCCACCGTCCACAATTTCTACCTTAGTCATCATCTGACGTACGATGATCTCAAAGTGCTTGTCGTCAATCTTTACACCCTGCAGACGGTAAACTTCCTGGATTTCATTCACAAGATATTCCTGTACGGCTGTAGGTCCTTTGATTTTCAGGATGTCATCCGGAGTTACAGAACCGTCGGAAAGTGGTGACCCTGCAGTTACAAAGTCATTTTCCTGTACAAGGATCTGCTTGGAAAGTTTAACAAGATAAATCTTTCTTTCACCGGTTTTGGCTTCTACGATAAGTTCGCGGTTACCTCTCTTGATCTTACCGTAAGATACAACACCGTCAATTTCAGTTACTACCGCCGGGTTGGATGGGTTACGTGCTTCGAAGAGTTCAGTTACCCTTGGAAGACCCCCTGTAATATCACCCGCCTTCGCAGATTTTCTTGGGATCTTGATCATAACCTTACCGGCCTTGATCTTCTCACCATCG
Source organism: Kaistella sp. PBT33-4 (assembly GCF_029194425.1). Taxonomy (NCBI): domain Bacteria; kingdom Pseudomonadati; phylum Bacteroidota; class Flavobacteriia; order Flavobacteriales; family Weeksellaceae; genus Kaistella; species Kaistella sp. PBT33-4. The sequence goes on along the minus strand of NZ_JARFYL010000008.1, from coordinate 29,511 downwards.
TTTACCATAAGGTGGGCACCGACCGGAAGGTTATAAGCGCGCTGCTCAACACCTTTGGCATCTACTACTTTAAGTGTTGGTACCGCTTTCTTGTTACGGGATTCAGAGATTACTTTCTCCTCAAATCCTGTTTGTTCGTCAATCTCAAGCTGGAAGGATACACCCTGGATAATATCTTCGTACTCTACCTTACCGGCAGATTCTGCAATAATTACCGCATTATAGGGATCCCACTTCGCAATTACATCGCCTTTCTTCACTTTATCGCCCGGCTTCACAAATAATTCGGATCCGTAAGGGATGTTGGTGATCATAAGCGGAGTTCTAAGTTCATTGTCGGCTACCAAACGGAATTCAGTAGAACGTGAAACAAGGATTTCTGCTTTTTTGCCTTCCTCATTTTCAGAAGTAACTGTTCTTACTTCATCCATTTCAACGATACCGTCTCTACGTGCAACGATGGATGGATTTTCGGATACGTTACCCGCAGTTCCCCCCTGGTGGAAGGTTCTAAGAGTAAGCTGAGTTCCCGGTTCACCAATAGACTGTGCACCGATTACACCTACCGCTTCGCCCATGTGAATCGGCTTACCTGTTGCCAGGTTACGTCCGTAGCACTTGGCGCAGATTCCTTTCTTGGTTTCGCAGGTCAGCGGAGATCTCACTTCTATGGTCTCAATACCGGCATCCTCAACAAGTTTAGCATAAGCTTCGTTGATGATGGTATCAGCATGGATCAGAAGTTCGTCAGTTTCCGGGTGATACACATCGTGCAGAGAAACCCTACCCAGGATTCTCTCGGAAATTCTTTCAACGATCTCATCATTTTTCTTCAATGGAGAAACTTCAGTACCTCTAAGAGTACCACAGTCGTCCTGAGTGATGATTACATCCTGAGCCACGTCCACAAGTCTACGCGTCAGGTAACCGGCATCCGCCGTCTTAAGAGCGGTATCTGCCAGACCTTTACGTGCGCCGTGGGTGGAGATAAAATACTCAAGGATGGAAAGACCTTCCTTAAAGTTCGCCACAATTGGGTTTTCAATAATCTCAGCACCTGTAGAACCGGCTTTTTGCGGTTTCGCCATCAGACCTCTCATTCCTGAAAGCTGACGGATCTGCTCCTTGGAACCCCTTGCTCCGGAATCAAGCATCATATACACAGAGTTGAACCCGCCCTGGTCGGTTTTCATCCTGCTCATGATCATCTCGGTAAGTCCGGCGTTGGTGTTGGTCCAAACGTCAATTACCTGGTTATATCTTTCTGTATCTGTAATAAGACCCATATTATAGTTGGCCTTAATCTCATCTACATTTTCAACGGCCTGTGCAACCATTGTTTTCTTTTCTTCCGGAATCACGATGTCACCAAGGCTAAACGATAGTCCACCGCGGAAGGCGTTTTCGTAACCCAGGTCTTTCATATCGTCCAGGAACTTCACGGTGGTCGGGAAGTCAGTATCGGCCAGGATACGCCCGATCACATTTCTCAGCGACTTCTTAGTAAGAAGTTCGTTGATGAAACCTACCTGTTTTGGCACGATCTGGTTAAACAGAATTCTACCTACGGTAGTATCTATCAGTCTTGTGACGATCTCACCGTTCTCTTTAACAGGAAGACGGCATTTTACTTTCGCATTAAGTGAAATCTGACCTTCAGCATACGCAATTTCAACCTCTTCCGGTGAATAGAAGGCAAGTCCTTCACCTTTGATCTTCACTTCGTCCGTTGAGTGGGCTTCTTTGGTCATGAAATACAGACCCAAAACCATGTCCTGGGACGGAACCGTAATAGGGGAACCGTTGGCAGGGTTCAGAATGTTCTGGGATCCCAACATTAAAAGCTGAGCTTCCAGAATTGCTTCCGGGCCTAATGGTAAGTGTACCGCCATCTGGTCACCATCGAAATCCGCGTTAAATGCTGTGGTTACCAATGGGTGTAGCTGAATTGCTTTTCCTTCGATCATTTTTGGCTGGAACGCTTGGATACCCAAACGGTGAAGTGTAGGTGCCCTGTTCAGAAGAACCGGGTGGCCTTTCATAACATTTTCCAGAATATCATAAACAACAGGTTCTTTTCTGTCGATGATTCTCTTAGCTGACTTTACCGTCTTTACAATTCCTCTTTCAATCAGTTTTCTGATGATGAACGGTTTGTAAAGCTCGGCTGCCATATCTTTAGGTATACCGCACTCGTGAAGTTTCAGGTTTGGTCCTACAACAATTACCGAACGTGCCGAGTAATCCACACGCTTACCAAGCAAGTTCTGACGGAAACGTCCCTGCTTACCTTTCAGTGAGTCAGACAGGGATTTCAGTGGTCTGTTGGATTCCGATTTAACAGCAGAAGATTTTCTGGTGTTATCGAAAAGTGAATCCACAGATTCCTGAAGCATCCTTTTTTCGTTTCGAAGGATAACTTCCGGAGCTTTGATCTCAAGAAGTCTCTTCAAACGGTTATTACGGATAATCACCCTTCTGTAAAGGTCATTAAGGTCAGAAGTTGCGAAACGTCCTCCATCCAGTGGAACCAATGGTCTCAACTCCGGTGGTATAACAGGAAGAACTCTCATTACCATCCATTCGGGACGGTTAATCATTCTTGTGTTTGCTCCTCTTAAAGCTTCAACCACATTCAGACGCTTAAGGGCTTCGGTCCTTCTCTGCTTGGAACCTTCGTTATGTGCTTTGTGTCTCAGGTCAAAGGAAAGTTCGTCCAGTTTGATTCTTTTCAGAAGCTCTTCCACGGCCTCGGCACCCATTTTCGCCAGGAATTTATTTGGGTCAGAATCGTCCAGATACTGATTATCCGGCGGCAGGGTTTCCAGAACATCCAGGTATTCCTCTTCTGTAAGGAATTCCATTGGTTCGAAATCAGAACCGTCGGCTTTTTTGGCAATACCCTGCTGAATAACTACATACCTTTCGTAGTAGATGATCATGTCCAGCTTCTTGGACGGCATACCCAAAAGATAACCTATTTTGTTCGGTAAAGAACGGAAGTACCAGATGTGAGCAATAGGAACTACCAGGTTGATATGTCCGATTCTCTCTCTACGTACTTTTTTCTCCGTCACCTCAACACCACAACGGTCACAAACGATACCCTTATAACGGATTCTCTTGTACTTTCCGCAGGCACATTCGTAATCCTTTACAGGACCGAATATTTTCTCGCAGAACAGACCGTCCCTCTCAGGCTTGTGGGTTCTGTAGTTAATGGTTTCGGGCTTCAGGATCTCTCCCCTGGATTCCTGCAGGATAGATTCCGGTGATGCAAGACCGATGGTGATTTTATTAAATCTGCTTGATTTATTTTTATTTGACATTTTTGAAATTTTAGATTATAGATTTTAGATTTTAGATTGATTATCAAACTGCTCCCACGTGGAAACAATTCAATTCATAATTTAAAATTTAAAATTTATTCTTCAAGTCTTACATCCAGACCCAGACCCTGTAATTCATGCAGCAATACGTTGAATGATTCAGGAATTCCCGGTTCAGGCATAGCCTCACCTTTGGCAATGGCTTCATATGTTTTTGCTCTACCAATTACGTCATCCGACTTCACGGTCAGGATTTCCCTAAGGATATTGGATGCACCAAATGCTTCAAGAGCCCAAACCTCCATCTCACCGAATCTCTGACCACCGAACTGCGCTTTACCACCTAATGGCTGCTGCGTAATAAGGGAGTAAGGTCCGATGGAACGTGCGTGCATCTTGTCGTCTACCATGTGACCCAGTTTCAGCATGTAAATGATACCCACTGTAGCCGGTTGTGAGAATCTCTCGCCGGTACCGCCGTCATACAGGTAAGTACTTCCGTATTTTGGTAGGTTGGCCTGGTCTGTATATTCCGTGATCTGCTCCAGCGAAGCACCGTCGAAGATTGGTGTGGCAAACTTAAGGCCCAGTTTTTTACCGGCCCATCCAAGTACCGTTTCGTAGATCTGGCCAATGTTCATACGCGAAGGTACCCCAAGTGGGTTCAGTACGATGTCCACAGGTGTTCCGTCTTCCAGGAACGGCATATCCTCCTCGCGAACGATTCTGGATACGATACCCTTGTTACCGTGACGGCCTGCCATCTTATCTCCCACATTCAGCTTACGCTTCTTGGCAATATAAACTTTAGCAAGCTTCATGATACCTGCAGGAAGTTCATCACCTATGGAAACTGCAAATTTCTCACGGTTCTTGATACCTGCGATATCGTTGAACTTGATCTTATAGTTATGGATCAGCTTGCGGATAAGGTCATTTTTCTCCTCATCAACTGTCCAGCCTGCACCACTGATGTTCACATAATCTTCAATGGAGGTAAGCAGTTTATGGGTGAATTTAACACCTTTACCGATCACTTCTTCTTCCAGGTCGTTATTAACCCCCTGGGAAGTTTTACCGTTTACCAGTGAGCCCAGTTTTTCGATAAGTGTATTTCTAAGGTCATCAAATTTCGCTTTGTAGCTGTTTTCGATTTCCTCAAGCTTCAGCTTTTCTTCAGCTCTTTTCTTTTTATCCTTGATGTTTCTGGAGAAAAGCTTTTTGTTGATAACAACACCTCTAAGAGAAGAGTCAGCTTTCAGGGAAGCATCCTTCACATCACCGGCTTTATCACCGAAGATAGCTCTAAGTAATTTTTCTTCCGGTGTCGGGTCGGATTCGCCTTTTGGCGTAATCTTACCAATCATAATGTCACCGGGCTTCACTTCAGCACCAATACGGATCATACCGTTTTCATCAAGGTCTTTGGTAGCCTCTTCGGAAACGTTAGGGATATCTGCTGTAAGCTCTTCCATACCCAGTTTGGTATCACGGACTTCCAGTGAATATTCGTCCACGTGGATGGAAGTAAACCAGTCCTCACGAACGATTTTCTCGTTAATAACGATGGCATCCTCAAAGTTGTATCCTTTCCATGGCATAAATGCTACTGTAAGGTTACGTCCAAGTGCAAGCTCACCGTTTTCGGTTGCGTAACCGTCGCAAAGAACCTGTCCTTTTTCCACTCTTTCGCCTACTCTTACGTTAGGTCTCAGGGTGATGGTTGTACTTTGGTTGGTCTTTCTGAACTTGGTCAGTTTATAGGTCTTCACAGAAGAGTCGAAGCTTACGATATCTTCATCTTCGCTTCTTTCGTAGTTAATCACGATTTTGTCTGCATCAACATATTCAACAACACCGTTTCCTTCTGCATTGATCAGGATACGTGAATCCTTGGCAACCTGCTTTTCCAGACCTGTACCAACAACCGGAGCTTCAGGTTTCAACAAAGGAACAGCCTGACGCATCATGTTGGATCCCATCAGTGCACGGTTCGCATCGTCATGCTCCAGGAATGGAATAAGTGATGCCGAAATACCTGAGATCTGGTTCGGTGCAACATCAATCAGGTCTACCTGGTTACCTTCAACAACAGGGTAGTCACCATCCAAACGGGCAATGATTCTATCTGTTTCAAAAGTACCTTCGTCGCTAAGTTCCACGTTAGCCTGTGCGATAACTTTATTTTCTTCGTCTTCAGCATTCAGATAAATAGGCTCAGACTTCAGGTTTACCTTTCCGCCTTCCACTTTTCTGTATGGAGTTTCGATGAATCCTAAATTATTGATCTTGGCATAAATTCCCAAGGAAGAGATCAGACCGATGTTTGGTCCTTCAGGAGTTTCAATCGGACAGATACGGCCATAGTGCGTATGATGCACGTCACGAACCTCGAAGCCGGCACGCTCTCTGGAAAGTCCGCCAGGTCCCAGTGCGGAAAGTCTGCGCTTGTGCGTAATTTCCGATAGTGGGTTGGTTTGGTCCATGAACTGCGAAAGCTGGTTGGTACCGAAGAAAGAGTTGATAACCGAAGTTAACGTTTTCGCGTTTACAAGGTCTATAGGCGTAAAGATCTCGTTATCTCTAACGTTCATTCTCTCGCGGATAGTTCTGGCGATACGGGAAAGGCCCACGCCGAACTGTCCTGCCAGCTGCTCGCCTACAGTTTTAATCCTTCTGTTGGAAAGGTGGTCAATATCATCAACCTCCGCCTTTGAGTTTACAAGTTCAATAAGGTGTCTTACAATGGCAATGATGTCCTCTTTTGTAAGAACTTCAGTAGTGTCAGGAATGTTAAGACCCAATTTCTTGTTCAGTCTGTAACGTCCTACTTCACCTAGAGAATATCTCTGTTCGGAGAAGAAAAGTTTCTCAATAATACCTCTTGCAGTTTCCTCATCTGGTGGATCTGCGTTACGCAGCTGACGGTAGATGTATTCCACAGCCTCCTTTTCGGAGTTGGTAGGATCTTTCTGAAGTGTATTCTGGATAATGGAGAACTCGTTGGAGTTTTCCTTATGAATCAGGATGGATTTCACACCCGCTTCCAGGATCATATCGATATGCTCTTTTTCAAGAACGGTCTCCCTGTCCAGGATGATCTCATTCCTTTCGATGGAAACCACCTCACCTGTATCCTCGTCAACGAAATCTTCAAACCAGGTGTTCAGAACTCTTGCGGCAAGGGTACGTCCTTCCACTTTCTTAAGTGCTGCTTTGGAAACCTTTACTTCTTCAGCAAGGTCGAAGATCTGAAGAATGTCCTTGTCAGATTCAAAACCGATGGCTCTGAGAAGGGTAGTTAAAGGCAATTTTTTCTTACGGTCAATGTACGCATACATTACGTTGTTGATGTCCGTAGTAAATTCCATCCATGATCCTTTGAAAGGGATAATTCTGGAATAGTAAAGTTTGGTTCCGTTCGCGTGGTAGGTCTGTCCGAAGAACACACCCGGTGAACGGTGAAGTTGGGTTACAATTACACGCTCGGCACCGTTAATGATAAAGGAACCGGACGGAGTCATATAAGGTACAGGCCCCAAATAAACATCCTGGATAACCGTTTGGAAATCTTCATGTTCCGGGTCGGTACAGTAAAGCTTCAGTCTCGCCTTCAGCGGAACAGAATAGGTAAGACCTCTTTCCACACATTCGTCAATTGAATAACGCGGGGAATCTACCAGATAGTCCAGGAATTCCAGTACAAACTGGTTACGGGAATCGGTAATTGGGAAGTTTTCCTGAAAAGTCTTGTACAGACCTTCACTCACACGGGATTCCGGAAGCGTGTCCAGCTGGAAGAAATCCTTGAAGGATGCAATCTGCACATCCAGGAAATCAGGTGCTGCCACACGGCCCTTTGCTGTAGAAAAGTTAATTCTTTCCTTAACAGCTAATTCCGCAGTGTTTTTTGTAGCTTTAGATTTACTCATAAAGTAATAAAAAAAAGTGTTGGGTTAAAAAATATTTTGTTGTTCACAAAAAATATTTAGTAAGTTTGGCAGGAGAAGCGGGGAGGTTAAGTTATCCGTTACAATTACTGGCTCCCGGGCATTTCCCGGCTCTTACTAATTGCAACACCGGTATATCTTTTCACGGAGTAGTGCAAAATATTTTTTACTTTCCTAAATTCGGAAATCCGAAATTTCAAAAGACCTAAAACGCCGAAAACCCCATCACCACTGGCGAAAGAGTTAATAATGGATATGTTTTTAAGGCTTTTGGAACAACGGATAACTTCAAAAGGATTGCAAATGTACGGTTTAATTATCTAATGTACAAACCTTTAGAGCGTTAAAATATTGTGAATGTTCTGTATCCGTCTAAAGCTCCAGATCATCAGCAGCTATGAATTGGATCTGATATAATTCAGAACAGCCTGGTTAAAGTCTTCCCTTTTGTCTATAACCACATTGATAGGCCAGTAAAATACGAGATCCCTGAGCAGATCGAAAGTCTTCAGCCTTACAAAATCCTTTTCGGTAGTCAGGATCAGCCGATACTCGCCCAGTTTTTTATATTCAGACATTATTTTCTTGATGTCATCTTCAGAGAAATCATGATGGTCTTTAAATTTAAGATGGGTTACCCGCTGTGAAAATTTAGCCAAATGTTCGGTCAGTGGTTTCGGATTGGCAATACCTGTAATCAGTAGTATGTCGTAATAAGCCAGGTTGTTATCAGGAATCGACTTATTCAGTGAAAATACCTGCTCATCATACGAGATGGATGAAAAAAATACCTTTTGATAATGCTGAGGGCGGATTCTGGAGATGTAATACTGCCTTTTTTCGTCGGTGAGTTCAGCTGGGCATTTGGAAACAATTATGATCTGCGCCCGGGATGCTCCACTTCGGCTTTCGCGCAGGTCGCCAGCCGGCAGGATATAATCTTTGAAATAAGGGTCATTATAATCCGTCATCAGAATATTGAAACCTGCTTTGATGGCGCGGTGCTGGTAGGCATCGTCCAGGACCAGCACTTCAAGGTCCATGTCCTCAATGATCTTCTTTGCGCCGGGAACGCGCTCTTCCGAAACACCTATTACAAAACGGTTCCTGAAACGTTCGAAAAGCTGCATGGCCTCATCACCCACCATTTTATAATTGCTTTCGTAATTTACGATGGCGTAACCTTTGGTCACCCGCCCATATCCGCGTGACAGTACTCCGGTGCGGTAGTTTTTGGCAAGCAAATCGGCCAGATACATTACCATAGGTGATTTCCCGCTGCCGCCTACAGACAGGTTGCCTACATTGATGATAGGAGTGCGGAAGCGTGTCGACTTTTTGAGGCCTATATTATATAAGGTATTGCGGATTCCCGTACCAAGGTGGTAAAGCAGGGAAAAAGGGTAGAGGTACCATCTTTTCATACCGGGCAAAAATAGACAATTTTAAGAGTTCTTTAACTAATTAACCCATGACTTTTGCCGTATATGATTTAGAATGATTTCTATATTTTTGCATCGTAATTTTAGATTTTGAGGTATTTTATTGAGTTCGCCTATAACGGTAAAAACTTTTTCGGTTATCAGATCCAGCCAAATGAAATTTCAGTTCAGCAGGAACTTGAAAAAGCACTGAGTACCATGCTGCGTGAACCGGTAAAAACCACAGGTGCCGGCCGAACGGATACGGGAGTGCACGCAAAGCAGATGTTTGCACATTTTAATACCGAAAGTATAATTCCAGCCGACCTGCCTTACCGGCTCAACAGTTTTCTGGCACCGGATATTTCAGTAAAAAGGATTTTCCCCGTAGCAGATGACCTTCATGCCCGGTTCAGTGCTACGTACCGAACCTATGAATACTATATTGCTTCAGAAAAAGATCCCTTCACGCAGGATTCCGCCTGGCAATTGTGGCGACGCAGACTTGATATTGAACCAATGAATGAAGCCTGCAAAATTCTTTTCGAGTACGAAGATTTTACAAGTTTTGCGAAACTGCATACCGACAATAAGACCAATAACTGCAAAATATTTAAGGCATTCTGGGAACAGAATGGTTCAGGACTTAAATTCACGGTTTCGGCCGACCGGTTTTTAAGAAATATGGTGCGTGCTATCGTGGGTACCATGGTCGAGATTGGTGCCGGTAAAATTCCGCCACAGGAACTTCATAAGATTATAGATGGCAAAAGCCGTAATTTGGCCGGAACATCCGCACCGCCACAGGGACTTTTCCTGGTAGAGGTGGGTTATAACTTCAAAAATTAATAAATGCTTGGAATCTTAATTATTTTCGCTGCCTACCGTTTTTATTCCTCACTGGCGGGAAAATTCAAAAAAGTAAAGTGGCACTATGGTCTTCTGGGCATTGGTGTGTATATAGGATCGCAGTTCGTCATTGGCTTTGTGTATGGACTATACATGGCTATTGCATATCCAGACACCGTTTATGAAAATACCTTTACAAGTTATACTTTGGTGGATTTTGTGGGCTGGATTATATCCATAGGAGCTGTGTACGGTGTCTATTTATTGTTAGAGAAAAAGTTTAGAAAAGAGAGGGCGGCACCTATGTCCGAAATTAACGAAATTGGTAAGTCTGAGGCATAAAATGAAGAAGCAGACCACGTGGCAAATCATACAGCGACTGTTCCGGATCGGGATGAAGTTTCGGTCGTGGTTTATCATCACACTGATTATCTCGGTAGTCCTGTCGGTAATTTCTACCTACCGGCCATACCTAACTATGCAAATCGTAGATACTGACATCATTGCCCTGGGCGACCGGGAGCAGATGATGAAGCATATTTACATCCTGATTGCTTTGGTATTTGGTGAATCCCTACTCAATTTCTTTTTGGTTTATTTCTCCAATTTCATTTCCCAGAATGTCATTCGCGATATCCGGGAGCGGCTTTATGAAAAGCTGATTTACTTTCGTACTGCCTTTTTCGACAGGACGCCTATTGGACAGCTCGTAACCCGTGCAGTGGGCGATGTGGAAACTATTGCTACCGTGTACACAGACGGTTTCCTGATGGTTTTTGGAGATATACTCCGGATTGTATTTGTACTGTTCATGATGTTTCAGGTTGATGTTAATCTGAGTTATATCTCGCTGGCCATTCTTCCTCTGATGGTGGTAATTACCCGGTTTTTTCAGAAAAGACTGAAGAAAGCCTTTGGCGATGAGCGCACCTGGACCTCCAACCAGAATTCCTTTGTGCAGGAAAGACTTAGCGGAATGACGCTGGTTCAGGTCTTTAACCGTCAGGAAGCCGAGTTTAAGAAATTTGACGAAATCAACATCACTCTAAAAGCTGCGCTGCTCCGGACGGTATTTATATTCTCGCTCTTTTTCCCTGTGGTGGAACTTATTTCTTCACTTTTCATTGGTTTTATCCTTTTCTATGGTGGTTATGTAACCATTACAGCGGGTAAGGTAATCGCTTTTATACAGTTTATCTCCATGCTGATACGCCCACTTCGGCAGATCGCCGACAGGTTCAACAATATCCAGCGCGGAATAGTGGGTGCCGAAAGGGTTCTGGGAATTATGGATGAAGATGATGCGATGCCCAATGAGGGTAAGGTGTCCAAAGATCATTTTGATGGACGCATTGAATTTCAGAATGTTCATTTTTCTTATGACGATAAACAGGAAGTCCTGAAGGGTATCAGCTTTAAAGTAAATCCCGGCGATACCGTTGCCATTGTAGGCGCCACCGGTGCTGGTAAATCAACAATTATCAGCCTGATCACACGGCTCTATGATATCAATTCCGGTAAGATTCTGCTTGATGATATTGAACTGAAAGAATACGAACTTTATAACCTGAGGAGTCATGTGGGAGTGGTACTTCAGGATGTTTTCCTTTTCCACGGCAGTATTTTCGAAAACCTTTCCTTTGGCGATGATACCATAACAATGGAGCAGATCCGCAAGGTGGCTGAAGAAGTAGGCGTGCACGACTTCATTGAAAGCCTGCCTGGTGGTTATGATTATGTAGTTAGCGAACGTGGCTCTTCGATCTCATTAGGTCAGCGGCAATTGCTGTCTTTTGTCCGGGCCTATTTGTCCGATCCGAAAATCCTTATTCTGGACGAAGCTACCTCATCCATAGACCACGAAAGTGAGAAGTTGATACAGCGGGCTACAGAAAAAATTACCCAAAACCGGACCTCCATCATTATTGCACACCGTCTGTCGACAATAGAAAAGGCCGATAAAATTATCGTGATGGATGGCGGACGAATTGTGGAAGAAGGAAAACATATGGATTTGCTTCGTCAGAATGGTTATTACGCGACACTTTACAAATCCCAGCTGAAGCACGAAATAGAAGAAATAGAAAGATCAGAAGATGGATAAAAGTATTTTTGATGAATTCCAGGAATTCAAAAACGAACTTAAAAAACTCAATATTGAAGTCCTGAACATTGTAAAAGTAGGTAATGGCAGCATGGATTTTCATGAGATCCAATACCGCTCACCACGTTATGATGAGGTAAAAAAAGTCTTTATGCACAGGCACAGGCTGGAGGAACTGCTTCAGCAGTTTAAGGAGGCGTATAATAAGTAGGGTACTCTACACTCTGTATTTATTCGGTTGTGGTTCTTTGGCTTCTTCTGAACCCAGGAACTGTTCGTCCTAAAATTTGCAATTTTTTCGAAATTACATTCAATCAAAAAAAATTTAGGTTTTTTTATCCTTTTTTATGTGTTTTAGAACTGTAAGTAATGTTTAAACAACAAAAATGCATTTTCCCAAAAAATACAGCTACCGTAATTGATTGATAGATAGTGGGATGTTAAACAAAAGCAAAAATCAATTAAATAAAAGTTGGTGGATTACACAAATAGTTATACTTTTACAGGGCTTTCAGGAGGCTTGTACTCCGAAGAGGCAATAAATTTTTTTTCATCATTTGTGTTTTTTGAACCGCTTCGCAAGAAGCGGTTCTTTTTTTAGCGTTTAAGCGCGTTCGTTTCTTCATAACGTACCAGCAAATTCACAAAATAGGAATAGGTTACGGCACCATCCTGTCGGTTCGATTTAAGAAACAGGTCATTGGTCATCCCAAAGAATTCCTCCAGCCAGCCTTCATGTTTTTTCCTGAACATCAGTTCTGCCATACGGTCGCGTTTCATACCGGGAGAATAATTCCGCAAGACCTCTTTCACAAATTCCGGATCGGATTCCACCAGGGCATTCAGCAAAGACTTCAGCACATAATAATAAGTACTGTATCTAAGGTTGGGATCACCGGAGTGCTTTCCCGTCAGGAAGGCTATGAAGTTGGCCTCCTGTTCGCGAGCAAATCCGGTTTGATGGGCATGCTCGTGTGCCAGCGTAAATGGAAGGTAGGTGGAAGGCAGTTCCGGATTATACTGAGCTTCGGCTGTGAAGGGGTTGTAATATCCCTGAATTCCCGTATAACTTATTATGCGGCTGAAGAGACTGGGCTTAAAGGATAAGACTGAATCCCCATTATTCACCATATTATATAGCACGCCTTCATTTTGAAATTTAACAATTGTATGCTGAATTTTTACGGGGTCGTAAATCTTAAAAACACCATTCCGGTCTTCTTTTACTTCAAGCTTGCTTTCGCGGGAAAGTTCAAGATACCGTAAAGCTAACTTCTTAAGTTTTTCATCTGTGATTTCCACTTCCGGTAATTGGTCGCTGATGGGCTTCTGGAAGTAAAGCATGCCCCACCATATATGATAGGTGAAGTAAAGTAGATTGAGCAGTATAAGCAGGGACAGCACTGAACGATTTCTCAGCCTTCTCCGGCCAAGACCATACAGGATCAGCCCAAACGCTATTACAAGGGTAATATATAATGCATCGCCTACTGAAAATCCTGCACCTGCAAAAATCCGCTGATGGACATCCTTTTGCCAGGCAAAAAACCGCTCGAACAGTGAAACCATCCTGTCTGACTTCGAAAGCAGGTAAAACAGAACAGCCTGGGCAAGTAAAATACCTGCCCAGAACCTTTTTTTATGATATGTCTTTCTGCTGTCAGTGCGCACGTTCTGTTTCCAGATCATCAACATCTATACCCTGTTTGTGCAGTGCTTTCTTAGCCAGATAGGCGAAGACGGTAATATAGACAAAGCATAAAACCGGGATAATGTAGGAGCTGTGAATACCGATGATGTCGGAAAGTTTACCCTGCAGCGGTGGAATGATACCGCCACCCAGGATCATCATTACTAAAAATGCGGAACCCTGTGCTGTGTATTTGCCAAGTCCTGTAATGGCCAGTGCAAAGATGGAGGGCCACATGATGCTGCAGGCCAGTCCGCCCGACAGGAACGCATAGATGGCTATATTACCCGTGGTAAACAACCCGATAAGCATAGCTGTTATACCGAATGCACCGAATATGATCAGAGTTAGTGCAGGTTTATTTTTGGTAAGCAGGAAAAGGACTATTTGTATAAATACGCAGATGACATAATAATACAGGTGCGACATATCCTTTTCGGCAATGGTATTGATGCCAATGATTACCAGAAAGGCAATCAGCGGGACTACGATGGTAGCAGCGATTTGCTGCTGCTTGGTTAAGTTGAATACACTTATAGCTCCGGTCCACCGGCCGATCATTAAACTTCCCCAATACATGGAAATGTAGGGCGCCAGATCTGAAGACTGATGTCCGCCGAATTCCGGCAAACTTAACAGTTCTCCCAAATTACTTCCTATCGCCACCTCAACTCCCACATACGCCAGAATTCCAAGCATACCCAAAACAAGTTGTGGGTATTTCATTGCGCCCCAGCCCTCGGGTTGCTTTTTGGACTTTACATTGGCAAAAACAAGGCAAAGTACCACAGCCAGCAGCGCCCCTGTCAGGTAAATCATCCTGGTTCTTTCCAGCGGATGTTTGATCGCTTCCATCTCAGCAGTTTTTACAGCAATCGCGTTCGCTGTGGCTTCCCGGTCATCTCCGCTTGGCTGTGCAGCAATGCTGCTGTTCAGGGTTGTGATCTCGGTGTTAAGTACTTCAATTCTCTTTGCTGAATCTGAGTTATAACTTGCGAAAACTGGGATAAAGCAGATAATCACCAGTAAAGTCATAATGATGAGGTTCGTTCTGGCTTTTCCGGCGTTCTCCATCGGTTCATTGATGATTCCTGCAGGCAACTTCTTTGAGAAGTAAAAAATCCCGGCTGCGATCAGGAAAAGCGCACCCACGGCCGTATACAGTAGGATTACCTTATCCAGGGCCAGGTGTTTGATCTGGTCGTCATCTACAGTGGCGGTGGTGCCGAAGAGCGCCAGACCTACGATGATGGGACCGATGGATGTACCGAAGGAATTGATCCCACCCGCCAGATTTTGGCGGCTGGCACCTGTTTTAGGGTCTCCCAGTAAGATGGCAAATGGATTTGCAGCGGTTTGCTGAATGGAAAATCCCAGTGCAACTACAAAAAGACCAATGAGCATACCGTAATAGACATTACTCTTCACCGCAAATATCATAATAGCAGCACCCACTGCCGAAAGCAGAAGGCCATACACGATACTGTTTTTGAAACCCCACCGTCCAATGATGTCAAAACCCTTCAGTGTGCTGCCTATGAAAAGTACAAGGGCGCCCAGAAAGTAGGCGGTATAGAAGGCAAAATCAATAAGCTGCGACTGAAACTGGTCCAGCGAGAAATAGTTCTTGCAGAAGGGAATGAAAATGCTGTTTCCGGCAGCGATGAATCCCCAGAAAAAGAACACCAGAATCAGGGTGTACAGTGCTGGATAATTGGTAGGTTGGTTTTTTGCAGACATAGAGTTAAGGTTTCTTTTAACAAATATAATTTTTTATTGTTTGGAATAATGCTGCTCCAGGGTGCTTTTAATTTCGCGGAAACAGGCCGGCTTCATTTCATTCACGCTGGTTGGCTCCATAATCTTGTTCAGATATACAGTTACTTTACCGGGATGCCCTTTTCCGTTGTCAAAGGGAAACATTTCCTTTAAACCGGCAAATGTGTACACTGCGATGGGGAAATCATGTTTGGTGGATAATATAAATGCACCGTCCTTAAATTCGTCCAGCAGAATATTTGGATCTTCGGCTACACCGCCTTCCGGGAAAATAACGATGTTTTGGCCGTGGCTCATCTTCTCGGCAGCGCGACGGTAGACATCAGCGCGGCTTTTCGGACTTTTTCTGTCTACCAGGATGGCGATCCGTTTGTACAGAATTCCGAAAATGGGAATTTTTGCAAGTTCCGCCTTGCCAATGAAACAGACCGGATGATGCTTGTGCAGTACGGTCATCAGCATGATGTCAATAGTTGAGGTATGGTTGGCAATGAAGATATAGTTTCGGTTTCTGTCCAGTTTTTCGCTTGTTTTTCTGATGAGGCTGTAGCGGAAGCCCATCCCGAAAAAGACAATGACGCAGAAAAGCCAGATAAATACATAGGCATATTTAAAATCCTTTTCGCGGATGGAAAGCAGAAGAACCGGGATGCAGAATAAGATGATGAAAACAAAGGCCAGCAGGATAAACCAGGCGCGCCATATATAATTGAGGATATGGGTCATAATTTCGCGTAAAGGGTCAAAAATAGGAATTTTATCCGTTGAAGATCACCCTTTTTTTTAGGGTATAGTTGATGATGGATACCAGTCCAATAGCCGAAATCTTACTGATCATAATAGGACTGAGGGTGTAGAAGCCCAGATTCAGATTATCGCGGAACACAAAATAGTAGAATATCTGGAAGACTGTTAAACTGAGAAGTGTTGAGAAAAAGGACACAAACATAAAATAAGCAAACTCCCGTCTCCTGGAATGTTTACCCCTTTCGAACACGAACCATATACTCAGAAAGTAATTGAAGAAAATGCCGCAGGTAGTGGAGAGGATGTTACTGAGCGGGTAGTGGATGCCAAAAATATTCTCTTCCCAGGCCAGGACTTGAGGCAGAAAAAGACTGAAAACCTTAAAACTTCCGATTTCTACAACTGCACTTGCCCCTCCTGCAAAAATAAACGATAATACCTGTTTTTGTTTCAACAGCAGTTGCTTCATCATAATTGGAAAAGTACAAATTTACATATAATGTTAAATGTTTTAAAATTGTGTTAAACTATTTTTTTGCGTTCCATTTCTTTCTAACTTTATTTTTTCATAATGGAGCGTACTTTGTAACAAGCTTGCTTTCAATGTGTTGAAAGCATGTGCCAAGCCTGCCTTTGGCTCTCCCTTTCATCATTAATTAATTTAGTAAGACTGACTGAAATGAAAAATCCCAATCCATACAGAAAATTCCGGGGCCAGCAGGACAAAATTGCTGTGCTGGAAAAGACCAATCCACGTTTCAAAAGAGTGTTCGATGAGTACGAACTTCTTTCTGAAGAACTCTGGAAGCATGAAACTACAGAAGGTGTCAGTATTCCCGATGATTTCATTAATTCTTTTAAACTGCAGACAACTTTTCTGGAAGATGAAATTGAGTCATGGTTGGTGGAACGCGCGGGATGAAGTAGGCGCTTCGGTATCCAATATACTGCTACATCATAAATTTATTCCTATTTTAGCGCTTCGTTTTCCTAAAAGATGAAATATGATAGCTATTGTTGATGGCGGTTCTACCAAATGCGACTGGGTCGTTTTGGATAAATTTGGAAACTTGTTCCTGAAAACCGAAACTACAGGCTTTAATCCGAATATAATCAGTCCCGAACTAATTGTTCCGGAAATTGAGAGAAACCAAAACCTTCTCACTGTTAAAGACAGTATGCAGAAGGTTTTTTTCTATGGCTCCGGTTGCGGCGTGGCCGAAAATGCCGCCGTGGTTGACCGGGAGCTTCGGAAAGTATTCCGTAATGCTGAAATTGTGGTTAAGGAAGATCTCACTGCAGCTGCCTATGCTGCCTACAACGGCAAGCCCGCGATTATCTGTATTTTGGGTACGGGTTCCAACTCCTGTTACTTTGACGGAAATGTGGTAAGGCGGGAATTGCCTTCCCTTGGCTTCCTGATTGGTGATGAGGGCAGCGGCAGCGCAATGGGCAAGCACCTGCTTAGGCGCTTCTTCATGAAAAAACTCCCGCATGACCTTCATATCAAGTTTTCGGAACGCTATCAACTCACCATTGAGGATGCGCTTAAACATATGTATCACAGCCCGCGCGCTAATGCGTATCTGGCTGATTTCAACAAATTCGTCGTGGAAAACAAATCACATCCCTATTTCCAGAATATGGTTTTCGACGAAATGAAAAATTTTCTGGATTACCAGGTCCTGCCTTACGAAGAGGCAAACAGTTCGGAGATTAACTTCATAGGTTCAATAGCCTTTTATTATGAGGATATCCTGCGCGCCGCCGCCGCCGAACTTAATCTTAGGGTAGGGACCGTGGTGCAGAAACCCATAGAAAGTCTGGTAGCGTATCATAAAAAATACCTTCTGCCGGAACTTCATTAATATATTGTTAAAATCTTCAGAATGTCAATCAAAACAAACAGAGACGAAAAAAACTTTAACCAGGCAGCCCTGGATTACCATAGAGCAGAACCTAAAGGGAAAATAGAAGTAATCCCTTCCAAACCACATTCTTCCGCACGTGATTTATCGTTGGCTTACTCGCCCGGAGTAGCGGTTCCATGTCTGGAAATTGAGAAGAATCCTCAGGCAGTATACGATTATACCGGAAAAGGCAATCTTGTAGCCGTAATATCAAACGGTACCGCCGTTCTGGGTCTTGGAGATATTGGTGCCGAAGCGTCTAAACCTGTCATGGAAGGTAAGGGCCTGCTGTTCAAGATATTTGCAGATATCAATGTCTTTGATATTGAGATCAATGAAAAGGATCCCGATAAATTTATCGATATCGTGAAAGGCATCGCACCCACATTCGGCGGTATCAACCTGGAAGATATTAAAGCTCCGGAGGCTTTTTATATAGAACAGCGCCTGAAAGATGAGTTGGACATCCCACTGATGCACGACGACCAGCATGGAACGGCCATCATTTCCGCCGCAGCTCTGATCAACGCCCTCGAAATTGCCGGGAAGAAGATAGATGAGGTAAGGCTGGTGGTAAACGGGGCCGGTGCCGCAGCTATTGCCTGTACCAAACTCTATCTGGAACTGGGCCTGAGGAAGGAGAATATACTGATGTGCGACAGCAAAGGTGTGATCCATCAGGACAGACAGAATCTAACGCCGGAAAAGCTGGATTTTATCGCCAATACAAACTTGCGCACACTGGAAGAAGCTCTAGTTGGTGCCGATGTCTTTATCGGACTTTCCAAAGGTGATGTGATGACCCCCGCGATGCTGAATACAATGGCCGTAAATCCTATAGTTTTTGGTTTGGCCAATCCAACACCCGAGATCGACTACGATCTTGCCATGCAAACCCGCCCGGATGTCATAATGGCCACTGGACGCAGCGATTATCCTAACCAGGTGAACAATGTACTGGGTTTCCCTTATATTTTCCGGGGAGCGCTGGATGTTCAGGCATCCACCATTAATGAAGCGATGAAGCTGGCAGCGGTGCTGGCGATTGCTGAACTGGCTAAAGAGCCTGTGCCTGAAGCCGTTATGCTGGCCTATAATTCACGTAATTTAAGTTTCGGCAGATCTTATTTCATACCTAAACCTTTTGATAACCGCCTCATTACCACAGTTTCAATCGCAGTTGCGAAGGCCGCGATGGAAAGTGGTGTTGCCGGCAGGCCTATTGCAAGTTTTGAGGACTACGAGACCAGCCTGCTGGACCGCATGGGCCGCGACGAAAAGCTGATCCGGATGATGCAAACCCGCGCCAGGTCCAATCCGAAACGTGTTACATTGGGCAATGCAGAGGAATATAATGTGCTGAAAGCTGCGCAAATTCTTTACGAGGAAGGCATTGCGCATCCAATTTTGCTTGGTGACAAGAAATTCATCAAGGAACAGATGGAAACCTACGGGATCAACCTCGATGTCCCCATCGTGGATCCGATAGACGATGACCAGAAGGAAAACCGTATTAAATACCGTGAGACCCTCTGGAAGTTGCGCCAGCGGAAGGGAATGAACGAATATAAAGCAAAGCGGTATGTAAGGCAGCGCGATTATTTCGGTCCGCTTATGCTTAAACATAACGATACCGATGCTCTAATCGTCGGTTTTTCCAAAAACTACACTTCGGTCCTTAGACCTGTTCTTAAGGTGATTGAAAAAGAAAATGGGGTAGAGAAGATCGCGTCTATGATGATGATCCTGTCTGGCAAGAAGCCGATTTTCTTTGCAGATACATCGGTTCAGGCCAATCCAAGCGCAGAAGATCTGGTAAATATTGCCCGGATGTCGGAGAAAACCGTGAAATCTTTTGCTATTGAACCACGGATCGCAATGCTGGCGTACGAAAATTTTGCCTCCATTTCAGAAACCTCCCGTAAAGTATCCAAAGCGGTCTCTATCCTGCACGAAAAATATCCCAAGATGATTGTTGACGGAGAAATCCAGCCGGATTTTGCGATGAACGCAGATCATTTGGCCGACTATCCTTTCTCCAAACTTGGTAGTACACCTGCCAATACCTTCGTTTTCCCTAATCTCGAAAGTGCCAATATCGCTTATAAGATTATCCGCGGAATGAAAGTGGCTCAGGTGGTAGGTCCAATACTGATGGGCTTGAAACAGCCGGTGCATGTACTTCAGATGCGCGCCAGTGTAGACGAGATTGTCAACCTTGCCACCATTGCCGTGCTGGATGCGCAGCGCAGAGAGGCGAAATAATTGGGTTGAAGGTCTGTTGCTGTATTTATATTTATCAGTATCTTTGTCAATATATGTCAGTATCAGTATAACAGAGATATGGAAATAGAAACTTTAAAGAAGCATTCTTCGGCATCGCAGTTCACGACTTTGCTGCTCTATATTGCGCAGGGCCTTGTAAGGAGAATTGAAACTTTTAAATTCACGGAATTATTAATCTTATTGGCAGCTGTTAATTTGGTATATGCGTTCTGGGCACTTTATGGAGTTGTCCGTTATGGAAATGAAACATCCAGACCGAAACGGCAACTTTTGAGCAGTGTTCTGACTGTCCTTACCGCCGGAGGATTATTCGTCCTGATTATGTTGATGTAGTATTACTGTCAGCATACTTGTACATCGCAAATTATCAATCAATGCAGCTTAACAGGCTGCATTTTTACTTTGTCGCCATTTTCCTATATTTGGATACTTCAATTTTTAACATGATTTACTCCTTAAAAGGTTTAGTACAGGAGCTTACCCCCACTTACGCTGTTCTGGATGTTGGAGGCGTTGGTTACTATACCGGTATCAGCCTTCAGACTTCACACCGCATGACCCAGGGTGCCGAAACCTTGCTGTTTATTCAGCAGATCATCCGCGAGGATGCACAGCTGCTTTTTGGCTTCTATACCAAGGAAGAAAAAGAACTTTTTAACCTGCTCATTTCTGTAACCGGCGTAGGTCCGGCCTCGGCGCTTATTATGCTTTCTTCGCTCAGCCTGGAAGAGATTGCAAACGGTATTCAAAGTGGTAACAGTGTGCTGCTTCAGAAAGTGAAAGGGATCGGTGCCAAAACCGCCGAAAGGATTATTGTAGACCTGCGTGATAAGGTATTAAAATTCAACGTTTCAGGTGAAAATATTTCTACATTTGTAGATAATAAAGTAAAGGACGAGTCGTTATCTGCATTAGAGGTTTTGGGTATACCAAAGAAGATGAGTGAAAAAATTGCAGACCGTATACTTAAGCAAAATCCCGACCTTTCCGTAGAAGATTTGGTAAAACAAATTTTAAAAAACATTTAATATTTTGGTAAAAAACAGCCTCTTGCTCTATAAACTGCTCGCCGTATTTTTTCTGTGTTTCTCCCTCTCAACCTACGCGCAGCAAACTCCTGAAAATGAAGCCTCAGTGCGGACGGAATATGAACTTCCGGACCCTACCGTTTACGAAGGTTTTTACGATATTAAGACGGGGATGTACTATGTGTATCCCAAAATTGGTGATATCGTAACCGGACCGCCGTTTGTAATGACGCCAAAGGAATACCAGGATTTCATGATGATGCAGGCTTCCCGAGACTACTACCGTGACAAGTCCGACCGTTACAGCCTCATGTTCCGCAAGGATGTGGACGAAGCACGCCGGCAGGGAATTCTGCCTACGCTGAGTGTACGGAATAAGATTTTCGAAAGTATTTTTGGCGGAAACAAGATTGAAATCATTCCTTCCGGTTTCGCCTCTTTTGATTTGGGCGGCCTCTACCAAAAAATTGATAATCCGCTGATTCTGCCTCAAAACAGGACCAGTTTCGCTTTTGACATTGAGCAGCGTATACAGCTGGGATTGCTGGGGAAAGTAGGTGAAAACCTGCAGCTTAAGGCTAACTATGACACCCAGAGCGGCTTTGCGTTCGAGAACAGGATGAACCTTGTTTGGCAGGCCAAAGGCACCTGGAAAGACCTGCAGAGCAAAGGATTGAATGATCCTACTACAGGTGGTGAAGATAAGTTTATAAAAAGAGTTGAGTTCGGTAATGTGAATATGCCGCTTTCCACCAGTCTTATCCGTGGGTCAGAGTCACTTTTTGGTATTAAAACTGAATTCCAGGCCGGCAAGACCTACGGAACCGTGGTCTTTTCCCAGCAGCAGGGCGAGGCACGTAATATCGTTGTACAGGGCGGTGGTGTAATGAGCACATTTAAAATCAATGCGATTGATTATGAGGATAACCAGCACTATTTCCTGGGGCATTATTTCCTGAATGACTATGATCAGGCCCTACTGAATTACCCGCAAATCAATTCCCGGATCAACATCAACCGTATTGAAGCCTGGGTATTGGATCAGGGCAACGGCAACCTGTCCTATCAGAAAAGTATCGTGGGAATCCGTGACCTGGGAGATGGAATTTCCGGACTGCCGGATAATTCACAAAACAACCTTTACCAGGCAGTGAACGGACTTGGGCCGGGTCTTAGAGACGTTAATACTGCTTACAATACCATAAACGGTCAGGCCTTGCCAAACGCCGCAGGTGGCACAGAAACTTATCAGGACGGTGAGCATTTCATCTTTAACCGTAAAGCCCGCCGACTGTCCGAAAACGAATTCCGTTACCATCCTCAGTTGGGTTACGTTTCGTTAAATCAAAAACTTAATGACAATCAGCTTCTCGCTGTCTCTTATTCCTATACTGTAAGCGGCTCCAACCAGGTTTATAAAGTTGGTGAATTCTCCGAGGAGAGTCCCGTGGTGATTACCAAAGTGCTGAAGCCGAATACCAATGTGAAAACAACATCACCAATGTGGGACCTGATGATGAAGAACATGTATTCGCTGGAAAGTATGCAGGTAGACCCGGACAATTTCATGCTGAACATCTACTACCGTGACACGCAGACAGGTGGAAAAGTTAACTATCTTCCCAATACTCCGGTTCAGGACATCAACCTGCTGAAACTTATGAATTGGGACCGGCTGAACCTGAATAACGATTTACAGTCCAGCAATGGTCAGCTGGGCGACGGTATCTTCGATTTTGTGCCCAATATCACCATCCGTCCGGAAGATGGGCGGGTTATCTTTACAAAGGTGCAGCCTTTCGGTAGCCACCTTGCGTCTGTCCTGGGCAGCAACGATCCTCAGTATGTTTTCACCGACCTGTATACACAGCAAAAGCAGGTAGCATCGCAAAGCAATCTGGCACTGCGTTATACCATGGAAGGAAGATATAAGGGTTCGCAGGGACAGGGAATTTCACTTGGTGCTATAAATGTGCCGCAGGGTTCGGTAAAAGTTACTGCCAATGGCGTACAGCTTACAGAAGGGGCGGACTATACTGTGGATTATATGCTCGGACAGGTAACCATCATCAACGAACAGGTTAAACAAAGCGGTCAGGCCATCAATATCTCACTGGAGAACCAGCTTACTTTCAATACCCAGCGCAAACGTTTCCTGGGACTGAATTTGGAAAGAAGATTCAGCGACAACTTCATCCTGGGCGGTACGGTAGTGAATTATTCCGAAGCGCCACTTACCCAAAAGGTCAATTTTGGTCAGGAAGCCGTGAACAATACAATGGCAGGCATTAATCTGATGTACAATAATCAGCTGCCTTTCCTCACCCGACTTGCCGATAAAATTCCTCTGGTCAATACTGAAGCTCCGTCCAACCTTAACTTCAAAATGGAAGGGGCCTATCTTATTCCGGGTCTGAACAATGCCATAAACAACCAGTCTTATATTGACGATTTTGAACAAACCACATCAAGAATTTCTTTAAAGGAACCTTCAGCATGGTCCCTGGCTTCAAAGCCTGAAAAGAATCAGCTGGATCCGGTTTTTGCCGGCGCCGGACAGAATAATACGTTGCTTAATGGGTACGGCAGAGGTCTGGTTACGTGGTACAATATAGATCCAAGATTCTGGGGAGTGGGTGGCGATGCTCCAAACGGCATAGATGCCCAGGCAGTTTCCAACCATGCGTCGCGTCGCGTGCGTGTACAGGAACTTTTTAACAGTAAAGATCTTGTTGCCGGCGAGCAGGTTTTCACCAATACTTTCGACATCACTTATTATCCACAGGAACGCGGACCTTATAATGCCAATCCGAATCCCGAAACCACACAGCAGCGCTGGGGTGGACTGATGCGTCCCATTTCTGTCTCCAATTTCATCAACTCAAATATCGAATATGTTGAATTCTGGATGATGGACCCTTATGCCGACGGCAATAATCTTGGTGCAAACCCCAAAATGTTACTGCAATTGGGTAACGTTTCCGAAGATGTACTGAAAGACGGCCTTATGCAGTATGAAAATGGTTTGCCTACACCATCTGCACCCACAACCGTTTCCAATTCAAATCTGGGTGTTCAGCCTAAGCAACCGCCTATCCTTTATGCCTTTTCAACAGAAGGTACTGAAAGAACGCAGCAGGATTTAGGCCTGGACGGCCTGGATGCCGGTGCTGAATCACTGATGTTCGGGACGTCGTTTATAAATCCTGTGACCAACCTTCCGGATCCGGCTGCCGACGATTTTGTTTTCTACCTTAATGACCAGTTTCCGGGTAACCTGGCATCGTCCGTTCGGGAACGTTACCGGTATTTCAGAAATCCTGAAGGGAATTCCAGAAGCAATTCACTGGAAGTAGCCTCCCAAACACCGGATGCGGAAGATGTAAACCGTGATTTCAACCTGGACCAAAGTGAGTATTACAACCAATACGAAGTAAATCTGGATCCTGCCAGCCTTGCTGCCGGGCAGACCAATCATATTGTAGACGAGAAAACAGTTCCCGTTACTTTTGAGAACGGAACTACAAGCGATGTAAAATGGTACCTCGTGAGAATTCCTGTAGCGGACTATGTGAGTACAGCCGGTGATAATGACCCTTCCGTACTCAACAATGTACGTTTTGCCAGACTTCTGCTTACCGGTTTCGATGAGACTTCCACAATAAGGTTGGGGACGTTTGACCTGATCCGCTCGGACTGGAGAAAGTATACCAAGAATATCTTCCCTACTTTAACCGGAGGCGGAACCGATGAGGGAACAACACTTGTAAACAATTCCAACTTTGAAGTTGGGAGTGTAAATCTGGAGGAAAACGGACTGAACCAGCCACCTTACGTATTGCCTCCGGGAATTGACCGCCAGGTGCTGAGCGGTAACGCAGGTGCACAGCGTCAGAACGAAGGCTCACTTTATATGAAGGTAAAAGGTCTTTCCAATGAATCTCGTGGTGTATTCAAAAATACAAGTCTGGACCTTAGAAGGTTCAAGAAGCTGAAACTTTTTGTTCATGCCCAGAACCTGAACGATGCAGATCCCTTCCAGAATACAGTGGATCCCAACACGAAGTTCTTTATCCGTATGGGTAGTGATGCTACAGACAACTACTATGAATATGAAGCATCGCTGAAGTACACGCCTAAGACAGCGGTTTCACCCCTGGATATTTGGCCCACCGAAAACGAAGTGGATCTTGAGGTGCAGAATTTTGTGGATGCAAAGATCCTGCGTGACAAATCGGGTGCACAGATCATGGACCGTTACCAGTACATGCAGTACGGAGATGAGTATAAGAAAATCTTCATCAAAGGACGTCCGACTTTGGGCGGAATTACCACTATTATGGTCGGTGTGCGTAATGAAATCAGGGGAACAGGCAAAGACCTTATCCTATGGGTTAATGAAATCCGCCTTTCGGATATTGAGAATAAAGGTGGCTATGCCGGAAATGCAAGTTTGAATTTCAACCTGGGTGATTTTGCCCTGGTGAATACGAATGCTGCCTATTCTACAATTGGTTTTGGTAATATAGATTCACGTCCCGCCGAAAGGACACAGTCTACCCAGTCGGCATTCAATGTTAATGCGTCTGTAAACGTGGATAAATTCCTTCCGGAAAAAACGGGTATCAAGATTCCGGTTAATTATTCCTATTCCCAAACCATTGAAGATCCGAAGTACAATCCGCTCGACAATGATGTGGAATTCAGTAAAGCTGCAAACAGGGAACAGCTTAAGGATGTTGCGCGCACCTATACTCAGCAGCGGAGTTTAGGTGTCGTGAATATGCGTAAGGAAAGGATGAATCCACAGCGGAAACCAAGACCGTATGATGTGGAGAACCTCTCGCTTACCATGGTTTATAATGACGATTACTTCCGCGATATATATACTAAGAATAATTACAGACAATACCTGCGCGGAAATCTGGACTACAATTACAATTTCAAACCGTGGGTTCTGAGGCCGTTCCAAAAGATGATCAGTGATACAGCTAAGTCTGCCAAATATTTAAGATGGGTGAAGGAATTCAACATAAATCCTGTTCCAACTAGACTGTCATTCCGTACAGACATTGACCGTAATTACAATGAACTTGAATTCAGGAATATTGAGGCTTTGCTGAACGGTAATCTGGGCAGCGATTTTGATGTGCTGAAAAACCGGAATTTCTATTTCGGCTGGCAGTATGGTCTGGGTTGGAATTTTACCAAATCTCTCAAACTCGAAGTGAACTCAGTGATGCGTACCCTGAATGATAATCTGGATGTTAATCAAATGGATAATAAATCCATCTTTCAGAATATGTTCCGCGCAGGCCGGCCTGTTCTTTACAACCACCGGATTCAGGCCAATTACCGTTTACCTTTTGAATATTTGCCTTTCATTGACTTCATTGACGCCGAACTTGGATATGGCATGACCTACAACTGGAACTCACGCTCTACTGCATTACTAACAAGTCCCGAGGGGAGTCTGGGCACCATTGGCCAGAATACCAATACAGTTGTTGCCACGGCCTCAGCGGATTTTCCTAAACTCTTCAGTAAACTGAAATACTTCCGCGACATCAATACTACAATGCAGAAAAGAAGACGTGAAATTGATTCCCTAAACACCGTCTATACTGCCCAGTGGGAGAAAAGGAGATTCAGGTATAAGGATTACAAATTCAAAAACAAACTTAATATAGGCCAAAGTCTGGCATATGGTCTGGCATCCATCAGACAGTTGGATTTCAGCTACAACGAGAACAGCGGAACTGTTTTACCAGGACTGCTTTCTGCTCCAAACTGGTATGGTTATGGCCAGACACTTGGTGGACCTACAGCAGGTTTCCTTTTGGGTTCACAGGCAGACATCAGAAGGATCGCTTTGGAAAACGGCTGGATCAGCACATCCAGTTATATGACGGATCCATATATACAGATGCGTAACCGGAATATCACCGCCAATCTTCAGCTCATGCCGGTTAGTGACCTGCGTATAGATTTTAACGTATTACATAACTATACGCGTAACTTTACGCAGGCCGGATTTAACGACCCGCAAAATCTGACAAGGCAATATCATGATTATGCTTTTGCGAATGACTTTATCACCTACAGTAATTCAGCATTATTGTTTAACACTTCCTTTATGGCCGGAGATGAAATTTACCGGAACATGATCGCCAATGCACGCGCCATTTCCCAGCAAATGAACACACCAATTGTTGCAGATGGATTTAAAGACGGTTATGGTTTAGGAAACGCCTACGTATTGATTCCGGCATTCCAGGCCGCTGTAGAAGGAAGAAACCCTGACGGCTTGTTGGGTGATGCCCGTAAATCCGGTTTCCCGCTCCCTAACTGGAGACTGGTGTATTCCGGTTTGCGCAATTTCCCCCTTATCAATTCCTATTTTGCTAAATTTGATATCCTTCATTCTTATAATGCGACCCAGGTTTCCACGGGTATCCAGTCCAATATTGATTATTTTAACGATCCAACCCAAAGGGACGTGAACGGTAACTTTGTCAATCCTTTTACATTTGCGCAGGTTGGTTACGAGGAAAGGTTTGCCCCACTGATCGGGGTAGATTTAACCATGCGGAATAATATTCAGTTACGGGCGCATTACAACCGGGACCGTATGTTTATGCTGGGATTGGTGAATAACACCATGACCGAAGATTCCGGTACAGACTATGTGGTAGGTTTTGGATACATCATTAAAGATTTCCGTTTGGGTGGCCCACCGGTTCGCCGTCGCGGTGCATCAAAACTGAATACCGATCTTAATATCCGCGGCGATTTCCAGCTTAGGGACAACAGAACCAGAATAAGCAATATTCTTTTGAATGATTCGCAGATCACTGGCGGGCAGAGACTCTTCAGCATTAAGATCACAGCAGACTATAATGCCTCGCAGAATCTTAACCTGATGCTGTTCTACGACCAGATGATGACAAAGTATAAGATTTCCACCGCATTTCCGCTATCCACGGTACGTGCGGGTATACGGGCTACCTTTACTTTTGATGGCGCCGGCGGATTTTAATCGGTGCGTGTGCAGGAGTTCGGGTGGGCGGTGTCCACCTGCCTGCGTTGCAGCTATTGTGATTTTGCTTGCCGCTCTCAATATCTTTAATTAATTTTGGAGAAATAATTTTTAAGATGAACACACCAGCTGAATTAAAGTACACCAAAGACCATGAATGGGTTAGAATTGAAGGTAATACCTGTACCATTGGGATTACAGATTTTGCACAGGGCGAACTAGGCGATATTGTTTTCGTTGATGTTGATACTGTGGATGATGAATTGAGCTCCGGTGATGTTTTTGGCAGTGTAGAGGCAGTTAAAACGGTTTCGGATCTTTATATGCCGGTTTCCGGTATGGTAACTGAGTTCAACAGTGCCCTGGAAGACCAGCCTGAACTTCTTAATACAGATCCTTATGGTGAGGGCTGGATTATAAAAGTTCAGATTGACGGAGATGCGGATCAGTCTTCTCTGATCACAGCAGAGGAATACCAGGCGACACTTGGATAAGGTTTCAAAGATATTTGTTAAGATTTTGCCCATTTATTGGGCATTTCTTACTTATATGCTTTTAAGACCGGGCAGTCAGAACGTGGATTACTGGTTTGTATTTCAGGGAATAGATAAAATCATTCATCTGTCCACCTTTATTGTTCTGGGATTTAGCTTCATGGCAGCCTTTCCAAAAACCAGGTTCAGTAACTTCCTTATGATTATGTTTATTTATGCAGTGCTTACAGAGATACTGCAGGATCAGATGAACCTGGGCAGGTCTATGGAGCTTTATGATCTTCTCGCTGACACGGCGGGCGTATTGCTCGGGCGGCTGCTCTTCAATAAAACCAAACAGTTTTAGATATAACGCGATTCCGGCTCCAGCCGGAATTTTTTATAGTTATCTATATCTGCTGAGGGCGGATTTAAAGGGGTTTTAAGAGGTTAATTTTAAAGTTATGAGTCCATTTACACTTTGTGGAAAACTGTTGCGATGTTGTAAAGGTCTGTATATAAGCTTTTAATGAAAATATTTATCCACAATTCGGTCTCATGTTGTTAATTTATTTGCAAAGTGGGATTTTGTTACCATATCTTTGCAGTCACTTAACAGTGGAGCAGAAGTAGTATAAATATACAGGGTTAAAAAATATTTAATATTTTTCTTGTGTAGTTAAAATTAAGTTGTACTTTTGCAGTCCCAATTCGAGGTAACGAGAAAGGGGGAAGCGCAGGAGAGACTTAAGGGTTAGATCTGAGAGAGGAGGTTAGTTAAGAAGGGGGTTTGCTGAACAATACAGTGAATATCCGGACTTAAAAATTTCTTAAAAAAGATTTGGTCATTTAAAAAATAGTTTATACTTTTGCACTCGCAATTCAGAGGCACAACGACAGAAGATG
>NZ_JARFYL010000007.1:0-68672 GCF_029194425.1 Kaistella sp. PBT33-4 | reverse complement strand
ACATCCGCAGCTGTGTCAAAGCGTTTTCGCTGTCGCAAAAACCTTCAACACATCTGCGGATTGGCAAAATTCCCTCAGGAAAGCAAGCTTTCAGAGGAAACTTCGCCAATCCGCGCTTCGTTAGCGGTCAGTTTTGAGCGACGGAGAACCGAAAGAAAGTTAAACTAAAATGGAGAAAATACAACTACACTCAAAATTAACTTTTATAAGAAAATATATTATTCCCATTTGGATGATATTTGTAGGATCATTTATTCTTTACTCAACAATTATAGAAAAAAATTGGATTGCCTTAATAATAGTTGCACTTGTATTAAATGGGATGATCTATACAATCAGAAAATTTTTATTTCCTTTAAAAAATGTTTTCCTTGATAAAGAAAACAAAAAAATTATTGTTGAATACAGAAATGAAATCGTTGAAATTCCTGTTACAGAAATTGTAGAAGTAGACGAACAAAGCAGACTCGGAAAAATTATTAATGTAAAACTAAACTCGAAAATGAATTTCGGTTCTGAATTCATATTTGTTCCGAAAAATAAAAATGTATTTCGTGAAATAATGGAATTGAGAAGATAACTAAATAAAACCGAACCGCTAACAGCGTTTAACCGCAATCGCGGAAATTTCGGTAACAGGAAATCATTAGTTCACGAATAATATTTATCTTCGGCAGAGAGAACTCAGTTCGCTTCAATCCGCGACTGTCGGTTACACGCGAAACGTTAGCTGTAATGTCAAAAAAAACTCACGTTATGAATTAATAAATTTTAAACACATGATGAAATATTTCGTTTTACTTTTTATACTTTCTTCCAATATATTTTATTCACAACTTCCAAAAAATAATGATTGGAATGTGGCTCAAGAAAAAGCTCAAAAATCAGGTAAAAATATTCTAATTATTTTGACAGGTTCAGAATGGTGTAAACCGTGTATAAAAATGAAAAAGAATGTGATTGAAACTATAGAATTCGAAAAATTCGCAAACGAAAGTGTTGAAATATTTGAAATTAATCTTCCAAGAAATCAAGATTTAAATTCTAAAGTAGTTATGGATTATCAATATTTTAAGAATAAATTTAAAACGAATGCTTTACCATCATTAATTTTATTAGATAAAGAAGGTAATGAATTAGTTAAGATATCGGATGGATTAGCATCAAAACAAAAAGTTATTTCAAAACTCTCTAAATATAATTAATAGACACTACAGCTAACCGGTATTTCTATTAGCGAGGTTGAAGATTACATAATGATGATTTTCGCTAAATGTTCTTTTTGGTATCTTTACAAAAACCTGTTATCATAATCCCCGCCAAGAGAAATACCCAACCGTTATGTGCAACCGTATGAAAACAATTCCGATAACAATTTTATTTGCATTTATCACAATTCTGTTAGGTTGTTCCAAGGAAAGTAAAACCATTAAAGAAGACGATGAAAAAATCCTAATTAATGCAAAAGAAATTCTTGAAAACAAAAATCTTGCTGGCTTAATTACTAAACTTGAAAACACAGAATTGACGGAAGAAACCGATATTAACAAAATTCCAAAGGTTATATTAAACTTCCTAAATGCAATATTAGAAGATAAACCTATTGCAAATCCACACGAAAATTGGAATCCTACTGACGTTATTCTCGACAAAAAACTGCCAAGAAGAAAATTACAGTATTTTGGCAGTGGAAAAAATATAGCGTTAATGAATTATTTCAAGGGAGGAATAGGAAAATCAACCATAATTCTGATTTTTGAATTCAATGAGAAAAAAGTTACAAACTTTTGGTGTGGAAGCGTTTTAGTTGATTTAAATAATAAAGAAACTACCTTAAAATATCTCAAAGCAAATATTAATAAAGAAAGGGGTTTAAATACGAACATATTAAGTTATTGAGAGCCACGGCTGCACATAACAGTGGTAACCGTTGCGCAACCTAAGATTTTAGCGTCACGGTCGGACAGTTCAATAAAAAACAACCTCTTTTAAAGCGATTTAAAGGAGGTTTTTGTTTTCAGCGGTAAAAGTTTTCGGATTTTCCGGTGGCTTAAATTTGAACAGGTGAAGCCGTGGCGAGGAGGTACCGCCAAAACCCAAACTTCCCTTTTGGAAGGTTCATGATTTGAATGTTGCGGTGAATTTTGCGGGTAATAAACTTCAGGTATTTTTTCAGGTTGTAGGTCAGCGCAGCCATCAGGACGTGTTTGTTGGCTTGACTCATGCCGCGGGAATTAATCCGTTTCATGTTGTGATGGTTGATGAGGGTTCCCAGCACCGGCTCTACGCGCGAACTCCGCCGCTTGGTAAGGAAACGTGTGTAATTGGGATCGCGCCGCAGTTTTTCGTGCATTTCATCGTACAGGGGTTTGTGGATGCTGTCTTCTATCTTCTTGAACTTCGTGACCTTGCCGCAACACTCCGCTCTCAGCGGGCAGTCACTACAGGCGCGATCCGAATTACACGCAGGGCCTGGGTGGGTTTGTCAGCAGCAAACGGCTGACGGATTCCCAAATTCATTTTTTTTGGAGAACAGCCCTTTTTAATTTTGCATACAGAAAAACACCGGAAATCGAATAAAGCTCAGCTGTTGCGTTCTACGGTTCCGCAAGCTTTCACCTACCGTGAAAAGTTCCGATCACAAAAAACCTTTGAAAAAAATATAAATTCCATTGAAAGGGATGGCTGCCGCGAGGTAAAGTGGCTGGGAACTTTTGCGGAGATCGTGAGCTTTTAGCCGGATACTTTTTAGCTGCAGCTAAAGGCGAAGGCTAATGTGTATCAGGTGTCAAGAAAGCGAAAGGAGCTCCTATAAAACCCAACCGAAGTCCTGGACCAGGAAGTGATAGCGGAGAGGTGCAGGGTTTCGGGTGTAAGAGATTTTTGGCAAAGATCAGAGAATCCTGCACTTTGGTTATTTTCTGCACCATTTTTCTGCATCCTATAAAAGGGTGGCGGGGAATTGCAGGCTTTGATTTTGGAACGTACTGGCTTAATTAGAAATGCACTGGCGGCTGGGTGGCGGTGGCTTGTGCGGAAAGAAGAGAAGCGGAATGGAGAACAACGTTATTGCGGCTGGCCTGTGCGTATAATTGTCATTATGTTACTTGCTGCGGCTGGGCGGGGAGTTTAATGCTCCATCCGCAATTATAAATCGAAGTATGATTACACTCTTTGTTTTATTACCAGCTCCGAATCTATAAGGCCCAAATGATTTAAAAATTTAATCAGGCATGGATTTTTCCAGTTGATTGGACTCCTGCAGGGAGTTTTTATTTAAACCAATAAAGCAATCTAAGTCATCATTTTGCTGACAGTAAACAAGTTAGATAATTTTATAAAAGCATAAGGCATCGTATAAACCATTAAACAATCCGCGATTTAGTCCCTGATTTTAGAAGTAGGGACTAAAAATACCCGCATCAAAAGCTACACAACATTAATTATTAACGTACTGCCAACAGCCTGCGGAATTTCCTCTATAAATGTCAGTTTAGAAAATACGGAAAAAATTGATGCTGATTTTTTAGCTAACTGACCAACGAGCAGTAGATCTGAAATTCACTAGTTGAATTTGGGTAATTTTAGTATAAAAGCGACCTCGATTTAATGGTGACTTATTCAGACCATCCAAGAATATCTGGTACGCAGTCGTCATTGCGGTATGTGCGCCGGCACATAGGAATATTGCTGTGGGCGGTGGCGAAAGTGAATAATGCTGCTATATCATTCCGCGGAGGAAAGGTATTTTATCGAATAATTTACGTGATCAACGATTAGATTTCTGTACCATTTTTTCTGCGTCCAGTGAATGGGTACCAAGAATAGTTGCTCTTAAATTGGAAGGAACCTTCTTGATTATAATGTCGCTGGCGTGAGGGGGACGATACGCAACCCTTTAATTTTTAACCCGGGAACAAAAAAAAACGGACCGAAGCCCGCTTTATTTAGAATTTCATTTTCTGGATCCTCACTGCATTTAATATGGCAAGAAGGGCTACGCCAACATCTGCAAAGACTGCTTCCCACATTGTTGCTAAACCACCAGCACCTAAAACGAGAACGATGGCTTTTACTCCAAAGGCCAAAGCAATATTCTGCCACACAATCTTTTTAGTCTGCTTACCGATATTAATGGCCATCGGGATTTTTGATGGTTTGTCGTCCTGAATAACGACGTCTGCCGTTTCAATGGTTGCGTCGCTACCTAGACCGCCCATCGCTATTCCCACATCGCTTAATGCCACTACGGGTGCATCATTAACCCCGTCTCCGACAAAGGCCACGGTTTCGTTGCGCGATTTTATTTCTTTGACTTTATTCACTTTATCCTCCGGCAACAAGTCGCCAAAGGCATTTTGAATACCCAGTTTTTCGGCGACCGCTTTCACCACGGTTGATTTATCGCCGCTCAACATGGTCACTTTTACTCCTAAACTCTTCAGTTTCTTTACTGTTTCCGCTGCATCTTCCTTGATGCTGTCGGCAATGGTAATGTATCCTGCAAATTTTCCTTCATATGCAATGGCAATCAAGGTTTCTACTATATCATCAGGGTTAATATCGTACTGGATACCGAATTTATCCATGAGTTTGAAGTTCCCCACGAGTAACTGTTTTCCCTGATAATCCCCTTTCAAACCATGCCCGGCAATCTCTTCGATGTTGTTGATTACAACATTGTGATCAGGCTCTCCGAGGTGTTCATGAATGGCCGTCGCGACGGGATGAGTGGATGAATTTTCAATAACATTTACCATCCTAAGAATTGAATCTTTGTCGAGTTCGGGCTGCATGTTGACTGACTGTACTTTGAAGACCCCTTCCGTCATGGTTCCGGTTTTGTCCATGACCACATTTTTAATGTCTGCGATAACGTCAAGGAAATTGCTTCCTTTAAATAAAATTCCGTTCCGGCTTGCTGCACCGATGCCGCCAAAGTAACCGAGCGGAATGCTGATAACCAATGCGCAAGGACAGGAGATTACCAGAAAAATCAGGGCGCGGTATAACCAATCTCTAAAAATGTAATCCTCTACAAAGAAGTAAGGCAACAAGCAGATTGCCACCGCGAGGAATACCACTATCGGTGTATAAATGCGGGCAAATTTCCTGATGAACAATTCTGTGGGTGCTTTCTGTGCCGTCGCGTTTTGTACCAGTTCCAGAATCTTGGAAAGTTTTGAATCTGCATAAGGTGTATTTACTCTCACCTGTGCAACGGTATTCAGGTTGATCATTCCGGCAAGAACAGTATCGCCTTTCTGCTTAGTATCGGGCTTGCTTTCCCCGGTTAGTGCCGAGGTATTAAAGGAAGCGCTATCGGAGATCAACACCCCATCGAGGGCCAATTTTTCGCCGGGTTTGAGCTGAATGAGGGAATCGAGTCCCACTTCAGCAGCTTTAACGGTTTGGGGTCGATTGTCGACTAAAATCGTGACTTCATCGGGACGCTGATCTAAAAGTTTTGCAATGTTTCCTTTTGCCCGCTGTACCGCTAAGGTCTGGAAAACTTCGCCTACCGAGTAGAAAAGCATGACCGCCACTCCTTCCGGATATTCGCCAATGGCAAAGGCTCCTATTGTCGCGATAGACATAAGGAAAAACTCCGAAAACACATCTCCCTTCATTATACTTTCAAACGCTTCTTTCAGAACCGGCACACCTACCGGCAGATAGGCTGCGGCGTACCAAATAATACGCACCCAATCTTTAAACCAGAATTGAGGAATTAGATGATCCATTGCCAAGCCTGCCATTAAGATCACGAATGAGATAATTGCCGGAAGAAAAAGCTGAAAGGTTGTCTTACCCTGGGTAGAATGATCGTGGCCATCGTCGTCAGCGTGCTCATTTCCATGGTCGTGGCCGTCGTCATCGGTATGTTCAGCAGCAGGGGTGGTTTTTTTTGTGACAGGACGGTATGCGTTGTCCGTGACTCTGCAACAGCCATCTTCAATTAATTCTTCAGCGCCTGCATCTTTGTAAATTTTACCTTCCTGAGGTGTGCAACACAGCTGACGACCATTCTCATCGTAGGTATGTGTATGTAGTTTATTTTTTGCCATAGCGTTTATTTTAATGAGTAATTTGGGTTTATATTTTTAGCAGTGCTTTTTTAATGTCCGTGTCCTTCTTCTCCTTTGTTATTTAATTTCGCCATAATAAAGAAGGCATTTTTAATGACTATTTTAGCGTTAGCGGGGATTGGTTTCAAAGGTGTAATTTGTGTATAACCCAGATCAGTAACCCCTTTAGCCACGGGAATTTTTTCAAAACTTACTTCAGTTTCTTCTGCGGGTGTTTCATTGGCTTTCTGTCCTGATGCCGATTTTTTGTTTTTTTCCTCCTCTTCATTGTGGCCACTCTGCACGATAAATATATAGTCCTGCCCTTTATCAGTAATAATGGCTTCAGTAGGAACGGCAGCAGCAGTTTGATTATCAAGACTTATGACTGCCGTAACATTCATGCCGTCGATAAGGCCTGTACGGTCACCCACGACCTGTGCGTGAACAGGAACCGTTTTGCTTTCTCCTTCAAAGGCTGTACCTATTGAGGTAATTTTTGCATCGTACTCTTTACCTGGACTGTTGGTGAGTGTAAAGTGAATAGTCTGCCCCGGCTGCACTTTCCCCAAGTCTTTTTCATATACATAGATATCCAAATGCAGCGCTGAGTTGCTTACAATTTCGGCAATGGGAGAAGCCATGTCTACATTACTCCCGATTTGCGCAATTACTTTGCTTACGGTGCCACTAATGGGAGCGCGTACCGAAAGGGCCGAGCTGTAACCCTGTGTGGCACCGATGCTTCCTAACTGTTTCTGTAATCCGGAGCGTTGGCTGCGCAATGTAGCAAGATCTGTCTGTGCCTGCTGAAATTTCTTAAGTGGCGCTGCATTGCCTTTGTAAAGCTGCTGTGCACGTGTAACTTCCAATTCTGCCATCTTTATCTGGCCATTAACCTGCTGGAGTTGTTGTTGCATCACGATTAAATCGGGATTGGCAATGGTGGCTATAACTTTTCCGCGTGTTACATAGCTACCCGGCTGTACATACAAAGAGCGCACTATGCCACTGTACGAGGGCGTGACAAATGCCTTATTCTGGTTCGGAACAGTTAGCATACCGCTCACCTTGATTGTGTTGGAAAGTTCCTTACTTTCAATGCTGCCCATCTGGATACCAACAGTTTTTATCTGTTCTTCGGTGAAATGGGCCACATTAGGATCTTGATGCTCCTCAGGCTCTTCTGCTTTGGTTGCTTGTTTGGTTTCAGTGACTTCTGATTCTTTTTTACATCCTGTCAACAAGACAGAGACGGCAAAAATAAGGGTGATATATTTTTTCATGTTATATTCTCTTTTGGGTACTTAATTTTTAATATAGTAGTTATACTGTATTACGGCCAGATTATATTCGTTTAGCGCTATGAGATAATTTTTTCTGATATCAATGGCTTGGGTAAAGAACTGGTGCATTTCAGAAAAACCTATTTCACCTGCTTTGTAACTGAGCATTGCCGCATCAAAGATCTGGTCTGCCTGTTTCAAACCTATACTTTCATAATATTTAAGCATTTCCGAAGCTTTCAGGATTTCGGTATAGCTTGAGCGTGTTTGTGCAGCGAACTGGTTTTCCTGATAGCGCAGCTGCGACTGCTGAATTTCGACTTCAGCTTCGGCAGCCTGCAATTTTGCTTTGTAGGCAGTTTTCCCAAAAATGGGAAATTCAACTGCAACAGAAAAGCCGGTTATGGGATCTTTCATTCCGTATAATCTCTGGGAAAATACCCGGCCGGAAAAGTCAGGTTTATTCTGCATTTTCTGAACATCTATATTAGCCCGTGCAATTTCGATATTTTGGTGCTGCAGTGCCAATGAGGGATGCAAACTGTCTGACGGAAAGTCATCCACATCCAGTTTCTGCAAATTGGTGTCTTCCGGCAAGTACATCGTCTGAGTATTGAGAAAAAGGCTCAACTGCTGCTGCTGTACTGAAATATTCTGTTGGTTTTGCTGTTTCTGTGCCTGCAGCTCCTTCATCCGTGCTTCGGCAGCAATGTTTTCTAGTCCTGCAGCTTCACCCGTTTTGAAACGAAGATTAGCTGCCTCGTACATACTGGTGTAGTATTCATCAAGTTTCTGATAAAGTCTGGCTAGATCCTGAAGGTACCACAGCTGATAAAATGCTGTATTTACCTCTTTTTTAATTACGGCATCGAGCATACCTTTATTAAGCTGGTGGTATTTTAGCTGCTCCTCAAAATACTTTCTTTTCGCCTTATATAATCCCGGCCATTGGATTGATTGCTGGACTCCAATTTTTAATTCGCCATTGGGATCACTTGGCCTCATATCGTCATTTTCTATAAAAATGCCGGTCTTAGGAATTTCACGCGTAGTTTTGGTCTCCAGCACAGCTTTGCTTACCTGAGCACGGTTTACGGAGTACTGCAAATTATTGGCTAGTGCTATTTTCACTGCATCATTTGGCGAGATCCTTTCCTGTGCCTGGAAGGAACCTGTCGCAAGACAGAGCAGCAAGACCAGCACCGGAAGCGGTGAATTTTTAATATTTCTCAATTTAGTTCTGAATTGGTTTTTAGAATTGAAGATGATATACAGCAAAGGCAATACAAATAGCGTTAGAAAGGTCGCCGTAACCAAACCGCCGATAACTACTGTTGCAAGCGGTCTTTGGACTTCGGCACCGCTCCCGGTAGAAAAAGCCATCGGGAAAAATCCAAATGATGCTACGGCTGCCGTCATCAATACAGGACGAAGCCTGATACTGGTTCCCTCGATAACCCTTCGTATTACATTATTTACACCGGATTTCTGTAGGTCTTTGAAAGTACTCACCAAGACGATACCGTTCAGGACGGCCACACCAAATAACGCAATGAAGCCCACTCCTGCAGAAATACTGAATGGCATATCTCTTATGAGCAACGCAAACACACCGCCAATTGCACTCATTGGAATCGCAGTAAAAATAAGCAAGCTGTCTTTTAGGTTGCGGAAGGCAAAATAAAGCAAGAGAAAAATGAGTGCTAAAGCAACCGGCACGGCAATCTGTAATCTGGAAGAGGCCTGTTCCAGGTTTTCAAAAGTGCCACCATAGGTATAATAATATCCGGGGGGCAGCAGGTTGGCATCAGTGAGTTTTTGCTGAATTTCGGTCACCACACTTTCTACATCTCTATCTTTTACATTGAAACCTACGACAATGCGGCGCTTTCCATCTTCCCGACTTATCTGTGCCGGACCGTCTTTATATTCCACTTTTGCGATCTGTGAAAGCGGAATTTGGACTCCGTTTGCGGTTGGAATAAAGAGGCTGCTGACGTCCTCAATAGAGCTTCTGCTCGCACTGTCCAGACGCGCGACCAGATTGAATTTCTTTTCATCTTCAAACACTACTCCTGCTGTTTCACCAGCAAACGCAGTACTTACTGTGTGATTAATATCCTCAATATTGAGACCGTAGGAGGCGAGGCGGGCTCTGTCGTAGGTAATGGTAATTTGGGGCAATCCCACGGTCTGCTCAATCTGGGGTTCTGTGGCTCCCTGAACGGTCTGGACGACTTTGGCAACGTCGGGAGCCAATTTAGCGAGGGTGTCGATATTTTCACCAAAAATTTTAATCGCCACATCCTGTCTTACCCCGGTCATTAATTCGTTAAAACGCATCTGTATGGGTTGGGAGACTTCAAAAAACACTCCAGGTATCATTTCGAGTTTTTCCATCATTTCGGCACTTAACTCTTCGTAGGATTTGTCGCTGTCTTTCCAATCTTTTTTAGGTTTTAGCGTGACAATAAGATCCGTTGCTTCGGGCGGCATAGGGTCTGTTGGAACCTCTGCGCTACCGGTTTTACCTACCACGGTGTTGACTTCGGGAAATGATTTCAAAATGCGGCTTGCCTGCATAGAAGTTTCTATACTTTGCGAAAGGGAGGTGCCCTGTGGCAGAATGCAATGTACGGCAAAATCACCTTCCTGAAGTTGTGGTATAAATTCGCCGCCCATGCGAGAGAATATCAGGAGCGACACCGTAAGCAGCGCTATGGCCGCAGCAACTACTGCATATTTAAACGCAATGGCCTTCTGCAACACGGGAACGTAAAAATTATGAATCTTAGCCATCATTTTATCGGCAAAGGTTTTCTTAGCACTGATATTTTTTGATAGAAACAGCGCAGACATCATGGGTATATAAGTAAGAGAGAGGATCAGTGCTCCGACAATGGCAAATGATACGGTCTCTGCCATAGGACGGAACATTTTACCTTCAATTCCCTGAAGTGACAGAATGGGTAGGTAGACAATAAGGATAATGATCTGGCCAAATGCTGCGGAACTCATCATTTTTTTTGCACTTGCTTCCACAGCCCGGTCCATTGTGTGCTGCGAGAGTTTTTGGGATTTGTGGTGGACCGCGAGAAAGTGAAGGGTCGCCTCTACAATGATTACTGCGCCATCTACAATAAGCCCGAAATCGATAGCTCCCAAACTCATCAAGTTTGCACTGACTCCAAAAACATTCATCATACCTAAGGCAAAAAGGAGAGAAAGAGGAATGGCAGAAGCCACAATAAGCCCTGCACGAAAATTACCCAGAAACAGAACGAGCACAAGGATGACAATAAGAGCGCCTTCCACCAAATTTGTTTCTACGGTACGGATCGCCCGGTCTACTAAGTTAGTCCGGTCCAGGAAAGGTTCTACGATAATATCCGCTGGAAGGGATTTTTGAATGGTGAGCATTTTTTCCTTAACCCTACTCACTACTTCCGCGGAATTTTCACCTTTGAGCATCATTACAATACCCCCGACAGCCTCTTTATCGCCGTTATAGGTAAGGGCACCATATCTAACGGCACTGCCTATACGTGCCTCCGCGACATCTTTGATAAGTACAGGGATACCGTTGACTGTTTTTATTACGGTGTTGGAAATATCATCTAAAGAAGAGATCAGACCGATGCCGCGAATAAAATAGGCATTAGGTTTTTTATCGATATAAGCGCCGCCGGTATTTTCGTTATTTTTCTGGAGTGCAGCAAAAATATCTGCAATGGTAACATTCATTGCTTTAAGCCTATAGGGATTAATCGCGACTTCATACTGCTTAAGTTTCCCGCCGAAACTGTTAATTTCAGCTACTCCGGGTGTCCCGTAAAGTTGCCTTGCCACGACCCAATCCTGCATGGTACGCAGATCCGTAGCGGAGTATTTGTTCTCGGAACCTTTTTTAGGGTGAATAACATACTGATAGATTTCTCCCAAGCCAGTAGAAACCGGGGACATTTCGGGGCTGCCGATACCTTGTGGAATATTTTCTTCGGCCTCTTTCAGCTTTTCGGTGATGAGCTGCCGTGCAAAGTATACATCCACGCTTTCGTCGAAAACTACAGTAATTACAGACAGACCAAATCTTGAGATGGACCTCATTTCGGTAATACCTGGAATATTTGCAAGGCTCTGTTCAATTGGGTAAGTAACCAACTGTTCCGTTTCCTGAGCAGCTAATGTGGGTGTGCTGGTAATAATCTGTACCTGATTGTTTGTGATATCGGGTACGGCATCCAAGGGGAGTCTGGTAGCACTATATATACCCCAAAGGATCAGTGCAAATGTCATGAGCCCAATGATGAGCTTATTTTTTACACTAAACTGTATAATTTTATAAAGCATTCGTAAAAATTTAAGTTAATTGACAGAAAAATTCAACTTCCGTATTGAATACGAAAATTTGCGACTATTGCATAGCCGAAGTGTCCCGGAGGAAGAATCCTACGGTAGTTTAATTAACTTATTTTTGGGGGCTGCCAGATGCCGGCAGGGAGGAGGATCTTGTGCCTGTATTTCCTTTCAGGAAGAACATCTTTTATTACAACCTCGTTGTGTTCAGGAAGTAAGGTATTAATTTGTGAAACTGACAAAGTCATACCACAACAATTGCAAACACAGAAAGGAGAACAAAGATCAGCGTGTTGATCCTGGCTTTGTTCAAGGTGAAGATCCTGATTCTGACAAACTTTTTCGCTTAAACCCTTTGCCGCATCGTTACATGGCACCATCGTAAGCACCATAAAGAAAAGGGATAAAAAGAAGGCCAAAAGTTTCACGGTGCTAATTTAATAAAAATATATTTACTTGAATTTATGTCTTAGCTCATATTACTGCAATGATTCCTCAGGTTGTAGGCTGGTATTGTTTGCCTCATGAGAATCTGTGTTTACGGCGGTCGTTATACGCTGTAAAAAAGAGTGCAACCGGTCTTTATTTGGCAGCTGCACTCTTTAAAATTGACACACTAAAAACTCCTTTAATAGTTCAGTGTAATCCCTGCACCCCAGCTCATATCGCTGTCGTAGTGGGTTGAGATTCCGATATTTTTTGTGACGATATATTTAAGACCTGCCATATATTCTTTGTCGGTATTGACCATGAATGCCCCGCGCAAACGCGCAGTCAACGGAATGTCTTCACGTTTCAGCTGGAACCTTACAATTCCGTCTGTAAATATTTCTGCCTGCAGGTCCACCAACATCGGGAGTTTATACATGATACCAGCGCTGAAAGTTTTTCTTTCATCTTTAGTAGATGCCTGTCCAAAAAGGTTTTTTTCGATATTATTCCTGTCAATCTTTCTATAATGATAGTTAAATCCGATAAATGGTTTCAGCCACTGCATACGGTCCACATACCTGCCGAGTTGGGTTTCCACCTCGTAGCCGTGATGGGGATTGTAACCTAAACGCCATTCTGTTCCCAATTCCCAGCGGGCATTCGAGATCCTCGCCATCCCGTCGTTACCATTAGTAGCAAAATCGTTTTCGGCCATAAGGTGCCACATGTTACTTTCGCGCTGGAGCTTTTTGTAAGCTGAAGCTTTATCGGGCAGCAAAGGATTCTGGTAATCACCAACAGCAAAAACACGGTTCATCCCCGCCATCATGTGATAGAGGATGTGACAGTGGAAAAACCAGTCCCCGTCAGTTTTTGCTTCAAATTCTATGACATTGGTTTCCATGGGCATAACATCCAACACATTTTTGAGGGGTGCCTGAACACCATTTTTGTTGAGTACGCGGAAATCAAATCCGTGCAGGTGCATCGGGTGACGCATCATTGAGTTATTGAAAAGGGTAATGCGGAGAATTTCCCCTTTCTTCACCAATATTTTGTCCGATTCTGCCAGGACTCTATCGTCCATGCTCCAAACGTAGCGGTTCATGTTTCCCGTAAGGGTAAACTTGAGCTCGCGCACGGGACTGTCTTTCGGAAGCGAAGTGTCATAAGGCGACTTCACCATTCCGTAATTCAATGTGGTAATCCCGGAAGCAGGCATCTGGTGCTTTGAGTGATCCATTTCCGCATCACTGTTGTCCATTGTATTCATCGGCATTGCTGCATTGTTTTCAGCAATAATCTCAGGGTACATCACCTGATTCATATCCATAGTCTGGTAACTCATCTCCATGCCCATATCCTTCATGTCACCGTTCATCTTCATCATGTCATTCATCATCCTCATTCCTTCAAAATATTTGAGTTTGGGTAATGGTGCCTGGGCTTTTTTAATTCCTTCGCCAATGTAAACGGAAGCCGATTTTGTGCGGTCTTCGGGCGTAACAAGGAGCTCGTAGGAGGTGTTTCTTTCAGGAATTTCCACTACGATATCCACTGTTTCAGAAACTGCCAGAATAAGACGGTCCACTTCTACCGGTTCAATGTCCAATCCATCACTGGCCACTACTTTAATTTTTCCTCCTGCATAATTGAGCCAAAAATAGGAGGAAGCACCGCCGTTGGCAATTTGAAGCCGCACTTTGTCACCGGCTTTGTATCCTGCGAGCTGGCTTTCTATTTTACCGTTAATCAGAAAGGCGTCATAATACACGTCACTCACGTCCATGGCAAGCATCCGCTTCCATTCGTTGGTGAGTTTTGTCTTAAAGTGTCCCTCTTTTATGGCTTCTGCATAACTTTGAGTACTGCCTTTTTTTATTGCGAACCAGTCATTGGCGTTGTGAAGCATCCGCTGAACATTATTGGGGTTCAGGTTTGTCCACTCGCTCAGGATAAGGTGCTCTGTGGGCAAATCATCAATCCCCGGCCGGAAAGTAGGATCTTCGGGACGTTTTTTCAGAATCATCATCCCATACATTCCAATCTGCTCCTGCAGGCCAGTATGTGAGTGATACCAGTGGGTTCCGTTTTGGATGATCGGAAACGAATACGTGTAGGTTGAATGTGGTGGAATGGGTTTCTGGGTAAGCCAGGGAACCCCATCTTCTTTATTTGGAAGATGAAGACCGTGCCAGTGCAGAGAAGTTTCTTCGTCCATTAAATTATGGACAATCACTTCCGCCGTATCGCCCTCATAAAACTCCAGCTTTGGCATCGGAATCTGCCCGTTTACGGCAATGGCGCGTTTCTGTTTGCCCGCGAAATTTACCAGGGTGTCTTTCACATAAAGATGGTAGGTCACTTTGCGTCCGCCTTTTAGGTGCTTTTCGGGCATGGGCATGACCATTTTGTGTTCACCATGTATCTGCATGTTTCCGTGTGCAGAATGATCTTCCTTCTTTCCTTTTTGAGGCACCAGATTCATACCGCACTTGGGACACTTTCCGGGTTTGTCCGATATCACCTCGGGATGCATCGGGCAGGTGTACATCTTTTGCGCTTCTTCATGCTGATGCGCATCTGAAGTTTGATGTTCCGGGGTTTTGCCGGTAGCCTGATGCCGGCCGCTTTCCTTCTGAGGGACCAGATTCATACCGCACTTGGGACACTTTCCGGGTTTGTCCGAAACCACCTCGGGGTGCATCGGACAAGTGTACATCTTTTGCGCTGCTTCATGCTGATGTAGAGCAGGTGTTGAATGTTCCGGCGTTTTGATGCTCGCTGGGTCTTTCGGTACTGCTTTAGTCTTTGGCATCACCGGTTTTTTAACTTCCGTTACCGTCTTTGTTTTTGCAGCGGTAATTTCAGGTTTCTTACCCGTAGTTTTTTTAACTACGGTGGCCTTTTTAGGAGCGGGCGCGGATTTGGCCGCCGTTTTTTTCTCAGTAACGGTTTTCTTCA
Organism: Kaistella sp. PBT33-4; assembly: GCF_029194425.1. Classification (NCBI taxonomy): domain Bacteria; kingdom Pseudomonadati; phylum Bacteroidota; class Flavobacteriia; order Flavobacteriales; family Weeksellaceae; genus Kaistella; species Kaistella sp. PBT33-4. Next base: position 53,566 of record NZ_JARFYL010000007.1, on the reverse strand, counting down.
CCAAGGTCATACCGCAAATGGGGCAGTTACCGGGTGCTGATTTCACGACCTGCGGATGCATCGGGCAGGTGTACACGGTTTTGGTGCTCTGTGAATAACTGTTTATGGACATTGCCATAAATAGAAAGAGCGAAAATATATATTTCATCCTGTGATTATTTAATTTTTAACAAACTTGCATTAAGTGCGACCACGATGGTACTGACACTCATCAGCACTGCGCCCATGGCGGGACTCAGGACAAATGTAGGATACAGAACACCCGCAGCAAGTGGAATAGCCACGACGTTGTAGCCCACTGCCCATACGAGATTCTGGATCATCTTGCTGTAGGTTTTCTTTCCAAAATCTATCATTTTCACCACGTCTCGAGGGTCACTGTTGACCAGAATAATATCTGCGGTTTCGGCAGCAACATCAGTTCCGCTGCCAACTGCAATGCCTACATCTGCTGCTGCCAAAGCCGGTGCATCATTTACGCCGTCTCCTGTCATGGCAACGATTTCTCCTTTATCCTGAAATTCTTTTACTTTTTCCTGTTTGTGGTGCGGAAGTACATTTGCCAAATATCCGTCCATTCCTAACTGCTTTGACACCGCCGCCGCTACCTTTTCGTTATCACCTGTAAGCAGGAATGATTTAATGTTCATGCTTCGAAGTTGGTCAATAGCTTCTTTTGCGCCTTCGCGAATGGTATCTGCTAAAGAAACAATACCCACGGGCACGTCATCAATCAAAATAAAGTTCACTGTTTCTGCATCCTGGTTGATTTCTTCCGGAATGGCAGGTACCTGTTTATTGTTTTGAACAAAATAATTAGGACCAGCTGCGACAACCGATTTACCGTTTACGATTCCTGTCACTCCAATTCCCTGCATGTAGCGGAAACTGTCTGACTTCCATAGCTCCAGTTTTTTCTCGGAAAGGGTCTGCATGATTCCTTTTGCAATGTGATGTTCGGAGTTCTGCTGCACTGCTGCTGCATACTGGAGTAAATCGTTTTCCGAATAGTGTTCCGTTAGAGGAATGATTTTCTGCACAGTGTGGGAACCTTTCGTAAGGGTGCCGGTTTTATCGAAAATAATGGTCGATAATTTTCTGGTGGTTTCAAAAGCCGTGCGGTTTCTGATGAGTAAACCATTTGTCGCTGAAAGTGTAGTGGAAATGGCCACCACCAGAGGGATTGCCACTCCTAAAGCATGAGGGCAGGCCGTTACCATTACCGTTACCATCCGTTCCAGAGCAAAAGCCAAATCTCCCATGGTGATGTACCAGTAAGCGAAAGTTCCTACTCCCACCACAATTGCTACTATAGTAAGCCATTTGGCTACTTTATCCGCCAGATTCTGAGTGTTCGACTTTGCTGCCTGCGCATCCTGAACCAAATTAATGACCTTATTGAGGTACGAATCCTTTCCAACCCCTGTTGCTTTTATCTTTAAAGCCCCGTCTCCATTGATAGACCCTGCGATAACCTTTCCACCGGACTCTTTTCTTACAGGAACACTTTCTCCGGTCAGCATGCTTTCATTTAAATAGGAACTGCCCTCGACAATCAGACCGTCAGCGGCGACTTTTTCGCCCGGTCTTATGATTACGGTATCTCCGTTTTTCAGCTGTTCCAGTTTTATTTTAACCGGACTTCCGTTATGCTCGACGGTTACGTCATTTGGTAGCAATGCCACTAAGGATTGTAACGCTTTTGAAGCTGCCATCTGTGAACGCATTTCGAGCCAATGACCCAGAAGCATGATGACAATTAGGGTGGCGAGCTCCCAAAAGAAATCCATGCCCGGCAGCCCGAATACGACGGCAACGGAATAGACATAAGCTACGGTAATCGCCAAAGCAACGAGCGTCATCATCCCAATAGCTCCGGCTTTCACTTCGCCCAAAAACCCTTTGAAAAAAGGCATTCCACCGTAGAAATAAATAATACTTCCCAAAACCAACAGCACGTATTTATCGCCTTGAAAAGCTATGGTGAAACCAAGCCACTGCTGAATCATGTGGGAAAGCAGCAGCACCGGGACAGAAAGTACCAGTGTAATCCAGAATCTTTTTAGAAAATCCGGAGTATGATGACCTGCATGTTTGTCAAATCCCGCCGCTGAACTATCAGATTCTGAGTGATGATCATGATTCTGATGATGATGGCTGTGTTCGTCTTTTTCAGGTCGGGCGGTTCCTCCCAAGGGAATTAAGTTCATTCCGCAAAGTGGACATTTCCCCGGTTCGTCCTTCAATATCTGGGGATGCATGGGACAGGTGTATTTTTTCATAATTCAATTTTTTTGCGTTAAATTCTGCTATTTGAGATTACTTCCGGGTTTGAAGTTCCTTAATTTTCGCCCTCATGACGGCAATTTCTTCCTCCTGTGCTTTGATAATTTCCTCGCCCAACTTTCTCACTTCCGGATCGACCAGATTACTTTCTTCGACCATAAGAATAGCCCCTGCATGGTGTGGAATCATGGACTTTAGAAACTGGACATCTCCCACGGCTGTCTGCTGCCGAATCCCGGACCAAAACAGCACCATCATCAGCACTCCGAGGCCCATAAGAATTTTATTGAGTTTTTTGTTGGGATACATCTTCCCCATTAACAGCAGTTCGATGATCAACATAGGAGAAGCCATCAGGCCTGCCATGTATAACTGGTTTATGTTTGGAATTACGTTAGCCAGCTTGTCCACCATCGCATACATTAGTATAAACATTGAAATAAAGGAAATCAGAAGCATCCAAAATAACTTTTTGTACGCGCCGCCGTGATCCATTTGTCCATTTTTTTGTTCTGAATCCATATCGTGTGCGGAATGAGTTTTCCCCGAAGCGCTATGGTCCGGAGAAACTTTGTGGCTGTGCTTTGAATTGTTCATTAAATTGGTTTTTAATTTAGCTATATGTAAAACAACAGATCTTTAACAACATTTTCTGTCCTGTTGGACAGGTGGACACGGCACTGTCCCGTAACTGCAATATACACAGCAATCGCCCTGTTTTGGTTTTAAAACGGTCTTACATTTTTTGCATTCGTAGAAATATTGGCAGGAATCTGTAGGCATTGTTTCCTCTTCCCTGTGTCCGCAATTGGGACAAGTGACTATTGACTGTAATTTAACTGTACTCATCTGTTTAATTATTTATTATGGTTTTTCACGACCAATGGTTTCCAATTGATATTCTTTCTTGGCGGTTACTACATACCCGGTACCGTTTATGGCGTTTTCGATTTCATCAATGTTTGTTTTTGAGTCATCAAATTTCACCATAGCATTTCTGCTTTCGTATGAAGCCTCTGAACTTATAATTCCCGACAGCTTATTTACTTCGCTGTTGACATGTTCCCCACAACTTGCGCAGGTCATACCACTAATTGTAAATTCTATTTTACGGATATTAGATTGGTCCACGATAATAATTTGCTTTTCTGTAGTTGGATAAAAAATTCCTGAATAGTATGGAAAGGCAAGTATCACGACTGCAAACAGGGTTACGGTTCCCAAAAACATTTTCGACTGTGTGAATGGTATTTTCTCCTCTTTCTCGCAGTTACAGTCTAATTGTTTTTTGGGTTTCAATTTAAGATACCAGGCAAAACCAAGAACAAAAACTGTTAACGCGATTAAATAAGGCCTTAAAGGTTCGATCCAGGAAAAAGTTGCAGCCAGTCCGCTTGTTCCTGCAATGAAAGCTAATAATGGTGTAATGCAACATAATGAGGCGGTGAACGCAGCCAGCAGACCTGTGCTGATTAATTTTTTGTCTGTTTCATTTTGGTTTTAAGATTCTATTTGAAACCTTACTGCAGTGTAATAATAATTTGCATGCGATTCTGTGGAGTGTTTTACCTCTTTCATAAATTATTTAAAATAAACTGCACTCTTGCAGGTGGAGGCAAAACAGGAACAAAAACGATAATGAAACCGAGGTTGGTGTATGTTTCTATTATCAACTGATGAATTAGTTTTTGATCGTCTTCATTTTCGGTTCTCGCGTAGTCTTTGGCAAAAGGCAATCGATCTAAGATAAATATTTTTTTGTAGGAAACCCCATTTACAGCATCCAGTAACTTTTCATCATAATCCAAATTTAAAAATTGATAATACGCCATTGCATCCGGGATGGCCCGGTCTAAAAAAACCATATCTTCTTTTTTGAGCAATCTTTCCTCCGCGATCTGCATCTCTAACACTCCCAATTGAAATTTCTTTTTATTGCTTCTGATTTCTTCAACAGAATTTCCTTCATTATGCATGGTATCAATGTAATGCCTGGCGTGTTCAATTGTCGTAAGGTAACCTTGCTTCTGAAGCAAATCAATGGTCGTTGTTTTTCCGGTACTGGGTCCGCCGGTAATCACATACCAGTTGGTCTCATTTGAATGCTTGATTTTACTGTCCGTTATATGATTCATCTCTCCAAATTATAATTCTTCAATATCATAAAGTTGCGGTATTTGCGAATCCCAGCCGTAGGTTTCTTTTATGCCCAGCTGCAGCGCTTCTGCGCCTTCCTTTTCCCCATGTACGATGAAAATTCTTTCAGGAATATTTGTTATTTCATTCATCCAACCAATGAGTTCATTGTGGTCTGCATGTGAAGATAGTCCTTCAATTTCCGCTATTTCCATATTGAAAGGAACCCATTTTCCATACACTTTTAGTTCTTTCTCACCATCCAATAGTTTTCTTCCACGGGTTCCTTCGGCCTGATAGCCGACAAAAAGCAGGGTATTATCAGGGTTTTGTGCCTGGGTTTCAAGATAGTTGAGCATTCTGCCACCGGTGAGCATCCCGCTGCCGGCGATAACAATTTTTGGTTTGTTGTCGGAACGCAACTCCATGGTTTCCTGATAGCTGCTGACCACCGTGAAATGATCGCACATTTCATCACATTCGTCGGTTGTTAACCGGTGCCAATCTCTGGTACGGTAAAACAGATCGAGTATGCTGGCTCCCATCGGACTGTCCATGATTATCGGTACTTTGGGTATTTTATTTTCGTTAAGCAACCTCCATAAAATAAGCATCATCAGTTGAGCACGTTCAACCGAAAAACTGGGAATAAACACGCTGCCTCCACGGTTAATGGTATCGTTGACTAATTTTTCAATCTCCAGAACCGCTTCCACTTCATCCGGATGAAACCTTCCTCCGTAGGTTGACTCTATGAAAAGAACATCCGCCTTTTCGGGTTTCAGGGGTGGATATAGCAGTAGATCATTGGTACGTCCAATATCTCCGGAAAAAACAAAACGTTTGCCATGTACATCCAACTCAATGAAAGCTGCACCCAAAATATGCCCATTGTACTGAAACCGTGCATTGATACCATCAAACAAAGGAATCCACTGTGATGGCGGAACCTCCTTAAAATGGGGCAATGTTTTTTCTACATCCTTCAGGCCGTACAGCGGTTCTGCGGGACTGTGTTTGGAGTAGCCTTCCTTATTGGCTCGCGCTGCTTCCTGTTCCTGTATTTTGGCACTGTCGTTCAGAATGATTGTGGCAATATCCAAAGTTGGATTTGTTCCGTAAACTAATCCACTAAAACCATATTTTACCAATCGGGGAAGGTATCCTGTGTGGTCGAAATGGCCATGAGTCAATAAAACGGCATCAATGGCTGAAACGTCCACAGGCGGATATTCCCAGTTTTTAAGCCGTAATTCCTTTAATCCTTGAAAAACTCCGCAGTCGATTAGGAGTTGATGTGCTCCTGTATCGATTAAATATTTGGAACCCGTTACTGTACCCGCAGCGCCCAAAAAATGAATGGTAATTTTTGTATTTTTCATTGGTCAGATTGATTTAGTGTTGAGTGCATAATTCTTTTGCGTCTTCGATAATGTTTTTATGGCGTGGTTTTGCAAGTCCGATTTGGTTTAAGACCCCCGGGTTTTCGTAAATTTCTCTGCAAAGAACTACACCAAGGTCTAACAATTTTGTTTTCTCGTTTTTTGTCAGGGTCGTTAATGCGGTTAATGGGTGCAAACCGGATTTGTCTATTCTCTCTTTTAAACCGTTCCCAAAAGGATAGTCCCAGCTTGCCATTAGTAAACCTGCACATTTCCCATATTGTGTGGCATCAGAAGTGAATCTTGTATTGGTGTACACACCTCCTTTAGATATTTTTCCTTCGTTACTTTTTTGTTTTTTCCACTGTTTTTCTACATCCAGAAATCTGGAATTGACATACAGAGGAATTTTTACATTGCAAAATCTCCCTTGGTCGCTGTGAAATTTACATTCAATAAAACAGTGCTGGTCGTCTTTGTCAGCGATGACATCTATTTCATGCGACACGCAATTTCCCTGAACAATGACCCCAACCTGGGTGGAAAAACCTTCATGAGCCATCAGTTTGCCCACTAATTTTTCAAAGGGAAAACCGGAGGGACCCAATTCAAAGAGTGCGTTTTTAAGTTTGTATTTTGAAGCACTTACGCGGGAATATTTTTTTAACAAATCAAAAGCAATTTTATAGATCTTTGTGGTGGTCATGCCTTCGTAAATCGTGGACTGAACCTCACCAACGATTTGCTGAATGACGTTTTCCCCAGCAGACGCGCGCCTAAGTGAATTAATGAGTTTTTCGACATCAAATGCGACAATATCTCCGGACTTTTTTACGATGCTAATGGGAATCTTCATTTTCTGATAGTTTGTTGAAACTTATTTTAGGCAACTGTTATCTTATTATCGAGATATACACTCTGTACCCTTTGTAGCAAGTTCACACCGTCTTTAAACGGGCGCTGAAATGCCTTCCGACCCATAATCAGTCCAGTGCCGCCCGCTCTTTTGTTGATGACCGCTGTTGTAATGGCCTCAACCAGATCTGACTCACCTTTTGAATCGCCACCGGAGTTAATTAATCCGATTTTGCCCATGTAACAGTTCGCTACCTGCAACCTGCAGAGGTCAATCGGGTGGGGAGTTGTTAATGCCTCATACATCGCGTCATCGTATTTACCGAATTTAATGTTTTTGAATCCAAAATTATTTGTCGGCAATTTTTGTTTAATAATATCAGCTTGAATTGTTACTCCGATATGATTGGCTTGTCCTGTTAAATCCGCAGCGGAGTGATAATCCTGATCTGCTGTTTTAAATGCCTCATTTCGAAGATAGCACCATAATATAGTCGCCATACCGAGCTGATGGGCGTGCTCAAACGCCTCGGCAATTTCTTTGATCTGTCTGTCGCTTTCTTCGGAACCAAAATAGATGGTTGCTCCTATGGCAAGGGCCCCCATATCCCAGGCGTTTTTAACTTTTCCAAATAGCGTTTGGTCATATTTATTTGGAAAGCTCAGTAATTCATTGTGGTTAATCTTTACAATGAAAGGGATTCTGTGCGCATATTTTCGGGCATTCAAGGCTAACCCGCCGAAGGTAGAAGCCACACCGTTACAGCCGGCTTCGAGTGCAAGTTTTAAAATGTTTTCAGGGTCGAAATAGTCGGGGTTTTTATAAAATGAGTATACAGCACTATGCTCAATACCCTGATCAACAGGAAGAATGCTCAGATAACCCGTGCCGCCAAGATTTCCCTGACCGTAAAGTTGAGCGAGACTCCGCAGAACCTGCGGGTTTCTGTTGCTATCGCCAAAAACCTTTTCCAGACTGTATTTGCCTGGAGTCAGCAGTTCATCTTTTGTAATTTTTTGGCAAACGTGATCCAAATAGAAGGCGGCCTTCTTGCCTAATAGGTCTGCAATGTTATCGTTCATTTTCATTTTTTTTAAACTTTAATTTAATCCCTAAATTTCTATTTGTTTTAGAAATAGACATTTGCGGAAGTGCGCGTCTTACAAATATTTGCAGGGTACAAAACCATTTTCCTTAACATTCCGTTTTATTAATTTGAAAATTTACTTTTTGCTTACTCCTAATAAAAACTCTGTTTAACTCCAAGGCTTTCGTTGGTCTTTATTATTGACTTTTCAGCATCTGGTTCAATTCCGGTTAAGGCACGGATTGCGTCAATGGTTTCGGGGATTACGATAGCCTGATTATCGACTAGGTAAGCATAGAACACTTCATCTCCAACCACTTTCAGCATGTCTTGCCACAAGGCTACTTCATACATATCTCCATAAGGGCGGCCTATTGCAAGCATTAATTCCTTAACTGTATTATTAGCGGCTAACTCATCGCTGTATTTAATCATTGCAATTCTGGTAGATTTATTGAACGCATCCAAAACTTCTTCCTTATCGGCCTTTCTGGTCAACTGTACATTCCAGTAATGTAGGTGGCTTAACGTTTCCGGTACTTTAACTGCTGATGTGATAACGTCAAAAGAGGGGTCAACGGATTGCGCATCCGGCCCCTGATGACTTGGTATATCTTTTTCGGGAACCAGGGTATTCATAATCCCGGTCAAATGACTTTCCCATGGGTCGGTTGCACGACGAAGTAGAGTACCTCTTGCTTTTAAGAGCAAGCCTGCATTCTTCAGGGCGGTTAATGTTCTCACAATGGATGTAGTGTTGCAGGAAACTACTCTTGTAGCATCAAGGTTAAGTGCAGTGGCATAGTTGTTTTCGGCACTAAAGGAATGACCGGTTGTTTCATGCTTTTCACCTCCCTGTAAAATAAACTTTTTACCAAGTTTTTTATAAAGCTCTATATTTTGAGCAGCGATTTTCTTGGGTGTGCAATCCACAATAATATCTGATGATGCAAGCAGGTCGTTCACTGTGCCTGATGAATTTATTCCGGCTTCGTTCATCTTAATTTGAAAAGTATCATCGGAAGCAAACACAGGATATTTTTTTAATACCGCCATTTGAATGCGCCAGTCAGTTACCACATCACATACACCTGACAGTTCCATGTCTTCCTGCATCTGTACGGCATCGGCAACCCGTTTGCCAATGACACCATATCCGTTTACGGCTACTTTAATCTTTTCCATAATAAATTTATTTAGCTTAATTTATATAAATTGATATTACTAGAACGTTCTTTGATATCTATTTCCTTTAATATCCTGGCATACCGCCAGTTTCAAACCAATAGCTTATTCCATTAGGGCCTTTGCCAACCGGGATTGTGTGGATTACTTTTTGACTTGCCACATCAATCACAGAAACTGTATTGTCTATAGTATTTGTTACATAAACTGATTTGCCGTCGTTGCTTGCTACAACACCGTGTGCCTTCTTACCAACTTTAATGGTACTTATCACTTTTGCGTTTGGTATGTCTATTACATAAATCTCGTTTGAAACCGGTCTTCCGAGTAACTCTCCTTGGTCAGCCACATACAGTAACTTACTATCAGGGGTAGCATACAACTGAATTGGACCTTGAGCAGTAGCAGGTAATGGTATTCTGTTTAGTTGACCATTTTTAAGGTCATACTGTATCACCTCTTTTGTGTCGTATAAAGAGATGAAAATAAATTTATCATCACGGGTAACTGCCACCTGTGGAGCTATTCCGCCAAGAGGAATATCAGTTACTTTGCCATCAGCTACAGTAATGACAGACATGCTTTTTCCGTCCATATTGGCTACATACAATTTGCCATTAGCGTAGCGCAAACCATGTGGTGCATGTTTTGCACCTAAATCAAACTTCCGTACCACCTGATAGGTCGTTGCATCTACTTGTATGACCTCATTCGTTGCACCTGCGGTTACAAATGCATTCTTTGATTGATCGTCTAAAACTACATGGGCCACGTGTAGATCTTTACCTAACAGCACACGCTCTTTTATTGTACCGCTGTTTGGGTCAATAACTATTAAGTAATTTGTTTTACTGCTGTCCATACCTGCTGCCGCCACCCAAACAGATTTTCCATTGGGGGCCACCTGAACATTATGGGCCATAAACATAGTTCCGGCGCTATCACTTAAGTCAATGCTTGTAGTTTTTAAGCTATCCTGAAGATCAATAACTGAAACACTGCCTCCGGCTTCATTGGCTACATAAACTTTAGCCCTTGGCAATGAAGATGGTTTATCAGTATTACTACTATTGGTATTGCTATTATCGTTATTGCCGCAACTGCTGACCATAACAAATAGCATGGTCAATATGACAACCAATGTCGGGGTAAAAAATTTTTTTATTTAATAGATTTTAATTTGGTCGTTAGGATGTAGATAAAAAAGAGTGGCAATCATTTAAATCACCACCCGTTTTAAATTACGCTGCCATTTTCCGGCATTCTTCGGCGCATTTTCTGCAAGCTTCTGCACATTCACGGCAATGATCCATTCCATGTTGTGCATGTTTTTCACATTCTGCAGCACATGCTTCACAGATGTCGGCACAAATACGGCAAATGTCTTTTGCTTTGTCGCTGCCGAGGCTCATTAACTGTGCTGATGCATAGCAGATCGCTGCGCATTCCATGTCTAACTGAATGCATCTCGCCATCATTTTTACATCTTCTTCCTGAGTGCATGATGAAGCACAGTGATTACATATTGCAGCACATTTTAAACATGCTTCAATACAACTTTGGTACGTGTGATAACCTGTCATAATTGTTGGTTTTTATGTTAATAAATAGGTTGGTTTTTTCAATAAATATGCAGTTCCTGCGCTAATACTGTCGCAATCATAAGTGCGTTTGATCAGCCAAGCCATTGCTGGCTACTTTGATTTTTTTAAAAAAAAATTTAGTTGCTTCTTTCACATAGTTTTTAGCGGAGCATTTCTACCGTTATCGTTCCCATAGTACTAACATTATACTTGCCCGCGCAGTTCATACTTTTCAACAGCAACAGGAGCCGCCAGACTTTTTTAAATTCTCATCTACGGAAGCGCCGGCAATACTATAACCTACTTTCGCCAAGGCTTGCGTTAACTGCGCTGTATTAATCGATTTCTCTGCTTCAATAACTGCGCTCGGTGGATGCAGACTCGCTTTTACATTCTGTACGCCATCAATTTCTTTCAACGCTTTTTCGACATTTTTAACGCAGCCTTCGCAGGACATTCCTGTTATTTCAATTTGTTGTTTCATTTTGGTTGATTTTATTATTTTATACATTGTAAATTTCCCACTATCCGTTTAAAATACGTTCTGTGAGCCGTATTTTGACCAAACTCGTGTTGCAATAAAGTAGTTTTTGAAAGCGAGCTGGTTGTAATTACTACTGTAAAAGTACAAGTTTCTTAAACGGATGTTCTGCATAATTTTCGTTAGTTTCTGTATAATTTCGCTTTGAAAAAAAGGCCAAGTAACATCAAAACTATACCTGAAGTTTATCGAGAGTTGCGCAAACGTCCCTGTGATTGCCGTTTCTATTTCGCAACTATTTCCTATTTATAATTTCATACGCCTAAGTTCTAAGGTTAACTAATTTCATCATAGGGTCTTCGATTGGCTAGTTCAGCATTTTTATACTCAGTCATGCTCTCTCCGGTAATCTCTTTAAACTGTCTAGATAGGTGGTTGACGCTGCTGTAATCCAGGAGATGCCCTATTTCTGAAAAGGTGTACTGCCTGAGTTGAATAAGTTGTTTTACTTTCTCAATTTTTAATTTAATAAAATATTTTTCGAGCGTTGTATTTTCAAAGTGTGAGAACAACTTGCTCAGTGACTTATATTCGTGGTTGAACTCCGTGCTTAAAATTTGAGATAGGTTTACCGTGGAATCGAGAGGGGGCTCTTCTATTTTACAAAGCAAAAAATGTTTAATTTTTTCGACGAGCACTTCCTCTGGACTATGGATTATTTCAAATTTATTGGTATGGAGAACGCTTTCAATTTTCGCCAAGATTTCAGTATGATTACCAGCCATCTCGTCGATTACCAATACCCCGAGTTCAATTGATGAAACCTTAATTCCCAGTTGTTCAAGCTCTTGCCTAAGCACTTTGAGACATCGGCTGCAAACCATATTTTTAATATTTAATTTCATCACGTTGTTTTTAATTTTTGTTGATTCTACAGCACAGTCTTTTCCGATCCTTTTTTATTCTAAACGACCATTTCTGATACTCTAAAGACCACAGGCGAGCGTCATTTCTTATGTTCTGCGTTACTTACTATATTCGTTGTCACGAAAAAAATCTAACAGTTCTTTTTTTTCATCCGCTGATAATCTGGCGTTTCCGTGCATCATGCGGTATGATCTTAAAGGCATTTCGTCTTTTTCAATCTGGCTGATGATGCTTTTTATTTTCGCTTTTTTCCGTCTTTTTGAATAGTTATTGAACTCATCAAAATTGAGTTCGTCTCTCCCTTTTTTAATATGCTGCGCCATAAACCAAGCGCCGGGCTGCAATTCTGAATACCACGGATATCGGCTGTTGTTGGAATGACAGTCATAGCAGGAAACTTTCAGAATAGCAGCCACGTTGGCGGGCACCTTTTCGGTTTTTTCAAAACTTTGACCGGGCGGAACGGTGGAGACATTACGCTCCACCGGTATGACCTGAATGACTAAAACAATAGCCACCACTAGCACCGCCAGCCAGCCTATCATATTCAATTTTCTCATATTACATTGTGCTCATATCGTGACCCGCCATGGGATCGACCCCTTTCTTGAATATATATTCACTGTTCAGCAGATAGGCCCCGGAAACCACTACTTCGTCACCCGACTTGATTCCGGAGGTAATTTCTATTCTGTCTTCATACTCCAGACCCGTTTCCACCATTCTGTTGACGAAGGTGTTCTTCGCGGTTTTCACCCACACCGTGGAGGATTTACCATCTCTAATCACCGCATCCACAGGCATGGAAAGGCCATCACGGGATTTGTTTTCCACCAGAACATATACCGGCATTCCGGGTTTCAGCAGATTTCCTTTGTTAGGCACGGAAACGCGAACCAGATTTATCCTGCTGGAAGCGCTGATTTCTGGGTTTGTAAAATCAATCTTCCCATTAATCTTCAAATTATCCAGATCGGGAATATACACGGTAACTTTGCTGTCTTTCTGAAGGAGAGCCATTTGAGAGGAATAGACCTGCGCTTCCGCCCACAGCGATGAAAGATCTGCCAGATTCACGATGGTGCCACCTTCTGCAAGATAATCGCCTTCGGCAATGCTCAGATCGGTGATGTAACCGGCTGCATTGCTGAACACAGTGGTGGTAGGTGTGGCTTTTCCTGATCTTTCCAGCTGTTTGATCTGGCTTTCCGACATTCCCCATAAATAAAGCTTGTTTCGGGAACTTTGGAGCAGCTGGTCAAAATCAATGGACGTATTGCCGACGAAGAGCTTGCGTCTTTCTAATGCCAGCAAATATTCCTGCTTTGCATTATTGAGTTCTTCACTGTAAATATCGACCAACGGCGCCCCCTTCGGAACAAAATCGCCAATGTTTTTATAATACAACCGTTCAACTCTACCCATTACTCTTGAACTTACTGCCTGCATTTGGTACTGATTAAAATTGAGTGTTCCGGTCAGCGTAAGTTTATCAGCCATAGACCCATCTGATAGCGCGACTGTTTTGATATTCCCAAGTTTAACCTGCTCGTCATTCAAAATAATTTCGTTAGGATCAGCATTCTTTTTCTTCTCGACAGGCACCAAATCCATGTGACAAATCGGGCATTTTCCGGGTTTATCGGAGACTACCTGTGGGTGCATGGAACAGGTGTAGTATATATCGTGGCCGGCATGAGGATCTTCCTCCTTTTTACAGGAGTAAAGAAAAACCAGCAAGGCCAGCATTAAAATATTGAATTTCATCTTATCAATTTTTATCTGTTAATTTTTATGAAACTTTCGCTGTCCATCAGGTACTGTGCATTTTCGGCAACTCCATCTTCAGGAAGCAAACCACTGATGATCTGAATTTTATCGCCTACCACCGCGCCGGTAACAACTTTATGGGCAATAAAACCGCCTTCTACTTTTTTGAACGCGATTTTATCAATCCCTAAAGAAACCACCGCTGATTTCGGCAGCCAGTCTGCCATTCTATTGTGGCTCATAATCTCCGCCTTAACCTGACTTCCGACAGGAATTTTTGCGGTGGAATTATCAAAATAGACGCGCGCCGTTACGGTTTTGCTGCCCTGTCTGAAAAAGGGTTCAATAAAACCGATGGTTCCTTTGAAGCGGTTATCCGGATTGGCTTCCGGGATGATCATGACTGACTGTCCTTTGCTGACCAGCGCGATGTCTTCAGAAAAAATATTGATCAGGGCCCAGGTTCTGTTGGGATTGAAGACACTGAAAATATTCTGTCCTTTTTGAAGATACATTCCTTCCTTCAGAGGTAATTCAGCGGTAACTGCCGTATTTGAAGCCATTGCGGGAGCGGGTTGCTGTGCTGAAGCCATGGATCCTGCCGATCCTGCCTGCTGAATGTGTCCGCTGTAATTGCTGAAAACCGGAACTGTGAGATCAGGTTTTCCTCTCTGTATGACTTTCTGAATCTGTGAAGCCGGCATTCCCAAAAGAAGGAGTTTTTGGCGTGAAGCATCAATCATCGTTTTGTTTGAGCGGTCATTTTTCAGAACAAAGAGTAGGTTTTGCTGCGCGGTTAACAGTTCCGGGCTGTATATATCTAAAATGCGCTGGCCTTTGGACACTTTCTGGTATTTATACCGCACATAGAGTTTTTCGATACGGCCCGCAACGCGTGAGGAAATACTGCCAATCTGTCGAGTATCGTATTCTACCGTCCCTAAAGCATCGACCGTGGTCGGGATGTTTTCCTTTTTTAACTTTACGACCGGCAATTCCGAGACAACAAATTCATTGGTTGGTTTCAGCAGATCGTCGAGTTTAATCCCCTCTTCCTTTCTTTCAGGGGCATCTTTCAGGACCAAATCCATACCGCATTTCGGACACTGGCCAGGTTTGTCTGAGATCACTTCCGGATGCATCGGACAGGTATAAGTATGCATTGCAGCTTCTGCCGAGTGCTTATCTTCCCAGAACTTTAATTTATCACACGCCGTCAAACCCAACAAAAGCATGGTGAATATTATAATTTTTCTCATCTTCTTTCAATTAAGCGGTCAATTTCAGTTTGCGTCTGCAGTGCTTTGGTAAGGATTTCTAAATATTCCAACTGGGTCATATTCAGCTGTTCCCAAGCATCATATAACATGAAGAGTTCTTCCGTATTCTGCTCGTAGCCCAACTGCATGGATTTGTAGTTGTTTTTTAAGGCCGGAATGATAGTGTCTTCATAGAGTTTGAGCTGATTTTTATTCAGATCCAGTTCATTGCGCATTCCGTAGGCCATTCCGCTGTATTCGTTGACCATCATTTCTTTCTGTGCCTGCAAGGCTTCTTCTTTCAGTTTGAGGCTTTCAATATTGGCTTTATTCATGCCTGAAGCCCAGGAAACAAACGGCAGTTTTGCCATCAGCATCAGGGAAAACTGCATGGGCTGGCCGCCAAAACCGAACATGTTTTCGAACCGCACGCCGAATTCCGGCTTCAGATTCTGTTGTTCGAGATCCTGTTTCAGTTTTGCAATATTGATTTCCCGGTCGATGCCGCGGAGATCACTTCTGTTCTGATAAAAGAGATCCTGACCAAATGCCTCGAGAGAATAATCATTTAGGTTGTATTCCGGTTCAATCTCCAGCGGTGCGAGCGCATCTCTTCCCATGAGGGCATTCAACCGGATCCGGTTGACGCGGAGGTCATTCTCGTACATGAGCTGCATGTTTTTGGCGCTTCCGATGGCGGCTTTGGCTTTGTAATAGGCAGATATTTTGGAAAGCCCGTTTTTGTATCGGATCTCGGCGTTTCTGATCATGAAATCCAGCATCTTTTCGTTTTCCTTTACGACCTTCAGCTTTTTATCCAGGACTATTGAACTGTAATACAGTTTTTTTGCATCCTGAAAGTTTTCATTGAGGGCGGCATAGAGTTTTTCCTTTTCTACGGAAGACATTGCCTTCATCAGATTCTCGTTGGCATCGAGTTTCTTTCTGTTGGGAAACATCTGTTCTACCGAAACTGCTACTGAGCCCATACCGAGCATATCGCCATCGCGTTGCCAGAGTTTTGGATTATAAGGTGTCATAAACAACCCGGCTCCAACGGTTGGTGGCATCCAGCTTCTTGCGCCTTTGGCCGCAGCGTCCATTGACCGCACTTCCGCATTATACATTTTAACCACAGGATGGTTGGCTGCAATACTGTCCATTACTGCCGGCAACGGCATCCGCTGAGCATAACTGGTGGTGCAGAGCAAAGCAAGTACTCCTGTTATTATGAATTTTATCATTTTGTAATAATTAAGGATTAATGGGAAGCGTCGAGGACGTCAATTTTCCCCAGTTTATTCAGTTCCCATTCTTTCTGCATGTAAAAGATAATTGGGGTTACCAACAGGATGTGAATTGCGGAAGTAAAAACGCCACCCACCATCGGTAATACGATTGGTTTCATCATATCACTTCCAACGCCGTGACTCCACAGGATGGGAACCAGTCCAAAAAGGGTAACACACACTGTCATAATTTTAGGTCTTAATCTTTTCGCTGCTCCATTGATGACGTACTCCCGAAGTTCTTCATTGGTAATGGTCTCCCGTGAGTTGCCGTTCTTCGTGGTAAGCTGAATCATGGCATCGTTCAGGTAAATGACCATCACGATTCCGGTTTCTACCGCAAGTCCGAACAGTGCAATAAATCCGACTGCTACTGCTACGGAGAGATTAACACCCCAAAGCGAAATCATGAATACACCGCCAATTAAGGCAAAAGGAATACTGATGAGATTAAAGAAAGCTTCGCGGTAGGAATTGAATGCAAAGTACATGGAAAGAAAGATCACGATTAATACCAGTGGCATAATCATCTTTAAGGTCTGCTCGCCGCGAATCAGGTTTTCATACTGGCCGCTCCATTCCACGAAATAGCCTTTGGGCATTTTGTTCACCATGTTATTGAGTTTTGCCTGGGCTTCTTCTACGGTGCTGCCCAAATCCCGGTCACGGACGTTGAACAGAACGGTTCCGCGCAACATTGCGTTTTCAGAATTGATCATTGGAGGACCTTCTGTAAGGCGAATGTCCGCCACTGCACTCAGCGGAATGGAACCAAATTCCATCGTCTGCATGGGCAGCCTTCTGAGTGACTCCAAATTATTTCTGAAATCCTGGCCGTACCTGGCGTTTACCGAAAAGCGCTGTCGGCCTTCAACGGTTGTGGTGAGTTTCATTCCGCCGAGGGCACTTTCCACGACGGCATTTACATCATCCACACTTAGCCCGTATCTTCCTATTTCTTCGCGTTTTACTTCAATATCCACATATTTCCCGCCGGTGATGGGTTCTACGTACATGTCTTTAATTCCTTCAATACCGGTGAGCTCCTTTTTTATTTTTTCGGAAAGGACGGCGATACTGTCCAGGTTCTGTCCGTACACTTTTACGCCCACATCCGTTCTAATCCCTGTTGAAAGCATATTGATCCGGTTGGAAATCGGCATGGTCCAGCCATTTGTTACGCCGGGAATCTGCAGTTTGGCATTCAATTCATTAATAAGATCGTCTTTTGTAAGGCCGTCGCGCCATTCGTCCTGAGGTTTCAACAGAATAATGGTTTCAATCATGGAGATGGGTGAATTATCTGTCGCCGTGTTTGCTCTTCCGGCTTTTCCGAGGACATGATCCACTTCCGGAACTCCTTTAATGATTTTATCCTGCACCTGAAGTAATCTTTTGGCTTCAGAGTTCGAAATATCAGGCAAAGTGACCGGCATAAAGAGTAGTGAGCCTTCATCTAAGGGCGGCATAAACTCACGGCCGAGGTTCATAATTAAAGGGATGCTGATAAGAAGGGCAAGAATATTAATGCCAAGCGTTGTTTTTTTCCATTCCATGCACCAGCGAATGATGGGTTCGTATATCCGCTCAAGCCCTCTGTTTATCGGGTTTTTATTGTCATCCTTAAACTTTCCTTTCATGAAAAAAGAGATAAGCACCGGCGCAAGGGTAAGTACCAGGATCGCATCAACGATCAGTATAAAGGTTTTGGTGTACGCCAGCGGGTGAAAAAGTTTACCTTCCTGACCTGTCAACATAAATACGGGGAGAAAGGAAACCACGATAATCACCGTAGAGAAAAAGACCCCTCTGGATACCTGTAAGGATGATTTTTCGATAATCTTCATCCGAATATCTTCGGGAATTTTAACGTAACTCTCTTTGTCTTTTTTTCTGAATATATTTTTAAACCAGTTGGTTTTCATTGTTATGGGTTTTTATTTTGTTGATGGTTCTGCCAATCGGAGAGATTTTTATAGGCATTTTCGGACATGATAATTCCGTTATCTACAATCACCCCAATTGCCAGTGCAATTCCGGTAAGCGACATAATATTGGATGAAAGTCCAAACGCATTGAGCAGAATAAAGCTGATGGCAATAGTGACCGGAATCTGAATAATGATACTGAATGCACTTCGCCAGTGAAACAGGAACAGAATAACAATGATGGCGACCACGATGATCTCTTCGATCAGCTTGGTTTTGATATTGTCTATTGCCCCTTCAATAAGGGTACTGCGGTCGTACGATGTCTTGAAGGTGACGCCTTCAGGGAGTCCTTTTTCAACGTCCTTCATTTTCTCTTTCACATCGTTGATGACCTTATCTGCATTTTCGCCATACCTTGCCACTACGATACCGCCCACGACTTCGCCTTCACCGTCTGCATCAAAAATACCCAGACGCAAATCACCACCCATCTGTACAGAACCAATGTCTTTCACCCGCACAGGAATTCCGTTGTAATTTCCCAAAGCAATTTCCTCGATATCGGCTACGTTCTTGATATAACCCAGGCCGCGAATGATATAGGCCATATCGGCCATCTCAAATTTACGTCCGCCCACATCATTATTGTTGGCTTTCACTTTGTTCATAACATCCATGAGGGATACGTTATAGTACTGGAGTTTTACAGGATCTACAATGAGTTGGTACTGTTTTTCGAAGCCGCCAAAGGAGGCTACTTCCGCCACACCGGGAACCGTCTGAAGCGCAAACTTTACATACCAGTCCTGAAGGGCACGCTGGTCTCCCAAATCCATTTTGGGTGCATCGAAATGATACCAGAAGACGTGACCTACACCGGTGCCATCCGGTCCGAGAGTAGGGGTAACATCCTGCGGGAGTAAGCGCTGCGCATAATTGAGCCGTTCCATTACCCTGGTTCTGGCCCAATATATGTCCACATTATCTTCGAAAATGACATACACGAAACTCATCCCAAACATAGAGGAAGCCCGGATATTTTTGATTTTCGGAATGCCCTGAAGGTTGCTGACCAGCGGGAAAGTCACCTGATCTTCAATAATCTGGGGACTTCTGCCCATCCACTCCGTAAAAACGATGACCTGGTTCTCACTCAGATCCGGAATTGCATCGATGGGATTGTCCCTTACCGCAAAAATACCCCAGATAAAAAGGCCGATTGCTATCAGCAAAACGAAATACCTGTTGCGGAGGGACAGTTTGATTAAATTTTGAATCATGGTTCTGTACGGTTTTACTTAATTTCTTCCTGAACCTCGCCACATGAAAGCATTTCTTTGCCGTAATAAGGATTCTTCACCTCACGTGAATCGCTAAGCCAGAAGGCCCCTTTGTTATCATTATACATCGGGCAGAATACTTTGTACACCGGTTTTGGAGTTCCGAAATCTTTCAGCAGGTCGTAAAAATCTGCGCTCATTAAATCCAGATGTTCGCGCTGATGATCAATCTTTCCGGCGTTATCTGCAATGTGCTCGGCGTGTTCACTGATGCTTGATTCGAGGTCAGCAAATTCTTTTTTCTGTTCAGCAGAAAAACCGTTTATGTCTATTTTGGGAAAAGAAGCGAGGATCCCTTTGGCTGCACTCACCGCTTCTTTATCATCATCACCGGACAACGCGAATGTAAGGTGGGTGTAATGAGAATAGAGCTCCGTAAGGTCAGCGGTAGTTTTTTTGGCGGCGGTCACGGTTACCTTAGCATCCATTGCCATATTGTCCATCGCTGAACTGTCCGACATCGTGCTCATATCATGCTGCATTGATGTTTCAGTGGATTTTTTCTGTTCTTTGTTTTCTTTACAGGAAGAGAGTGCAAAAGTGCAGATTGCCAAAAGGCTGAATAGTATTGTTTTCATTATTTTATAAGTTTAAAGGTTATTTATTATTAAAAAAGGCTTCGTAGTTTGCTTTATTTTCGAAGTACACGACATTATCATTTTTATCAGAGATTGCAATAATTGCGGTTGCTTTATCGATGAGTTGATGAGATATCGGATCATACGCCATGCGGGCATTTTCTTCCTGTGGGATTCTGAGTTTGCAGTTTTCACAGCAACCGTAGTAGGTTTTGCCGTCATGCTTTACTTCGAGCTGCTTTTTGCCCATGTAGGCGTTGTTTACCATACAGACCTGGTCGTGGGGGACAATATCGCCGGTCTTGAACTGTGCATTGGTAATTTGGGTAGTTTCTGCTTTTGAATTGGTGCAGGAAACGAGGAACACTGCTACAAAAGCCAGTATTCCTAAAAGAATATTCTTCATTAAATTATCGTTAAAGGTTAATTTTGAGCCTCCGTCTTGAGAGACTGTGTACGAAAATCCTGATCTTCAAGTTGTTCTTTAAAGAACATTCTTTTCTAAAAGATTACTTAAACGAGAAGTGGAAGTTCGAAGGGACATTCAGCACCGCTAAATAATCTGCGGAAAGTGTCATAAACACTTCACGACCAGACACAATTCGGGCTGTAAAAGAAGATCTTAACCTATTTTGGGCGGTTCCCAAATGGTATGGAATCCACCGGAGTAATGGGGATTCTGATAAAAGAAATTAGAATTTTTGTCATCGTAACCGGACGCTTCGTTTTTAGAATCCTCTAAAAATTTGCTGTATGCTAGAATGGTATACTGAGCAGTGCTGCAAAGGTTACCGCTGCAATTTCCTGAGCATCCATCGGTTTGACAATTGTGTGATTTTGGGTGACAGCATTCTTCTTTGCAATCCCCGCTGTCGCAAGACGGCTGTATCTGTGCGAATGACTGTTTTATGAAAGTTTGCGAACTGGTCGCGGTTTTAATAACCTGCTTCTCCTTTTTACTGCAAGCCTGAGAAATCCCTGGCGCCAGAAATAACGCGAGTGTAAGGGAAAGCAACAGTATTTTAAAATTTCCGACCATTGTAAGTAAACAGCACAAAGATAGGGAATTATTTTCACCTTAATAAAGCTTTTCGATGGAAAAAGCGAACGGAAGCCCGCTTTGTTTAAAATTTCATTTTATAAATCCCTACTGCATTTAAATATTGCAAGAAGGACCACGCCTACGTACCACAACAAACTGCAAACTCGGAAAAAAGAATAAAGATCACCGTGTTGATCCTAGCTGTGTGCCAGATAAACACCCTGAGTCTGACAAACTTTTTTCGCCTACGTTGCCGCGTCGTTCATCGTAAATACCACAAAGAATAAAGATAAGGAGTATTATGGGTCTATACTCTTTTTACTTTCCTCTCCCAACAGATGATCGAATGCCTGATTCATGTCGAGTCCCTGCTTGCGAAGGTACATGAAGTACCGGGTAGATTTGCTTTTGAAAAAAGAGTTTTCTATATAATAAACACCTTTAGGATTACATTTTACGTAATTGCTTAATTCTCCCAGGTTAGCCTTGAAGTTTAAAAACTTACGCATTTTTATTCCACTCATCTTTAAAGTATTTGTAGATCTTAAGTAGATCTGAAAACCAAATACTAATTATTTGTCCCGCAAATCCCTTTGTAAAAGTAGAAAAAAATCTCATTTCAAAATACTTAGTTTCAAAAATAGCATTTTTTACCTCCTAAAATGGAGTAAAGTTGTCTATATTTGGAAAAGCATCATGAAGAATAGTTGGTTTACCGTCTTAGTTTTGTTTTCTGCTACAATATCCGCCCAGAACCTTATTGTGGTTGAGAATGGTGAAGCATTCATAAAGCATGATCACAACTTCATAAGAAACTTGGGCCGCCTAAATGGAAGTAGTGAGAGTTTCGAAAGCCACCTCAATTTATTTACTTTTAAAGAACGTTTTGAATTTCTGAATCAGAACACCGCATTAAACATTGATTATAACAATGTGACCTACACGTATGTGAAAAAGTTTCTTTCCTATCGTTGGTACCCTAAAATTATTGGGCTTTCTGTCTATTATTTTCCACTGTTCGAAAGCAAACTAGACAAATATGGAGTACCCCGAGAACTGAAATATCTGGCGGTAGTAGAAAGCGCATTAAATCCCAGAGCAGGATCCTGGGCAGGTGCCTCTGGGCTGTGGCAATTTATGCCCGCCACCGGAGCCGAATATGGATTGCGGAGAACCCAATATGTAAACACCTTCCATGACCCCATGAGCAATGCAGATGCTGCAGCACGCTATCTTCGTGACCTACATAAAATATATAAAGACTGGAACCTGGCCATCTCAGCCTACAATTGCGGTCCGGGCAATGTAAACCGCGCTATAAAAAAAGCAGGTAGCCGTAACTATTGGCAAATTCGCCCTTATCTTCCAAAAGAAACTCAAGCCTATTTACCTTCGTTTATTGCGGTTAATTACATCTTCAATTTTTACAGAGCGCATCAGATGCAACCGAACTATTTCAAATACAGTTTCTTTGACCTGAAAATTATCAAAGTACATGCGGACACAAACTTTCAGGAACTTTCCAGGAAATTCGATATAAATATTTTAAGGTTTGCGAACCCACAGTTCAGCTCAGATCATATACCAGCAGGCAGCATTGTTTATGTTAAATAAAAACGGGAAGATATTTTCTCCTCCCGTTTTTGGTTTTATTGTCAAGTAATTAATAGTTCTTCGTATATACCAACAGGGTAGGGGCCCCCTGTTGCTTCTCTACATTAATTGTGATATTTAGCTTCTTCATCGGAAATTCGTTTCTACCCACAAACAACTGAGGTTGGACATCTAATTGGTCAAAATCAAGGCTATTCACAGGAGTAGTCGGAATGAAGGTATAATTATAAATAGGTTCATTGAAGGGACTTCCGTGCGGATTATCATTTTCTGCTTTAACTACCATATCAATCTTCGTGATGGGGTATGGCTCTGTGAGCGTACCGGAAAAATTAATTTTTTTTAGGTATAATCTGTCATTATCAGATTTCTGAAAGTACATAACTCCTTCAATCGGCGACTGTGGTACGTTAAAATTTTCGGTATAATCCGTTAATACCGGTTCGCCAGAATCTTCTCTGCAGGAGGTTGTGACAAACAATAATGCTAGAAGAACAAATGCTAGATTTTTCATAAGACTAAATTGAAAGGATTTAAATTAAAAAATGATGTTTGGTGTAACTATTTGCGAAAATGAATTGCCCTGCGTATCGAAAAAAGTAACCGTATATTTTTCTTCAAGAAGGTTGATCCCATTACCCGCCTGAAAGTCTGCAATATTATTAAACCAATTGGTCAGGTTAATAACCTGTTGAGGAGATGGTGGCGTATAGTGAAACGTTTTAGTCACAATAGCATAGCTGGGACCGTTAGAATTACTGTTACGCCTGTAGTATTCCAGCTCAATACCGGTAATCTGAGCATTCTCCCTTGTCTTTGCCTGTAAATTTAAAGTAGCATGGTTAGCATAGAGACAGCAACCACTCTGGGATTTTTGCACAACCAAGAAGGGTGGGCTTATGAAGCCAAAGAAACTGGAAGTATAATTAATTAAAATTTCTTTCTCCAAACCGTAGTTATTCCTTGCTGTCAGTTTCACCTTCACCAAGCCCACCGATGTCGGGGTAAAGGTTAGAATACTAGTGCCGTTTTGAAAGGGAGAATAGGTGTTTAGTGGAATGTTAAAAGTACCCTGCCCATCCATCAATTCGGCTTTCACGTGAAAAGATTGGGTAGTGTTTCCTCCATCAAGAACGACAGTAATAACGTCTGACATATTAATATCCTTTTCGGTAGAGGTAGCATTGGCTGAAAAATTAAAATCAGGAACCTGCACATATTCGAGTTCGAAAATTTCCTCTTTGGAAAATCCTTTACTGTTCTTAATGATGAATTTCAGATTGTGAATTCCCTGCTCGGTGCCGATGTATTCAAAAGTATTGTTCTGGCTGATCAACTCATATTCGGTATTAGGATTCAGGGTATTTCCATTAAGCTTCAGAACCCCGTTCTTATCGGACGAGAAAGAAAAAGATGTATCTAGGCTGGAAAATGCATAATCCGGCATAATATTCATCTTCAAAGTGTTTAAATCTCCTACATTCTTTTTAATAAAATTGTAGTCTCTCTCTACCTTAAAGCTAAACTGGGCGCTGTCGTCGGTTATCGTGCTGTCCTCTCTGCAGGATATGAATAAAAGTAAAAAGGCTAAAAAAGTAACTCCCATATTCTTCATAATGTCTCCTTTTAATAATTAATATTTTAATTGAATGAATATTTAAGTCCGCCAAAAACACCATAGTTGCTCTTGGAAAAACTGCTTTTCAAATCGTAATACTGAGTGTAATTGACCAATAGCGAAACCTTTCTGGCAAGGAAAATCTCCAGTTCTGCACTTCCGGACAAACCGTAGATAAACCCTTTTATATCGCCCGGGATCACTGAGCTATAAAGGGGGCTTCTTGTAATACCGTTATTAACTTGTTCGTAAGCCCCATAAGCCCCGGCCCATCCATTAAGGAGCACGGGAAAAAGTCCTTCGTAACTGTATCCCGCTGCTACATTAAGTCCATACTTTTGATAGGGCAGGAACTGCTGATCAAACATTTCTACACTATAATTATGGTAAAAAGCCTCTGCTTTCCCGAGTATTCCTTTGGAGCCGATCACTTTGCCATAGCCTAACTTAGCCATGGGACCTACTGAAAGATCATCTTGGCCCGGCATAATTCCGTACTCTGCATGAATCCATGACTGGGCGTCACGCCGCCCCTGTGAGTTAATTGTAATTCCAAGAAGAATCAAAGTCAATACTATTATTCTTTCTCTCATATCTTACTATTATTAATTTACAAATTCTGCCTGCGAAATTTGCTTTGGAGTCACCGTTAAAACGATTGTCCTTTCACCGTCAGTTTCCGTCATAATGAACAGGAGATTTTTATTGTCGGCAATGGTAAATTTGTCAAAGACATAAACTATCTTCTGCGAGCTTTTCTTACTTATAGTTTGGGGTTGGTTAGTGTAAATTGGGACATATACTTTCTCTTCCGTCTCAATCTCTCTTCTCCGTGTTTCTAGGGGACTGGTGATAAACGAAATGCTTTCAATATCATAGCTTATATTTTTCCTGTTTTGAATCTCAAACAGTAAATATATTTTGCCCGCTCCGGTATAAACACCCTTCACATATCCTTCAATTCCCCGAACCAATGCGCTGTTTCTGTTCTTGATCCAGCCCCTTTCCTTAAGGACATTTCTGGCTATGATTTCATGCTTTTGAGAAGTATCTGGAGACCCCGCGGAGTCCTTTCCAGTGGTTGAGTCTATTTGGTTTTGCTGCGCAATACCATAAACGGCACAATTAAAAAAAAGAATTATGGCTAATTTTCTCATGGTTTACTAAAAAACTACAATTGTACATTCAATATTCGCTGAAAGCTTGATTCGGTTATCGGAAGATCTGCTTCCGGAACTGCTTATCGTTCCACCTATTATTCCGCCTAGAACCGGTATCCTGCTCGCTTGGTTTCCTACCATATCTCGGGCTCTGTTACCCACAGCACTGGTTGTATTATCACTGCTGATACCTCCGGAAATTGGGAGTCCCAACATACCATCTGAGCCATAGAGTTGGAGTTGGGCGGGGATAATCTTATTTTTGATCTTAACTGTAGAGAAATTAACATCCAGTCTGCCGTTATTCTCGCTGGCAACACCAGTTACAATCTGTCCCTTTGCTGTTTCCACATTGTTGATTACAGCCGGCTCCAGAAGGACAAAAGACAGACTTCTGCCCGGAGTCGCATATCCATGCGATATAAGTTTTGCACGTACCTGTTTACCATCAGTTATTCTCTTTTCCGAAGGATAAGATGAAAAGGGCTGCACGTAACCGTTATTCTTAACAGGATGCTGATCATCAGATAACGGGGAGACTGTTTCTTCTTTGGGAGCTTGATAGTTCCTTATTTCAGTGTAGCCAATGGAGTTATTCTTGGGTTCCTGCCCTTGCCACATAGAATAATCACCATAGGTGCTGTGGGAATTATAATTATTTCCTCCTGAACGTGCGGCCGAGGAGGGCTGAACGCTGTACACGGGTTCAGAATACGTTGATTCCTGATAAGTACCTCCAGAAAGAGCAGTGGGAGTATCTTCAGAGCCATCTGATTCGGAGCTGCCAAAAAGATGATCCAGGGTTGAATTAAGCGATGAAGTGTCTTTTCTTCCTAACTGATTGGCTTCTGTTCTACTATTGTACTTTTTTGCTTCCGCAGCATCCGGATTGCTTATTTCAGCCACATTGGGTTCCATATCATTGCCACTCCACACTACAACTCCAAGAATAAGTAGGAAGGAAAACAGACCCGCCACCGAATACACAATGATCTTCCGTCTTTCCAATTCGGATTTACCTCTCCAAAAGTGTTTTATCTTATCCATCTTCACCGAATTGTAGGATTAATATGTTCTCTTCTAATACTGTCCTGGATCTGTATTTGTTGCTCGGTCGGAGGGTCTACCTTTACAAGGTTTTCTACAAAATTGGTTATTAGATAACCAAACGGGTTGTAAGGATAGTTGATGTTCACTTTAGTCATTCGCATCTGTACATCCGCCCTGTAGAATTCTTCATTTCTTCCGTTTACCCTTTTTACCAGGACAGAAAAATCCAGATTCGGGCTGTCATCAATATTGCTAATATTCCAGCTGTCGGGAAGAATCTCGGCCTTTTGCACCAAGCCGTTAATGGAAAGAAAATCATTGTAATAACCTTTATTGTCTTTGTCCTTTATAATTTTGGTCGGCTGTTCGCCAACGAGCCAAAGAGCTTTTTCCTTTTTCTCTTTAATACTGTATTGATCCAGATCATAAAAATTCTTGACAAAATAATCTGCGTTGGATTTCAACACTTTTACCTTGTCTGTTCGGCTAGAAACAAGACTGAGCGGAATAAGATCTCCGCTGTTATTGATAGTGAATATTTTGTTGGTGCTGTCTGAGTAAATAGCCAGGGATACATACAGCATTGAAAGAACTGAAATAGTGCTGACAATGACCACCCCCCAAACCGTCCGGTGGTTCTTACGCATCTCACTGTAAATGTCCTTACCGATTTTTATCTCTGCTTTGTCATTTTTCATTTGCTCTTAATTAAAAAAGTTTCTTACCTCCCTGGTCACTATGGCAAAGAGTGAAAACTTCACCATGAATGATATCAGCAGCGCACCTATGGAGTAACCAAAAAGCAGTCGCAAATCGGTATCATAATTAATCTGATTGATGGTTAGCCCAATACGTTCCTGTACGAATGTAAATATGGTATCCGTAAACTTTAATATCGCGGTATACGCAACTCCCAGGAAAAATAGGCCTATGTATATTTTAACCCACCGCAGCAGCATATCCGGGTCATTCTTAATAGTGGAGAAAGCAATTGCAAAGGGGAAGATCACCTTAAACAGCTGAAGCAAGAATACTCTCTGCACCAGATACATCCCAACCACACCCATATCCAGAATTCGAAGCAGTTCCTGGAAGAAAGTCATCAGTCCCGCGGTTAAATAAAGAGGAAGCAGCGAAATATAGAATGACATCTTATCGAATACGTCCATTTCCGAAACGCCTTCTTCAATCTTAGATAAGTATTGCTTAATTGCGCCGTCTGGCAGAGCCTGTGGTGTGGTAAGGCTTAAATCTATCCCCGCAAACATCGTTTCTATAGCATTTACGATCCAGTCCGACCCCACAATGAGTAACCCGTAACCAATGATATTCATTATACCACCTATCTTAGGCGCCTCCGGATTCTCACCTGTAATCAGAAAATTGCTGACTACCCGAATCAGAATGATTGTCATAGCCAAACTCTTGGCACCAACAACCGTGACACTGAATAGGGTAGTGCTCGATATTAGTTTATTAAGGTCTATCAGCCAGGAGTAATCCATATTTTAATAGCTCATCTTAATAAGTTTAACTCTTATTTCTGCATTTGCTGTTTTTACCTTCTTTAATTCGTTTTCCATAATCTGGATCCTCTCACCGTCGGTCATTTCAAAAAGATTATCGTTAAGAAGGGCCTGAACAGTCTTTACGCTTCCGGAAATTTGACGGAGGTTGGTCTCCACTTCTTTCAGACTGAATCTTCCGCCTTTAGCTTTACGCAAACATAAATTGGCGTTGTTTATGGCTTGCTTCTGATGGTTAATCATGTTTTGAAGCTGACCCATCTGCCGGACATACGAATTCACTTTTTTATATTTTTCATACCCCTCCTTCATCAGTTTATAGGATTGCTGCAATTGGGTAAGTTGCTGGGTAGACTGCGAAATCTGAATTCCCAGGTTGGCATTTGCCGTAGCGTCGGTTACAGGTATTTGGCCGTACAGCAGACTTCCTATAATCATCATTAGTATTAATATCATCTTCCTCATACATATTGATTTTTGCGGTTGATATAATTATTTATTGCGGTCTCCATATCGCCAACTTCGTCGTACACTTTCATAAGTTCTTCATTCTTGGCACCCTCTGTTTGGTAGGCCCAGTAAACCTGTTCCGGGACTTCCAAGCGATATACCTGATGATGGTTACCCCGCATGATGAAGACTTCTGAATACTTACGTTCACCTTCAAAATTGGAAGTCAGAGAACTCATCTGGTTAAAGGCATGCTCGCTCATTCCGAAACGGCTTTGTAGTGCCCGGTAATCTTTTGCGTTCAGCACATACAGAACCTGCGTGTTTTCAATGATGGTCTTGGCAATTTGCCCGGACTCTCCAGTCTGAGGGAGTTGCGAGACCGCCTGCAGAACGATTCCAATCGCACCGTTCTGTTTCCGGACAGCCTGGAAGAAGTATTCTATCTTCTCCAAAACTCCTTTGAACTTAAATTGCTTGGCCACTTCATCAAAGAAAATGTATCCGCGTGTGCTTTTGTCTTTCCAGACTGTCTCGTTGATTACTGATGAGATCAACTGTAGCATGATGGACAGCAACAGTTCATTGTCTTTAACTTCATCCAGTTCAAACACGATGATCTTTTTGTCTCTGATTCTGGTGAGATTCGCATTGCTTTCATCAGAATAAAGAAAACTGTAGATCCCTCCGTTTTCAAACTCGGACATGACAAAGAGAAATTCTTCGATATGAAAAAACTCCGGCTTTATTTGCAGATCATCCAGCAGTGTATCCTTATTCTCGCGGACAGCCCCAATAAATTTCAAAAGGCTTTGATCTCCACCCTGCTGGTAATACGCTTCAATGATCTTCCTCAAGGCGGTCTTTTCATTTTCGGTGGCCTTACGGTCCCTTTTGTAATGGGTAAGCACAAATTCCGTCAGGTCTTCTATTTTGGACACCGTAATTTCGTCTCCCTGCAGATCAAAGGGATTGAGTCCAATAGCTTCTCCCTCTCTGTAATGAACAAATACACTGTCCTCCGGATACAGTGCAGAGAGTTTCCGATAGGATCCTCCCAAATCTACTATTACAATCCTTGCATGGTCTTCAAATACCTGTCGGAAGATATGGTTGGCCAGGAACGATTTCCCATATCCTGTAGGTGCGAAAATCATGAAGTTTCTCGCTCTCACATATCTCTTCTCTTCATCCCAGTTGTCAATAATTACCGGAACATTCCCAATCCGCGAATTAAAGTATATCCCAGCCTGATCACTTTTATAATTCGTACAATTGTTCAGAAAGAGCGTTGCCAGGCTTAGATTCCCGTAGAACATCTGTTTCTCGGAGAAGCAGTGCGAAAACAGGTAAAATGAATTACAAAAAACAGAATTCAAAAAGTTTCCAACAGGCTGCCTGGTTTTTACATCGATATTACGGAACCGTTCTATAACTGCATTTCTACACCGCCTGATTTCTGATTCGCTGTCTGCGAGGAACAGAATATTGAAATGTCCCCTTATAATTCTTTCACTGTCTATATCATGTGCAATACTCTCTATCAGTACATCCAGTTTTTCAGCATTAGTCTTGTTATTAGGATCGAAGCTCGCAGATTTCTTCAGTAAATCATGCCGCTTGCGCAGTTTAGCAAGCTGCTGTTGATTATCTTCGAAATAAATTATTTGGTTGTACACATGGTCGAAATCCAGCCCAAACGAAAACAGATCTCCTATGTTCTGGAAGAATTTATATTTAGCCGTCGTGAATTCGCGATCGGCATGGAGCGCACTGAACTTTTGCGGCATACTTTCTTCGTCGCGGGTACAGATAGCTCCCAGCATGCGATCACCAATTTGCATGTATCCCCCTTTCAATTCCCGGTCGGTAACAAAATCGTATTGGAAATTGTTAAAATAGTAGTCATAATGTTCAAACATTTCTTCTGCGGTAAGCGGTCTAATCGAAAATGCCTTCCCACTATTTACTTTTCCGTTACCCAGAAATGTGGCAATCTGATCCACGGTATTAGTAAAATGGTTGATTTGGTCGTCAAACCTTTCGAATTTCTTCCTGTTCAGTCGCTGAAAGGGGTTGGTAATCTTTGTAGTGAAGATATCGCCGGGAGGAAGTACAAAAAACACATAGCAACGGTGAGACAGGAACTGCCGCTGACTGAAATACTTCTTTGTAGCTTTCTGCAGGTAGTTTCCGGCCGGAAAGCGGCCTGTGTCAAATTCAGCTTGCAGGAAGATGTCCTGTTTCAGGAAAATTGAGCCCGCTGGCATCTCCTTAAGAGCACGGTTCCATAGATCGTCCAGAGCCTCATAATCATCAGCTCCCAGCGTATATTTTTCTGCAAGATCAAATTCATATCCCATGGCAAAAACGCCGTTCGTTCCAACTGCTTTGTTATCTTCAATCTGTAGAAATACCTTATTCATCATCTGAAAACTTTTCCGGTAGCTTTTCGTCAAAAAGCCACTCATTAATCGTTTTGTTGGCCGATAAGACCAAAGAGGTGAAGTAGGTTACTGCAATGATTATTGCAACCAGTATAACTTTGAAAAGGGAAATTCCGGAAAGAAAGGAGAGAATGGAAAAGAGGCTTACAATGGTGGTTACCAAAAAGCCGAGGGTGTTAAGGCCATAAATGGTAGGCTTTTGTCGATATCCTTTCAGATTCTTTACCTTCTTCATCCATATCCTAGTTTAAATTTATGCTTCCCACATAATTGATAAGTCCTACCACTGCCCCCAGAATAGCCGCAAAAAGCACAATATTGGTTACTCCCTTTCGCCAGTCACCATTGTCTTTCACAAAGTGGCCAAGATTAACGAATACCACCACAATAAAGATGACAACAGCCACAAAAGGAAAGATCCCTTTTATTTCACTGGCAAGTTGCTGAGCCGGTCCTTTTAAGTTGATCTGAGCATAACTTAAGGCCGAAAATCCGAATGTAAATAGGGGTAAAAAGATTTTAGGTTTTAACATATCAATACCTTGTTATGCAACGAATATATTATTTTTTCCAACTATACGCTACTTTTTAACAAATTTTAATAATTACTACCAGGGGGAAAAGAATAATCGTAGAGCAAATGATGTTTTTAGGCCGCTGTATGAAGGCATTCAGATTCAGTACTTTATACCTTGGCAGCATTCGTAATAAAAGACTCAATAAATATTCGGGAAAGACAGTGCAGAGTATGGACAGGATTATAGTACTACCGTCTTAATTTATTTATATTTGAAAGATAAGTATCACTTTATCATACATATCTCCCGCATGAGGGTTGTATATGTATACTTTTGTGATACATATATACAAGTTGTGCGTCACCCTAAAAACCCACCGCACATTTAGCACATTTGGTTTTTCCGACACTCAAAGCCAACGCTAAAAAACCAAAAGAGCTAAATCACCCACCGCTGACAAAGAAGAATTGTTAAAAACTATAATTAAGTATTTGCTTAAATAAGAAAACTATTTGTATTTTTGCTGCGTTATTAAATCCTAAACAAGGAAATTATGGAAAACAATCAATCGTGTATCCGTGTGTTTGCCGACAAGGTTCAAATAGACAATTGTAGAGAAATACTTCAAACCAACGACAAGGCATTCAGTCAACTGAGTGGACTTTTAGCATTGGCAGGAAACGAAGTAAGGTTAAAAATCTTATTTCTCTTAGAAGAAGAAAACGAACTTTGTCCTTGCGACCTTTCAGACATTCTCGGAATGAGCATCCCTGCCGTTTCGCAACACCTCAGAAAACTAAAAGACGGAAACGTCATTGAAGGTAGAAGAGAAGGACAAACCATTTTCTACTCTTTGAAACAGGAGCAACTTACTTTACTTCGTCCATTTTTTAAACACATCATAAACAATTCAAAAAAGGAAACAGTATGAACAAGAAAAACAACAGACTTGTCGGAGCGGGTGTGCTTTCGGCAGTAGCAGCATCACTTTGCTGCATTACACCTGTATTGGCTCTTATTTCAGGAGCTTCAGGAGTGGCATCTACCTTTTCATGGATGGAACCAGCAAGACCTTATCTAATCGGTATCACCGTTTTGGTATTGGGCTTTGCTTTGTATCAGAAACTCAAACCACGAACAGCCGAAGAAATCCAATGTGATTGCGAAGAAGACGAAAAAAAACCCTTTATGCAGACCAAAACATTCTTGGGAATTGTAACCGTGTTTGCAGCCTTGATGCTCGCTTTTCCAAACTATGCACACATTTTCTATCCTTCAAACGACAACAAGGAAGTTGTAATCGTCAATGCTTCTGACATCCAAACGGTAACTTTTGATGTAAAAGGAATGACTTGCAATGGTTGTGCTTCACACGTAGAAAATGATGTGAACAAATTGCCAGGCATTGTTAAGGTAGATGCGATTTATGAAGAAGCGATTGCCAAAGTAGAATTTGACCAAACCAAAGTGAGTATCGCTCAAATTGAAGAAGCCATCAACGGTACAGGTTACAAAGTGGTTGGCAAGAAATAGTATTTTTTTGCCTTTTGTATTTAAGAACTTAATTAAATAATTACACAATGAAAAAGAATTTAATTCTATTGAGTGCTTTGTTCCTAATTGGAATTGCTCAGCTCAATGCACAATGTTGCAAACCGACTGACAATAAAGCACAAACAGCAAATACAACACAGCAAGAAGGTAAGACCCTGCAACTGAAAATCACGGGAATGACTTGTGCAGGTTGTTCCAACCATATTTCAAATGCCCTCAAAGAAGTGGACGGCATTATTGAACACAAAGTGGAATATCCGGGCGATTTGGCAACCATCCAATACGACCCAAAGAAAACAAATCCTGACGCTATCATCAAGGTTATTGAGCAGACAGGCTATAAAGCCGAAATCATTAAGGAAAATCAAAAAGAGAAATCATTATGAACAAAGAAATAATAAAACTAGACATCACAGGTATGACCTGCGACCATTGTGCCACAGGCATTGAAAAACTACTTTCCAAAAACGAAGGTGTAAAAGAAGCAAATGTGAGCTATCCAAAAGCTACTTGTGAATGTTCTTTTGACCCTACCAAAACAAGTAAAGAAGAAATCATCAATACCATTAACGGCACAAAAAACTATCGTGTAAAAAGTGAAATTTCTGAAAATGGAAATAGTAGGAATAATCAATTTGATTTAATAATTATCGGTGGTGGTTCGGCTGCATTTTCGGCAGCTATCAAAGCCGAAAGTTTAGGTTTATCGACCTTAATGGTAAACGGTGGTTTGGACTTTGGCGGTACTTGTGTCAACGTGGGTTGTGTGCCTTCTAAAAATCTTATTCGTGCAGGCGAGTCGGCTTATCACGCTACACATTCCAACTTTGAAGGCATCAAGCCAAAAGGAGTTGATATTGATTTCGCTCAAATCATCAAAGACAAGAAAAAATTAGTAGCCACACTTCAAGAGAAAAAATATATGGATGTGGTAAGCGATTTTGAAAACCTGACTATGCTAAAAGGTTGGGCAAAATTCAAAGACAACAAAACCATTTTGGTTGATGGCAAGGAATACAAAGCCTTCAAATTTTTAATTGCTGCGGGAGCTACGACCAACATTCCGACTATTGAAGGATTGGACAAAATTGACTACTTGACCAACGTTTCCCTTTTCGACTTGGAAGAAAAACCCGAAAGCTTGACCATTATGGGAGCAGGTTACATAGGTTTGGAAATTGCAATGGCGTACAATCGTTTAGGCGTTAAAGTCCGAATCATTGAATTTACCGACCGTGTTCTACGGACACAAACCCCAGACATCAGTGAAGCATTGGAAACCCAAATGCGAAAAGAAGGCATTGAAATCTTACCTAATTTCAGAGCCGTGAAATTCGAGAAACAAGCGAATGAAACCATCATTCACTGTAAATGTCCTGACGGTTCATTTACGCAAATTATAGAAAAAGGTAAGGTAGTAATTGCCACAGGCACAAAAGCCAATACAAGCCAATTAGGGTTAGATAACATTGGTTTGGAACTCACCAAAAGCGGACATATCGCTGTAAATGAAAAAATGGAAACCAATCTACCTAACATTTACGCAGCAGGTGACGTAACCAACACCCCTGCATTTGTTTATACAGCCGCTTTTGAAGGTAAAATTGCCGTTGAAAATGCGTTCTCAGGAACAGATAATAAAGCCGATTATTCTTCTTTACCTTGGGTGGTGTTTACTGACCCACAAATTGCAGGGGCAGGTTTAGATGAAGCACAGGCAGAATCAAAAGGCATTCCGTTTGAAGTGTCAAAATTGGAATTGAAAGACGTACCGAGAGCCATAGCAGCCAACGACACAAGGGGTTTCATCAAACTCATTCGTAACTCGGAAACTGACAAACTTATAGGTGCAAGAGTAGTCGCACCCGAAGGTGGAGAACTCATACAACAATTAAGTATGGCAATCAAATACGGAATAATGGTGAAAGACTTAGCAGACAGTTTCTACCCTTATTTGACTTTGGGAGAAGGTATAAAATTAGCAGCAATAACTTTCGGAAAAGACGTATCAAAATTAAGTTGCTGTGCCAGTTAATCCGCCCCAAAGGCACACACTCTTGCAAGTCGCACCAGCCAACGCTTGACCAAAACTTGCAAGAGAGAGTGCCTTCCCTACCCCAAAAAATCCTACCTTTGAAAATTGACTAAACCGACTAAAAATAAAGGGCGAACGCACAACATTGTGTATAAGCAATAGCGGGTGAAGTGGTAAAATCAAGGTCTGTGCTTTTAATAAGCTTTGTGCTAAACTGAAAGGTTTGTACTTTCAAATCCGCTACTGCTCATACACGAAACCGTTAGCGGCAACCTTATTGCGACACTCCAAAACAACAACAAACATACATTTACTAAAAACTCATAAATCGACAAATGGCAGAAATACCTTTAAAAAACAAAATTATTGCGTGGCTTAAAGGTTACGACTATTGGTTTCAATATGCAGGCAACAAACTTTTGGAAGGCGAGGATGTAAATGACGCTTTAGTTGACACAACATATCAATTATTCAAAGAAGATTACGGCTTAAAATCAATTGAAGCAGAAAGAGAAAATATTGCCTTTAATAAAATTGATATTGCGCATTTTCACTTCAATTGAGCCTTTTGGGTGATATTCGCTACGTATGGTAGAACATTCCGCAATATGGTATCAGCGATTATAGCTCGATAGATGTTTTGAAAATAGTTAACTTGTTGAGAATGGCATATTGAGCTATATTTATAAAACATTGCCTTTACCCTAATGTATTCACTCCAACACACTTTTCGCCTCCCTCAAAATTCTGTTATAGTTTTCATCCAGAATCCGCGCACTAATTCTGTTCTGAGTGCGGAGAGAATGACTTTCCGCTTTGGAAGCAGTAATATTTACTATTTGGTTATTTCCATCGGACAGAAAGGCAAACTGCCCTACTTTAAGTCTCGTAAACTCATGTGCACGGTGTTTCGCGACTTCCCGTTCCCCTACGGTGGTGCTTTTTTCACCCCAGCTGAACAGATTCCCATCTGACCCTTTCTTCGTAGTAGATCTGGTTTGTTCCTTAACAAGTTCAAAATAACTCTCGTAGAACTTTGCGGTTTCACTATCATTGGCCTTCCCGAAAAACTGAGTAGATAAATTCGCAATAATCTCGCGGAATCCGTCCCGGCCATACTGTACCACCCCCTGCACTATGTCCTGCGCACAATAAATCACCGAAACTCCAAAACTTCTCATTGTCGCCGGAATTTGAGCCATGTTCAGCAGTTTAATTGTGGGCGCTTCATCCAGCAACACGAAGCTGGGTTTCCTTCCCCTGCTCATCATCTGTTTTGTAATCGTATGAATGATTGTAGCATTTATAGGACTTAAGAACTCCGCACTCTTAGGTTCGTTTATGACCGACACTACAATATCCACCTTTTCAGCGTTGATATTAAAATCGATATCGTTGCCTGAAAGCACATAAAAGGCCTCCGGGAAAGCCACTTTTCGCAGTGCATTCGCAAGCGTAGAAATTACTGATGCAGTTTGCTTCGCTGATCCCAAACCTAACAGGAAAGTGGATCCCTGGACCGCCACTCTGACATTTGAGGTCAGAAATGCTTTAAGTTTGGCAAACTGTTCTGTAGCATCGTCAGCGAATCTATCATGTTGTTCCGTTTGAATACTGAAGTCTACCGCCAGGATGAAGGATATGATGTGAGGAAGGGTACAATACTCTTTGTGGTCAAACCAGAACTTCAGCATTACTCCGGATAGTAGTGAACTGGCACTATCTTTAAAGAAATCATCACCTTTGGCCGATCCGGTATTGATCAGGTTGTCCAGAATTACTTTTACTAGCTGATTTACATCCTTTTCACCCTGAATATAATCGGGGTGAATCGGGTTTACACGGATACTCTTTTCAGGATGATGCAGCGCAATCACCTCCAACCTATCCCCAAACAAAGGGAGGGCAAGTTCTGTGAGTTCGCCGTCCTTATAATCATAGATAATTCCTGCGAATCCCGCCTTGGCAAAGTGCCGCATAAACAGGGAGTGAATTAATACTGTTTTTCCGGAGCCTGCGGCACCGAAGATAGCCACACCGCGCTGAATTCCCCGTACAACCTTTTTCCCCTGAGATGTTACAAACTCTATATCCCAGACTGGATCGGCAGGTTTGCGGTACGTCCATGCATACAACACCAATGATAGTATAAGGGATGGAAGTAAAAGGTAAAGTACGGTATACGACCAATTTTGTAAAATCAGCGCGAACGATATGGTAAGCGAAATATAAATAACCCCAGCCAGCCCTTTGTTAACGATCTTCTTAGACTTGAATAACGTAAACAAGAGAACGCTTAACGCGATTATCACAGTAATAATAATGAGCCAGTTTCTTAATGTGAGATCATAAAGTTCCATGCTATCGTGCTGAATATTAAAATCTAACTTCGGTTGTTCTTACCTTTAATTTTGTCTACTAATTTCAAAGCAGTATTTAAAATCCTCGTGACGCGTCCTGAAGTTTTCCTGTAGCCATTCGGATAATTCTTACTGCAGTCTCCATTGGGGTCTTCGGAACACTCATAGGAATGCGGAAACCTAACTCCTGGCTGATGTTGTTCAGCATGTTCAGTTTGCTGATCTCATTCACTCCGGTATTTCGTGTGGATTCTTCAATGAGAGGCCGAATCAGTGCCTGCCCCGTTTTGCGGGTATAGTTACTAACTGAGGATACAGTAGTGTGCGTACGGTTTCTTTCCTGCTTTCTTTCTTTATAGCCTTTATAGCTATGGGCAGGTGGCCGGTCGTACATAAATTTTCGGTCAAAACTTTCTTCCGTTTTGCTGAAGAATCGGTCTCTATTGAAGCCCACCACCGCATTTTTATTTGCCATCTTTGATTTCCGGTGATTGGCCAGTGGTGAAATGGAACCTTTGTATCGTCTATTGGGACAGTTATCGTATCGGGACACTATGATGTGTATATGGTACTGTTTTCCTCCTTTTTTCATGCCTTCCCTCACGATCTCACCGGTTACACCGTCCCTGTGCATGCGTGACCTAATCTTTTCTGACTGCTCTTCTTTTTGCTTTGACGAAAGGACTGTGTCCTGCTGAATCCTGGCGATATCCTTTTCATATTTGCGGTTGTTCATTACCCATTTATCATTGGCTTTGTAAGTCCTCTCCTGCTCAATTTTTCCCACCCACGCAAGATCCTGCTCAGTTAGTGGCCTCATACGCAGATCCCGGCCCAGTTCACGTGCTTGTTCCTCTCTTACCCTCTGGTAATTTTCATCGTATTCTTTGTCACCAATCTGAAGCCCCAAGCGTCTCAATTCTTTTTTGGTTTCCTGATTAATAATTTTTTCTTCCTTCTGCGAAGGCAAATTCTCAGGATTAAGATAGACTTTCCTCTCAAAGTTTTCGGCATAATCTCTCATCACATCCTTGGCGTACTCCCGCAACATCTGATGCATCAGATCATTCTTCATAATTTCATACTGCAGTTTACCCCGCTCTGTTGCTTCCAGTATTTTACGTTCCTTTTCCCCGAATCCCCTATTCTTCAATTCTCTTTCCGAAACTGCTTCTAAATGATCAAGTTCGTCCTTGCTGGGGGAAATATTAAGTATGAAAAAATTGCTCTGGGTTTGACGATGTCGGCTTCCGGAATTATTGTCAATCAAATCTGTGGCTTCTTCCTGTGAAAGAAAAAGTTCCTCCTGCTCTCTGTCGTTGGTAAAAAATAAATTCTGCCGTTCCAGGTTATCATCGAAGTTGTTTCCGGAAAGATCTTCGAGTTCCTGGAAATAAGCCTCCACCACCTGCTCCCTGCCGTAATTTTCCTTATCAAGATATTCGGTCACGCTTTTACAGGATGGAGACAGATCAGGATTATGTTTAGTAAAGGATATGTGCATCAGCCTTCAAATATTTTTTCAAAATCGTCTCTACTCAACCTGGCTTCAAATGATCTGGAAAAAGCGCCTGACTTTAATTCGAATCTTGCCTTAATCACATTTATTTTCTTCTCCAAATTCTGTATAGTTTGATTACTCTGCAGGAGCTCTTCCAGAAGCTCAGCTTTTTCATTTTCCAATTTATTGATTGCCTGGTCATTTACTGGGGGTGCAACTTTTTGTTCCCCGGAATCTGAATTATTGATTGCTTTTAAGATCTCCACAACAGATCTTTCCTGCAGGTTATACCCGTCAATTATTTTGTCAAAATACAGGGTAGCATATTTAGAAAGTCGCTTCTGCACACTTTCAATTCTTGCAAAAATGTGCTTCTCCATTTCAGCTACCGTTTTCTCTCTTTCGGTAATTTTTATAAACTCTTCCACTTCTGTTTTCTTCTCAGAAATGAGGTACAGAACAAGTTCATTATCGGTTTTAAATCGGAGATTTTTCTTTATCTCACGAAACTGTTCTAATGTATGTTCTGAAACATACATTTTCTTTGAATAGGATGTTATTTGGTCTACTTTTTTATCCATACTTTATTGATAACAAATTGTTTACAAATTTAATAGGCTACATTATAGTCTAGTTAATAACCTTCCAAAGCACTATGTGCTTGATTGCCTGAACGTTGTCTTTTAAGACACGTTTCCTCTTGCTTTCCATTCCAACACGTAAATTTTCTGCAGGAAAAACATTTTCCTGAAAATTATTAGGCGAAAAAGCTAAGTATCAAAGGTCAAAATACAAATTTGCTGTTAATAGTACAAACTGCATTTCTCAATTAGTCGTTACTGTTGGCATATCCTTCGGTTTTAATATTAAACTTTATTCGATTGCTGTTCTTTCAAACACAAAAAACCCTTCACTTTGTGAAGGGTTTTCGCTTAAAATTGTTCCAAATATTTTTTCGATTTCTTGGAGAAAATGAAAGCACTTTTAATGCATTCAATTCTGTTTTCTTTGTTCGTATCGGACCAACCTTTCAGGTAGCGAATCGAGTTTAAAAGTTCGCTGGTAATTCCAAATTGAAGCGCCAGTAACATCGAACCCATCTCTGCAATCAGTTCTTCAAAAGAATATTTTTCTTTGCTGTTGAAGCCTTCGTGAAGGTTTCGGTTTAATCGTTTTTCGTGACCTGTCCAATGAATGATTTCATGAAACAAAGTGGTATAAAACTTATCCTCTGAAATAAAATGTTTTCGAAGCGGCATCCTTACAATGTCCAGAACCGGCGAATAGCTGCCGTGGGCGGTCTTCAAATATTCCACCCTCAAAGATGCGTGATCAGTAAGACCATTGATGAATTTCTCGCAATTGTTTCGTTCTTCAAAGTCAAGTTCTTCAGGTTCGTCCGTCGCAATATTTAGATTTAGTTCCTCCAAATTTTCAATTTGATTAGAATTGAATACCACATAATTTCTGATCACTGGCATTTTTGACAAGTTTTCAATATCGGCTGGAGGCATCTTCTTAACTTGTTCTAATGAGTAAATTTTTGACGTCTCTTTATGCTTGTATACGAAGGTGAAAAACTCTATTATAACGCCTTTAGAACCTTTTCTGAGTTTGCCACCAGCTTTTGAAATGGAATTGAATGTTGCATATAAACTGCCTGTGAAACCGTTGGTCAGTGTGTCAATATACAGCGCAAGCAAATTAAATCCTTTATATTCATTTTGACTAAATAGGTTGCGCGGAGTCTGAAACTTATAGTTAGTGTAAACTTCCCAATCCTTTGCTTTTACTTTGTCAAGGTTTTCAACTATACGGGTAATAAATTTGTCCTGGCCTTTAACTGACTGGTTCGAACTTCTTTTTTGACTTTTAGGGGCTGTTGTATTCATAAAAATATATTTAATTAGTTATTTAGTTGTTTATCTTTTTATGTATTTATTTGGTAATGAGGACACGCTTTTTCTTTTAACTGAATGGGGTTTGAAGTGTTCGGAATAGGCTTTACCAAGGAATAATTGAGCTTGTCGGGATGTCAAAGAACGCTCTGCCGTTGTCTTTATTCGTTTAATTGAGGTGTCTTTTTCTTTGCTAAATGACCATAAAAAGGGAAGGGCGACTAAAACTGGAATAGAATGAAAGCTGGAAATGAATTTGCCCGCAGGGCTTGGGTGGGTTTGTCAGCAGGAAAAGGCTGACGGATTCCCAAATTCATTTTTTTGGAGAACAGCCCTTTTTAATTTTGCATACAGAAAAACACCGGAAATCGAATAAAGCAAAGCTGTTGCGTTCTACGGTTTCGCAAGCTTTCACCTACCGTGGAAAGTTCCGGTCACAAGAAACTCTTCAAAAAAAATATAAATTCCATTGAAAGGGATGGCTGCCAACAGGAAAGCGCTGGAAATTTACGGAGATAGTAAACTTTTAGCCGGATACTTTTTAGCTGCAACAGGGCGAAGGCTAATGTGTATTTGGCGTAAAGAAAGTGAAACTAGCTTCTGTAAAACACAAATGAAGTACTGAATAAATGAAACTTCCGTGGAATGTTGAAGGTCTTCAGTTGCGGAGATATAGGTACTGATGGGCTATAATGTTCTTCTATTCCCGCGTCATAGTCGGAAAAGACATACTTAAAAGCAGTTGTCCACAGTTAACTAACGGTCATAATTAAGTTTGAACCCATACATGGAATAATTTAGTTTAAGACACGGGGGGGGAAATCAATCTTGCAAAATGAGAAGTTCATATCTGCGCCCCTACGAGTTAGGGGCTTTTTTGTGCTGTTTTCAAATTGCTGACTTCGGCATAAGGCAGCAAATCAACATTGAGGTATCGCGCACGCTATATTTGTAATTATTAATTTAAACAAAACCTAAAAAGATGATTTTAAAGATGAGTTTCGGAGAGCAGAATCACGATGTACACGTGATAAAATTGAGCAACATTTATGTTTTTTCACTTACACTTCCCAAGTCCAAGAAGGGACAGTCATCCGTTCGTAAACTATTTACTTGCAACGGAACAAAAGAGGAGCGCTTAAAAAGTTTTAAGGAATGTAAAAGGAGCCTGGAAAGCAACCTGTATAAAATCGCAATTTGGCACCGCCCATAAAATTATAAAGGTGCCACCTTTGAGAATAAGTATTTGATCCCTGCGATTGCGGGGGTTTTAATCCATAATGCCGGAAATCTTCACCGCATTATTCCCGATCAAATGCGTGAAGTAACTATTCTTGCCTTTAGGATCCTCAAAGATTTCCGCTTCCCAGGTAATCTTTAATTCCCATAAATCCCATTTCCGCATTTTGTTGCGGTAAGGATTCCAGTCCCGGAAGTGCACTTCAAAATGCTGCTTTTTCGAATCAGCTTCAAACTGCATAATAACGGATGTTCCGTCCGGCTGAACTTCTTCAACAATAGTGGTTCGCATTTTCATTTTGCAAAGCTGATACAATTTAGAGTATTCTCAAAAAATATCCTGCTATAAATTGTAGCATATTAATCAATCACCTCAATTACGATTGTGGTTGGAGAACTGATGTAATTGACTTCAGGAACAAATGATGGGAGAGAAATAGGTCCTGCACTAATATATCCCGATCCTTGATTGTTACTTGGTGTGACAGCTTTAATCACAGAGGAGTAATAAAGGTCTTTAAAATCAGGAATTGATTCTGCTATTTTTTCTAATCCAGACTGTCCCTGTATAGCGATTTTAGTGAGATCACTAATTGAGCGCATAATTTCACCGCTTAGTTGAATCGGGGATAATATTGAGTTTAAGTTTGCGCTAAATTCACGCATTTTTTCAAGTGCCGCCTCTAATCTTGGATCAGTTACCAGTGTGATGTTTTTATTTTTCATTATTATATTAGCATCGGAATTATGATTTAAACCGCGCTTACTGTCTAATATAACAAATTTATTTAAAAAAACTGTCCTTTCATCCCTTCTTTTCTTTCCCCAATTTCACGGTATGAAAATCACCATGCCTCAATTCTGGCGCGAACTTACCGAATGGCAGCTTGACGA
This sequence comes from Kaistella sp. PBT33-4, assembly GCF_029194425.1. Taxonomy (NCBI): domain Bacteria; kingdom Pseudomonadati; phylum Bacteroidota; class Flavobacteriia; order Flavobacteriales; family Weeksellaceae; genus Kaistella; species Kaistella sp. PBT33-4. Next base: position 10,570 of record NZ_JARFYL010000007.1, on the reverse strand, counting down.
AATTGCCGATCTGTACCTTAATGCAGATCCCGCAGACTTCAGCACCGCCTTCCAAAAGATGATTTTCATACTCCTGCAGTCCGAGCCCAGCAGTGCCGAACGTACTAAACTGTACAGGATCCTGGGCAAGGTAAGCGTGGAAGCCCGGCAGAGCATGCCGATTTCCTGATGAAAACCACCAACCTGCATTTCTTTCCGGAGGTGGACGGTCTTACCAAGCCTGCGGACCGCCTGGCCAGCATCACCGTCAAGCATTTTGCCGTAGACGATAAATTCCTTCACGGTTATGAGGAGGATAAATCGGAATCAACCTGCGACAATTTGTGGCTTCCCTGTAGACATTGCGAAGCTTCTCAGCCAACTTACCCTGCTGGAGGTCGTTGCGGCCATCGAAGCAGATAAATGATGCTAAACTTGATGTCCATTTAGACAGCGAGAAGGAGGAAAAAACTAAATACGGAAATTACCGTAATGCCCATTGTGATGTATTATAAAGGCTACTTAATTGCATTATATTAAATATTATGCAATTAGTCATTAATGTTTTTATTCCTTACTGCTATTTATCACTCTATACACTGTCGCTTTATGGACATTGAAAAGCTGCGCAAGTTCCACGGCGGATTTACCACCGGCATATAGCTGCACGATTTCCTGAACCTGGATCTGTTTCAGTTTAGGGCGCCTGCCTCCTACTCTACCCTGACCTTTTGCATACTCCAAACCTTTTATCGTTCGTTCTTTGAGCATACTTCTTTCAAACTCTGCAAAAACTCCCACCATCTGCATCATCATTTTTCCGGCGGATGTGGTTGTATCGATCGATTCCGTAAGACTTCTGAAACCTGCCCCCCTACTCTCAATTTGCTCCATAATAAAAAGTAAATCTTTCAATGAGCGCGATAACCGATCAAGTTTCCACACAACAATTGTATCTCCTTTTCGAACATAATGCAGCAGTTCCTGAAGTTTCGGCCTCTCCCATCGGCCACCGGAAATTGTTTCTTCAAAGATTGTTTCGCAACCAATATTCCTCAGTGCCTCAATCTGGCTGGCATTATCTTGCAGCTGCGTTGAAACCCGTGCGTACCCTATTAACATAATTGAAGATTTATTTTCAGCAATTTACAAACAAGTCTCCAATATCGCACAAACGTATCGCAAATTTATTTTATTTTGCGATACATTATTGCGACCATAAAAAGCGTCATTTTTGTTAATCCGGAAAATAGTCGCATAATTGAACGTTTTTGCAATCCTAAAATTTTTCTTTTTTGCGCAACTTTTTCTTAAAAAAGGGTTTGTAAAAAATTTGAATGTTTTTTCCGACTATAAAAGTAAAATTAAGATCCAATAAAAAGATGGTTAGCTACAGGCTAACGCCTTATTATCTTTTATATAGTTATATTATTATAATACTTATAATATTAGTTAGCCGAAAAAAATCCATGAAATGCCTTTCAGCTGCTGTATTGTACGATTATACGGGGAAACTGAATGGGGGTAACGGGCATTCCTACTGGGGGTAATAGAGATATTGGGTGGGGGTAATAGCACTTTTGCTGGGGGTAATAGTACTTTCAATGGGGGTAATAAGGAAATCCAATGGGGGTAATTATAGTTAGGAACTTTCAATGGGGGTAATAATCCTCTCCGGATATTCGATGGGGGTAACATTGTTAGGAACACTTAATGGGGGTAATAAACTGTTTAGATTATAATTCCTTTAAATTGAGCATCTTGCCTTAAACATATCGCTACATTAGAAACTCATGGGACACTCGGTGGGGGTAATATAAGTTAGAGATTTAGCTCAGCGCATTTATCAACAAACCACTTCAAGTAATCTGCGCCTACAATACTCACATCCAAACGACTACGCGTCACCACACTCATCTTTTCATAACCATGCTCCTTCATCTTTCCATTGATGTAAATCATGTGTCTATCCGTTAGTTTCCTTGATTTTTTAATATATTTTAAAGCGTTTTTCGCCCTGTAATCATCTACACTTTGATGCTCTATAAACACTGTATTCTTTGTCTCATAGAGAGAGAATACAATGCTGTCATCCACGATCTTGTATCCAAATGATATATTTCCAATTTCATTCAATTTCTTTTGGATACCATCCAGGAATACAGCCAACTTGGATTTTTTTGAATAATGACTTGCCAAAGACAAGTCTCCTATAAACTTTTGGATTTTTATATTACCCCCATTCATTTTCCCAAATTTCTTTTTCAAATACAGGTAGACGTTTAGCGGCATTGTGGATGGTGTAGAAAATAAAATACTTCTGTACACCTTCGAGTATCCATCTATATTGTTCAGAAGCATCTTTGCCGTGGCCTTTGATATATAGAATCGAATGTAATTCTGTCCTTTATTAAAGATCGGTGTTTCAATGAAATTTGTGATCAGATACTCCTCTCCGATATTGGATTTTACTGTGTGGTTTCCTAGAGACTTCAGAATCTTTAGCTGTTCATGAAAAACACTGTTATCCTTAACTTTAATGTTACCATTATCATTCAGCGCTTTAGTGGGAATAATCATTTGGAACATACTGAAATTGTCGGCAAAATAACTTTCTTCTATTACCGCCAGTTTCTTTCCGGACTCCAACAACCGGCGTTTTTCCAATTCTTCCATTTTTATATCCTGTAGCGAAACAAAGCGGCCGTCCCGTTCCATCAAGTCATTAGATATAATGTCTTTTGTTTCATCCACGGAGAGTTTATGAACCTGCGTTGATTTAAGCATCTCCATCATTACAAAAATGATTCTATGACCGAAAATATTGATCTTTTTCAGGGGTTCTATTCCCCCCAGAAAATCAATCAGTTCATTTGGATACAGAGTTACCAGCTGTGCTTCATAACTGTCGAAGGTCTTTGTTATGCCTGTGCTTTTATCTTTCGCTTTCATTGAGATTTCTTTAGAAATGGCCGGAAGGAGAATTCAGTAACCGGATTGTTCTTGTCAAATATACAGTGATAATCGGTAGTTTTTCTATCTGCATAGTAGATACTTTTATCGATAAATACTTTAATCCAAAGCCAGTTTTGGAGAGTAGATGCCAGTTTACTTGGAGTATATACCTTATGATAATACGCGGTTTTTTTAGTGTCCGAAAAATACACGACACAAAAGAAGCCTTCACTTTCTCTTGTTTTCATATTATTTTTTTACTAGATTTGAAGTAGGAAAAAACATAGAAATATGTTTAGGGCGTCTGATTTTTTCAGATGCCCTTTTTTATTACAGTTCTCCATATTTGGCTTTCAGTGCACCGATCATATCATTCATAAAATCCTCCTTTGTAAAAGCGCCCAGGACATTCCCGCTCTTGGTATAAATATAATCATAGATAAACTCTACATCACTTTCCGTAAGACTAAAAGAAGTCCTAACCCTGTTATTCAGTTCTAATCCTTTCATAACACGGCCTCTGCGCGTTGGAATCATACCGGCCGGGCGTTTTTTCAGCCGCTGGCCAGTCTGCCGCAGGAGCTCCACTCCTTCTTTTACCACATCCGAAGCCGTGAACTGAAAAAACTCTGCATCCTGGCGCCGTTTTTCAAATTCCAGCGCACGAATATAATTCATATTTTCAGCCTCAGACGAAAACGAGAAATTATAGTTCTTAGACTTTACCTTCTCCTCATTTTTCTGTTCCGTTTTAGGTTCTGCAGGTTCAGGCCTCGGTTCAACCGCTGCCTTTTTCTGCATTTTTTGGAATGCATCCTGCAGTTTTTGAGACTGTCCACTACTTTCTTTTTTCTTCCCGAAGTTGCTCAACACAGATGGTTTCATAACATTTTTGCTTTTAATTCTTTTACCAAATTCTTGTAATCCTTGCTTGCGCGGCTCTTATTATCAATCTGGAAAATGGTTTTACCTTCCTTGATGGCTTTCTTAATGTTGATGTCCTGACGGATGAATGTTCTCAGCAAATAATCCTTTGTAAATTCATTCTCCAGAAAGTCATTGTAATAGGCCCGGAAGTCGCTGGAGTTCACGAGCACGGCGTTGAAGAAGAACCCAAGGTATTCGAAGTTTAAATTTTGTCGCTCCCGGAGATTCAACAGTGAAGGAATTAACGAAGTAATTCCCGCCAACGAATATTCATCATCCTTAATAGGACTCAAAACATAGTCCGACGCACATACGGCCACTTCTCCCAGAGTCAGTCCTTCGCTCAATGGCTTCGGCGGACAGTCAATCAGCACATAATCAAAGAAATTTTCCAGCAGCGCCAGACTTTCCTTTAAAGCATACCGCCCCAATTTAAAACTTTCCAGCTGTTCGGAGCCGGCCAGCACATATATATTATTGTGTTCACCTTTCTGTGTGAACTCAAGGCCTTCTTTCTGCTCCAGAAAGTCCACGACTGTATATGGCGTATCATCATCAAGCTTGTACCCAAGCGACAGATTCTTCTGACTGTCAAAATCAATGACCAGCACTTTCCTTCCTTTCTTAGCGAAGCCGGCTGCCAGGTGAATGGTTGTAGTTGTTTTACCTACTCCACCCTTTTGGGTTAAAACTGATATCACTTTTGTGCTCATGTTTCATTTTCATTTTGAATGGTAAAGATAATGTTTTTAGGCAAATAGTTCATTCTTTAATTATTCGTTTAGTTAATTATTTAATAGTTTTTCCTTACTGCACCTATGATTAGTCGGGTTCAGAGAAAGTTTTTTCACACTGCTTATAGAATTGTTCAACCTTTATGCAATTGTGTATTTGTGATATTATTTGTTTAGTTAATTATGAAATAAAGACACGAATTTAAAGATCCGTGTCTTTGCAATTATTTAATATCATTTAAAACGGTGAAGTCTTCGGCCGTATAATGCTCCTGAGGTTCTTTGTCTTTATTCCAGAAATTGTTTAATTGGTACTCGAGCGCATTTTTCAAAGCACTTTCGTAGACCCAGTGCGGAACTTTGATGGTATAGTTCGTTCCACCGTCCTCATTTTGCGTTCCGGTAACATCTTGAATTTTACTGTTGGGCAGAAAAAGCCAGATCTCGTTTGTTCGGTCTAAGCTCTTTAACCTGGCACTCACAGAAACTTTAGTTGATTTCTCACCAGGTTCGTAAAGCGCCGTAGAGATTGCCACTAACTTCTCCGTTGTTGGATCTTGCATTTCCACCAATTTTGCTTTCCAAAAGTCGTCATCAACGGATAGAGTATTGCCCTCAATCTTCGTAACGGAGAGAGGCAGGAAAAAAGATTCATTTTTCCCAGTTTCCTCAACAAACGCAGAAATCAGCACTGCTTGATTTGTTCGTTTCTTTTCTGTAAATGATGTGAACGTCTTCATAAGAAAATGTTTTGTGGGTTAAATATATTGATCTCAACGCAATATATAAAATGGAGCTTCTTATTTCTTTAGTTATTTAGTTAATTGATTGATTAGTATAATGTGTATTTAGGTTTTTAGTATAGTATTACATTCAATCTGTTCGGAGTCATCGCTCATGCGGGAGATACAGTACGTTATTTTCAAACTAAATTTCACACCCGTAAATACTGGGGACTTCCCAATGCTTGTGATGAATGATAATAATGTTCCGATTTCCGCCTTCCAACTTTATGTGAAATGGAGAGTTTGGAGGCGTAGAAATTTCCAAACCTAAGAAGCTTCTGCAATAACTTCAGGTTTGCTTTGCATTTGCAAAATGAATTCCGCCATCCAAAACGCACGATTGCACTGCAGGAAATGATGTAGGGTAGTGGTAAGGTATATTGTCCTCGTATTTAATTAGTTAATTATTCTTTTATGAGATTTATACTGATAAGCCATTATGTTATTATTTATTTATTATTTTATGTATTTATTTGGTAATGAGGACACGTTTTTTTCTTTTAATTGATGGAGTTTCTGAAGTGATCGCGAAAACTTTCCGGGGAATGTGAAGCTTATCGGAAATGTCAAAGAACGCTCTGCTGTTGTCTTTATCCGTTTAATGGAGGTGTCTCTTTCTTTGCTAAATGAACATAAAAAGGGAAGAGTGACTAAAACTGTAATGAAATGAAAGCCCGAAATGAATTTGCCCGCACGGCCTGGGTGGGTTTGTCAGCAGGAAACGGCTGACGGATTCCCAAATTCATTTTTTTAGGAGAACAGCCCTTTTTAGTTTTGCATACAGAAAAAACACCGGAAATAGGAGGGAAGAAAAGTAGTCGGTAGAATATTTACAAAGTAATAAAATTTCGTGATTTGCGATTGAAGAACTATCCAAATAGGTTTATGAATTAAATGCAATATTACACACGCTATTGACAGAATTTACATCACTACAAAAAAACTAATGAAATGATTTAGTGTTCCAAATTTGATTATCTTTATTTCTCAAAATCAGAACATTATGATTTGGTCTGCAAAACTAATAAAGCATGGAGAGGACAATCGAATTGGTGTTGTTTTTGAAAACGATCAGAAGCTGATCCGCCGCATAAAAATGATCAGTGGCGCAAGGTGGAGCCAGCAGAAAAAGCTTTGGCACATTCCGGATACTTTGGAGAACCGAAAACGCTTTAAAATAATGCAGAAACAGGATCTGGAGCTTTCACCCCAAGGCCGCGAACACCTTGCTAAATTTGATCAGTGGCTTTCTGCCAAAAGGTACAGCCCAAACACCATTAAAACCTATTTGGAGGCACTCCGTTCTTTTTTATTTTTTTTCAAAGAAAAAGATATTGCCGAAATTACAAATGATGATGTTCTTTACTTTAATACTGAACACATTTTAAAAAATAATTTTTCAGCTTCTTACCAAAACCAAATTACAAGCGCCGTAAAACTGTACTTTAAAACTGTTCGTGACACTAAAATTGATATTGAAAAAATTCACAGGCCAAAAAAACCCAAACTTTTGCCGAATGTTTTGAGTAAAGAAGAGGTGAAAAACATTCTAGAAGTACATTCCAATGTGAAACACAAGACCATGCTATGCTTAATTTACAGTTGTGGTCTGCGCTGCAGCGAATTACTTCATTTAAGACCAATGGACATTGATTCTAAACGAAATATAGTTCTGATAAAGCAGGGGAAAGGTAAAAAGGACAGAATTACGCCATTATCTCCGAAGATATTGAATTTGCTGCGGATGTATTATCAGCTATACAAACCCAAAACCTATTTATTCGAAGGCAAGGAAGCTGGCACGGTCTATTCTCCCAGAAGCCTTCAGAGTGTTTTGAAGCATGCCTTAGAAAAATGCAACATACAAAAGCCTGTAACCTTACATTGGCTGCGGCACAGCTACGCCACCCATTTGCTGGAAAGCGGAACGGATTTGCGCTATATTCAGGAGTTATTGGGGCATAACAGCAGCAGAACCACAGAGATTTACACGCATGTAAGCACAAAAAGTTTACAGCAGATAAAAAGTCCGTTTGATGACTTGTAAAGAAATAAAATATATCTTAGTGCGCATAAAATAAGTCTCACAAAAATCAGACAAATCCCTACAAAATCCGTTGTATTTGTCTGACGGAGTCAGACATATAAACAAGTTAGCGGCTATACAGATGAACCGCATCCGAAAAAGATTTCGTATATTTGCGGGTACAAAACTTAAAGACAAGAATGTAAAATATAATTTCTTTCAGACAATTAAAGACGGAAATCCGCAAAGCGGTTTACCCATTTCATTAATCTTTAAAGAAAGAAATTATGCTTATTTTACAGAATATTTCATACATACACCCCAACAAAGATTTACTGTTTGACAACATCAACCTTGCAGTAAACAATCACGACAAAATAGCCTTAATAGGTAACAACGGTTCAGGAAAATCTACTTTGCTGAAAATTATTGCCAGCGAGTTGCAACTTTCGGGCGGACAATTAAGTGTTGATACAAAACCGTATTATGTGCCACAGATTTTTGGACAATACAATCATCTGACCGTAGCACAAGCGTTACGAATTGAAAACAAGGTCAATGCTTTGAAAGAAATTTTAAATGGAAATGTAACGGAAGAAAACTATACTTTTCTTGACGATGACTGGACGATTGAAGACCGTTGCAATAACGCTTTGGACTATTGGCAACTTAAAGATTTAGACTTGTCGAAAAAAATGGAAACCCTAAGCGGTGGACAAAAAACAAAAGTTTTCCTTGCAGGTATTTATATTCACGAACCTGAACTTGTTTTACTGGACGAGCCGAGTAATCATTTGGATATTTCGGGTAGACAACTTTTGTATGACTTTATTCAATCTACACAAAGCACTTTAATTGCAGTGAGCCACGACAGAAAATTATTGAACCTTTTGAACACGGTTTGCGAATTGAGCAAACGTGGAATAACTGTTTATGGCGGTAATTATGACTTTTACACAGAGCAAAAACAAATAGAAAGCAATGCTTTAAATCAGGAACTACAAAGCAAGGAAAAAGCATTGCGAAAAGCCAAAGAAAAAGAACGGGAAACATTGGAACGGCAACAAAAATTAGACAGTCGTGGAAAAAAGAAACAGGAAAAAGCAGGTGTTGCCCGAATTATGATGAACACATTACGAAACAATGCCGAAAACAGCACATCAAAAATGAAAAGTGTTCACACTGAAAAAATCGGTAGTGTTTCACAGGAATTGCAGGAACTACGTTCTTCGTTGCCAGACATTGACAAAATGAAATTCGGCTTTGACAATTCTGCATTGCACAAAGGCAAAATTCTATTTACGGCTAATGACCTCAATTTCAGTTACGACACACAACCGCTTTGGACAGAAAACCTAAATTTTAAAATCATAAGTGGCGAACGCATTGCTTTAAAAGGCAAAAACGGTTCAGGTAAAACAACCTTGATAAAACTGATTTTAGGCAACATAGAACCACAAACAGGAACAGTTTACAGAGCAGACAACAAATCGGTTTATATTGACCAAGACTATTCGCTGATTGACGACAAACTGAAAGTTTACGAACAAGCCGAACAATTCAATACTTCGGCATTACAGGAACACGAAATCAAAATCAGGCTTAACCGATTTTTGTTTACCAAAGAAGATTGGGACAAATCTTGCAACGCTTTGAGTGGCGGAGAAAAAATGCGTTTAATGTTGTGTTGTTTAACAATCAATAATCAATCGCCTGACATTATTATTTTGGACGAGCCAACCAACAATCTGGACATACAAAACATTGAAATCTTGACAAGAGCTATTAACGAATATCGGGGGACATTGATTGTGGTTTCGCACGATGAAACCTTTTTAGAGCAGACAAACATAGAACGGACAATTCAACTCTGACAAAAGTACAGCCGCTAACATCGGTTTTGCGTCAGGCGGGCTGACGTTCTCCGTATGAAAATTTGTGCTAAATTTGAACTGTGGTTCTTCGTATCAAGTGCAGTGCTAAAAATCCCGCCCGAACGCAAAGCCGCGAACCGTTGTACGACATAGTAAAACCCACCTCGTAAAAATGAAAGTTCGTGACGAAAAACTAAAAGCAATAATTGATTGGTCTAAAAATAACCGAGACATAAGAGCAGTATTATTGACAAGTTCACTTGTAAATCCATTAGCACCTGTTGACGATTTTAGCGACTTAGACATTGAACTTATATTCGAAAATAACGCCAAATATATTTCAGACAATACTTGGACAGAAAATTTTGGAAATCCAATTGCAATGGTTGAAGAAGACGAAACCTATTTCGAAGGTAAACACGCTATGAAAATGGTTTTATATGCTGACTATGTCAAAGTAGATTTCAAATTATACAGCAAACCCGAATTTTTACTTGACGCAAAAAAAAATGAATTACACGAAGATTGGGATATTGGCTATAAAGTTTTGGTGGATAAAGAAGGGCTAACAAATAGTCTAAAAAAGCCTACTCACCAGATTTTTATAATAAAAAAACCTACAGAAAAAAAATTCAAACAAGTTTTAAATGACTTTTGGTGGGACATTGCTCATACCGCAAAATGTATTATTAGGGATGACTTGTTTTATACAAAGTTTATGACTGAAAATAATATCCGAACAGACTATTTAATCCCTTTAATCGAATGGTACATTTCAAGCGAACATAATTGGAATATTACAACCAATAAATACGGCAGACTTTTTAAAAAATACCTGACTACCGATTTGTGGGAAACAATAGAACAAACATTTTCAGGAAGTAAAAAAAATGATAATTGGGATGCTTTATTTGCAATGGCTGATTTAGTTTCAAAAATTGGAACTGAATTATCGAAAAAACTAAATTATGATTATCCCAAAAAATTAGAAAAAGACATACGAAAATATTTGGACGAATTAAAAACTAAATAAATAACTACGTCGTACAACAAGGTATTGCCAAAAGCGGGGCTGAAGTGCTTCGATTGGAGATTTGTGCAAGGTTCAACTTTCGTTCTTCGATTGAACTTTTGTGCTAAAAATCCCCGCCTTCGGCAATACCCAAACCGATGTGCAAAAGTTTCCGCTCCGCTCCAACTTTTGCACATCGAAGCGCGGATTACATCCGCAGCTGTGTCAAAGCGTTTTCGCTGTCGCAAAAACCTTCAACACATCTGCGGATTGGCAAA
>NZ_JARFYL010000006.1:0-114875 GCF_029194425.1 Kaistella sp. PBT33-4 | reverse complement strand
ATCCTTCAATGCAAAAATCAAAAACTTCAGAATCCAGTTACGTGGCGTAAAAGACAGGTCCTTCTTCCTCTACAGGCTTACCACTCTTTTTGCCTAATCCCCCAGGTTTTGTTCCTGATCCGGGAGGAGGTGGGGAAGAAAGAAATATAAAATGAAAAAACCTACTGAATATCAGTAGGTTAGTAAAAAGTTGAGCGGAGAAAGAGGGATTCGAACCCCCGGACCTGTTACAGTCAACAGTTTTCAAGACTGCCGCAATCGACCACTCTGCCATTTCTCCAGGTTTTGGTCTTCTGTTTTCAGTGGTGCAAATATAGACTTCTTCCTATAACCTGCAAAATATTTCCGGTATTTTTTTGAGGCTAAGAGTGAGGTTGAGGCTAAGGCCAAGGCTAAGGTCAAGGATGGTGGTTGGTGGCTGGTGATTGGTGGTTGGTGATTGGTGACTGGAAGTTGGTGGTTTGGAGTGGAGGAGTGCTTTACTATTCCTTGCGACAGATAATTAAATTAGCCAGCAACCAAGTACTCAAATACTCAAATACTCAAACCCTCAAGACCTTAAAATTCATAATCCAACATTCACAACTCACCTTGCAACTGATTTCATCTATACCCTTCATTTAGTTCGTTTTTTACCGAACCATTTAGTAATTTTGTGGGATAAGCCCGAGCTGATGCCTAAAACACTGAAGATAGACCAGCAGATTTTTCAGAATCTGGTCACCTTTTACAGCGAAACCTTTCATCTTCCGCCTCTTGCGGCCAAGATTTATGCCTACCTTCTTTTCGACTTCGAAAAGAAGGGAATCAGTTTTGATGAGTTCGTTGAAATTTTCTGTGCCAGCAAAAGTTCGGTGTCCTCCAATATCAGTATCCTCCTCACGATGCAGCTTATTCAGGATTTCAATAAAATCAACGAAAGAAAGCGCTATTTTGTGGTGAACGACAACTTCCTGAAAATGCGCTACACCCAGATTATTGAGCGCCTGAGTAAGGAGCTTGAAATCCTGGATAGTATTCAGGAGTTCCGCGGCGAGACCGACGAAAAATACAGGGTGTACAAGGAACTGATGACTACCAACATCAACAATATCAAGAATTCACTAAGCAAACTATAAGATGCAGAATAAGATTATACTTTTCAGTCTGGCCGCTCTGGCTGTGACTGCGTGCAAGAAAACCGACGACAAACCGCCACAGGGACCCAAGGCCGTTAACACCGTGCAGGTAGAGACGCGTAATGTAACCGCCTATTCGGAATATCCGGCCTCCATACAGGGTAGGGTGAACAACGAGGTAAGGGCCAAGATCCAGGGATACATCACCCAGGTTCTTGTAGATGAAGGGCAATATGTGACCAAGGGTCAGCCCCTCTTCCGCCTCGAGACCAATTCCTTAAGTCAGACTGCCGCGGCTGCTAATGCCGGAATCGGCGCGGCGCGTTCCAATGTTGCCGCCGCTGAGGCGAGTGTGACAGCTGCACAGGCAGGTGTAAACGCCGCAAAAGTAGAGGTGGACAAGCTTCGTCCGCTGGTGGAGAAGAATATTATCAGTTCCGTACAGCTGCAGACCGCGCAGGCCAATCTGGCCAGGGCACAAGCCCAGCTTCAGCAGGCTGTTGCTGCCAAACAGCAGGCAGGCGCGGGTGTTTCGCAGGCGCAGGCTACCTATCAGGGTGTTAGGGAAAATATTAACTATTCCGTGATCCGTTCACCCATCTCGGGTGTACTGGGGAAAATCAATATGAGGAACGGAAGCCTGGTGGGGCCTTCCGATCCCATGCCCATCTCCACCGTGTCGGATACAAGCGGCCTCTATGCTTATTTCTCCATGAACGAAAGGGAATATCTTGATTTCCTGAAAAATTCCTACGGATCCACGCTGGCGGAAAAACTCAAAAACATGCCCATGGTGGAGCTGGTACTTGCCAACGGTGAGGTTTATAAAGAAAAAGGCCGGATTGAAGCCGTAACCGGTGCCATTGATCCTGCTACTGGAAGCATACAGTTCCGTGTATCGCTGCCTAACCCGGATAAACTGCTGAGCAATGGCAACAGCGGTACCATACGTGTTCCGCGTATGTATGACGGTGTATTGGTGGTTCCTGAAAGCGCCACTTACGAGCAGCAGGGTCTGGTGTATGTTTATAAGGTGGAAAAGGATACAGCGAAATCCGCTGTCATCGATGTGACCGACCGTGCCGGAAATATGGTGATCATTAAAAGCGGTGCCAAAAAAGGCGAGACCGTGGTGGCAGAAGGAACTGGCGGTCTTAAATCGGGAACACCTGTAAAGCCTACGCCGGTGAAGTTTGATGATATTGTAAATGCGATAAAGCCCATATTCTAAGCAACTGGTATGATTAAAAAATTTATAAACAGACCGGTACTTTCAACGGTTATATCGATTCTGATCGTCATCCTGGGTATCCTGGGTCTGGTGGCCCTGCCGGTGACTCAGTATCCGGATATCGCGCCGCCTACGGTCCGGATTTCGGCCAATTACACGGGTGCCAATGCGCAAACAGTGATGAACAGTGTGATCATTCCGATAGAAGAGCAGGTGAACGGGGTGGAAGGCATGGATTATATTTCGTCCTCGGCCGGTAATAACGGTTCAGCCTCTATCCAGGTGTTTTTTAAGCAGGGTATCAATCCCGATATCGCCGCGGTGAACGTGCAGAACCAGGTTCAGCGTGCGCTTCCCCTGCTGCCCTCCGAAGTGACGCGGTCCGGCGTTCAGGTAAATAAGCAGCAGACGAGTGCCCTGATGTTCCTTTCCTTTTATACGTCGAATCCGGATCTTGATGAAGTTTGGCTTCAGAACTATATGAACATCAACATTATTCCGGCCATTAAAAGGGTGAATGGTGTGGGTGATGCTTCCGCTTTTGGCGGAAAAACCTATTCCATGAGAATCTGGCTGGACCCCGCGAAAATGGCGGCCTATGGCCTGGAACCTTCTGAAGTTTCGCAAGTCATCAGCGAACAGTCGCGCGAGGCGGCGGCGGGACAGTTGGGTGAGAACAGCGGAAGTTCCTTTCAGTATGTAATTACGTACAAGGGAAAGCATGACGAGGTGGAAGAATATGAAAATATTGTGGTACGCGCGCTTGGCAACGGTGAATATCTGCGGCTGAAAGATGTGGCCGATATTAAACTCGATGCTTTGTCCTACGGGGGTATCGGTGAAAATAACGGGCGCCGTTCGGTAAGTATGGGTATTTTCCAGACACCGGGTTCCAACGCGCAGAATATCATCAAAGATATTAAAGCTTTACTGGAAGAAACCGAAAAGACCCTTCCTGAGGGAATAGGCTACAGCATTAACTTTGATACCAATGACTTCCTGGAAGCCTCCATCAGTAAAGTGATTGTAACTTTAATCGAAGCGTTCGTCCTGGTGTTCCTTGTGGTGTTCCTGTTCCTTCAGGATTTCCGTTCCACGCTGATTCCCGCCATTGCGGTACCAGTATCCATTATCGGTACATTATTTTTTCTGAATTTGCTTGGTTATTCCCTGAACCTGCTTACTCTTTTCGCGCTTGTTCTGGCAATTGGTATTGTGGTAGATGATGCCATTGTGGTGGTAGAAGCTGTACATGCCAAGCTGGAACAGGGCTTTACGGATGCCAAGAAAGCGACGGTCTCTGCCATGGACGAAATCACAGGGGCCATTATCTCTATTACCCTTGTTATGGCGGCGGTATTTATTCCGGTGACCTTCCTGCAGGGACCCACGGGGGTTTTCTATCAGCAGTTCGGTATTACGCTGATCATTGCGATCCTGATCTCTGCGGTGAATGCCCTTACCTTAAGTCCAGTCCTTTGTTCTCTTTTCCTGAAACCGTCTGCTCATCATCATAAAGCGTATTCAGAGATGAATTTCGGCCAGAAATTCTTCGCCAAATTCAATATCGGTTTCCGTGCGGTCACTAATAAATACGGTCGTTCGTTTGTTTACCTGCTACGGCACAAGTGGATTACCCTGCTGATTTTTGCGGCGGGTGCCTTAACCTTCTGGTGGGCCAATTCCACCATGCCTACAGGATTTATTCCGAAGGAAGACCGTGGGATTATCTTTACCGATGTTCAGCTGCCGCCGGGCTCATCCATGGAACGAACCTATAATGTGCTGAAAGACCTTCAGGAAGAAGCCCGTAAGATTCCGGGGGTACAGAATGTCACCTTTACTGCCAGCCGTGGATTTATGTCGGGTCAGGGTTCCAATGTAGGTCAGGCTTTCGTAAGGCTGAAACCATTTGACGAAAGAGGAAAGGAAGACGGTCAGGATGTGGAAACCATCACCAAAAAACTGTTTGGTCTCACGGGAAAGTATCCCGACGCGAAAATTGTATTCTTTTCGCCGCCAAGTGTTCCAGGTTTCGGGCAGAGTGACGGTTTCTCGGCAGTTCTGCTGGATAAATCAGGCGGTGAACTTACCGAGCTCAACAGTGTAACCCAGGAATTTATAGGTTCGCTGATGCAGCGACCTGAAATTCAGTTTGCATCCACGAGTTTCAATACGAATTATCCTCAGTACGAAATGGTCATCAACGTACCGCGTGCCAAGGAAAGTGGAGTTTCGGTAAACAATATCCTGAGTACGATGCAGGGTTATATTGGCGGGATCTATTCCTCCGACTTTACCAAATACGGAAAACAGTTCCGGGTAATGATACAGGCCCTGCCGGACAACAGGAAATCTCCGGAAAGCCTGAATGGACTCTATGTGAAGACCAATTCAGGAGCCATGGCGCCTATTTCCCAGTTCCTGACGCTGGAACGTTCCTTCGGGCCGCAGTCCATTGAACGCTATAACCTTTTTACCTCCGTGAGTATCAGCGGATCGACTAACCCCGGATTTTCGACAGGTGATGCCATTAAGGCTGTACAGGAAACAGCTGCCAACCTTCCGGGCGATTATGATGTGGAATTCACCGGTCTTACCAAAGAGGAAATGAGCGCCGGATCCCAAACCTATATTATCTTCCTGCTGAGTTTTATCTTCGTGTACTTCATCCTTGCGGCGCAGTACGAGAGTTATATACTTCCGTTTGCGGTGATTCTCTCGCTGCCGCTGGGTGTAATCGGTGCCTATTTCGGACAAAGGGTCTTTGGCCTGGAGAACAATATCTATTTCCAGATTGCCATCATCATGCTGATCGGGCTTTTGGCCAAAAATGCAATTCTTATTGTTGAATTTGCACTGCAGCGCCGGCATCACGGAGAAACCCTTGCCATGTCGGCAATCAATGCCGCGAAAGCCCGACTGAGGCCTATACTGATGACGTCCTTCGCCTTTATATTCGGTATGTTGCCGCTGGTATTTGCAAGCGGAATTGGCTCTGTGGGTAATAAATCCATTGGTACAGGGGCAGCTATGGGACTTCTGATCGGTACTTTCTTCGGACTGCTGGCCATTCCTGTGCTGTACGTTATTTTTCAGGCACTGCACGAAAAGATAGTTCCGATAAAAAAGGAGAAGGTCAATTTGAGCGAATAGCAACCCATTTCTTCTTAACAGCAATAAATTATTACTGATGACATTTATTTTTAATTTTAAATATACCGTACTCACCCTATCAACTGCTCTGATGCTTACCTCATGTGTGGCCAGGCAGCCCTATGACCGCGAAGTTTTGGGTGTGAACGAAAATGTTTTCCGCACCGACCGGATTCCCCGCGACAGTGCCAGCATCGCCACAGTTTCCTGGCGTGAAATATTTACCGATCCGGTACTGCAGAACCACATCCAGAAAGGCTTGGATAATAACCTGGACATCAGGATTGCCCTGCAAAATATATCCATTGCCGAATCCTATCTGAAACAGCGCAAGGCTGCTTACCAGCCCACTTTGGCAGTGGGACCCAGCTATACCTTCCAAACCCAGTCCCTGAATACACAACTGGGCCGGATCGTGGGCGGCAGCCGGCGGTATATCAATATTCTGGGTCTGGAGGGCGATATTTCCTGGGAGGCAGATATCTGGGGGAAACTGAAAGCAGAGCAGAAAGCACAGTGGGCGGCCTACCTCGGAACCGTTGCTGCACACCGTGAAGTGAAAACCGACCTGGTGGCGGCTATTGCCTCTGCCTATTACCAGCTGCTGACTTTTGATGAGCAGAAAAGGGTCATTAACGAGACCATAACCCTGCGCAATAAAAATCTGGAAACTACCCGGGCGCTTAAAGAATCCGGTATCCTTACCGAAGTTGCGGTGCAGCAAAGTGAAGCACTGGTTTACAATGCCCAGGCCCTTTTGCTGGATATTGATGTCCAGATTTCCATGCTGGAAAATACCATCAGCTTACTGAAGGGTGAGACTCCCCAAAGTATTGCACGCTCCACTATCAGTCAGCAGGAAATGCCTGCCAGTTTCCCGCTCGGGTATTCGGCTAACCTGCTCTCGAATCGGGGCGATGTTATGGAGGCAGAGGCAAGACTGATTCAGGCCTACGAACTGACAGACGCTGCCCGAGCGCAGTTTTATCCGAGTTTAAGAATCAGCGGAAGTACTGGGCTGCAGAGTATAGAGCTCGATAAGTTTTTCAGCGTTAATTCCATTTTCGCTACCGTTATGGGAAGTTTGGTGCAGCCCATCCTGAACAAGAGGCAGATCCGCACCAATTACGAGGTAAGTCTTTATAACAGACAGATCGCCTATCTGAACTTTCGGAAAACGCTGCTGAATGCCGGTAAGGAAGTTTCAGACGCCCTGAAGATGTATGAAACACAGGATCAGTTTATTGCCCTCAAAGAAAAGGAAGTGGCCGCTTACCGGAATTCCGTGGACTACTCCCAGGAATTGGTGAACTACGGTATGGCCAATTATCTGGAAGTACTGAACTCCAGCGTAAACGCGCTCAGTGCAGAACTGAACATTGCCAATGCCCAATACACAAAGCTGAGGTCGGCGGTTGAACTTTATCAGGCGCTGGGCGGCGGATGGCGTTAATTCCTTATATTTGGTTAAAATTACATCATGGACAATATAGAACATTATCTTTCGGAAGTACTGGAGATTCCTGTAGCTGATGTTTCCATGTGTGGCTCACATTATACCGTTAAAAATTTCCAGAAGGGGGAATTGCTGTTAAGTGCGGGTGAAGTCTGCAAATCAACTTATTTTGTGGAAGAAGGACTGCTGCGCATGTTCTCCACCGATCGGAACGGAAAGGAACACATCATTCAGTTTGCACCCGAAAAATGGCTGATTTCCGACAGGAGTTCACTTTACTTCAATGAAAAGTCCAATTATTATATTGAAGCGGTTGAGAATTCAAAGGTACTGCTGCTGACACCCGATTTTTTCCGCAACCTGAACCTTCAGTTTCCCGGCACCATTGCGAATAATGACCTACTGCTCCAAAAACATATACGTAACCTTCAGAACCGTGTGAATTCCCTGCTTTCTGATACCGCGCAGGAGCGTTATCTCGATTTCATCAAGATGTATCCGGATCTTATGCAGCGCGTACCTCAATGGATGGTGGCCTCCTATCTTGGGATTACACCTGAAAGTCTGAGCAGGGTGCGAAAGGATCTGGTGAAGAAGAATGTTTGACACAAAAAAAAGGAACCTTTTGAGGTTCCTTTGAAGCTATAATCGGTTATGTTATTTGCCCAGATAAGATTTCAGGATCTTACTTCTGGTATTGTGCTTAAGTCTCTTGATGGCTTTTTCCTTGATCTGACGCACTCTCTCTCTGGTAAGGTCGAAGGTTTCGCCAATTTCTTCCAGAGTCATCGGGTGTTTGCCGTTCAGGCCAAAATAAAGACGTACAAGGTCTGCTTCCCTTGGGGTAAGTGTTTGCAGGGCTCTTTCGATCTCAATCTGCAGGGATTCCAGCATCAGGTCTTTGTCGGGACTTGGGGATTCACCGGAGCGAAGTACATCGTAAAGGTTGGAATCTTCACCTTCTACAAGCGGTGCATCCATAGAGAGGTGTCTTCCGCTGTTTTTCATGGATTCCTTGATGTCTTCCTCGCTCATATCCAGTACTTCAGCCAGTTCTTCCGGGGATGGAGGTCTTTCGTTTTCCTGCTCCAGGTGGGCGTAAGCCTTGTTGATTTTGTTGATGGAGCCAATCTTGTTCAGTGGTAGCCTCACAATCCTGGACTGCTCAGCCAGCGCCTGCAGGATGGACTGTCTGATCCACCATACCGCGTACGAAATAAATTTAAAACCTCTGGTTTCATCGTACCTTTTGGCGGCCTTCATCAGTCCCAAATTACCTTCATTGATAAGGTCGGGAAGGGACAGTCCCTGATTTTGGTACTGCTTGGATACAGAAACCACGAAACGAAGGTTGGCTTTAATGAGTTTTTCCAGTGCGGCGCGGTCGCCGGCGCGGATCTTTTGTGCTAAATCAACCTCTTCGTCGGCGGTAATCAGTTCCACTTTTCCGATTTCCTGAAGATACTTGTCCAGTGACGCGGTTTCCCTGTTGGTAACCTGCTTGGTAATTTTTAACTGTCTCATGTACAATAAACGCCCGTTTAACGTCGGGCTCTAAGTATATGTACGCTATGCAACCCGTAAAGGTTACAGGAATTTAAATTATTGTTTAATTATTTTGGTCAGCGCTGTCCCTCCGCTGGAGAAGGATTGCTTCATTGATAATTGATAACTGTAAATTGCTGAGATATCTTAATGTTTAATTTAAATCACTGTGTAAAATATGGTGCTTTGGGACAAAACTATGAATCCGCTTTTTTGCTGTTTCACCAAATCTTAGTACCTTTAAGCGCATATGAAAACAGAAAACATGGTAAAAGCAGAAAAGGATTACGGCATTGCGCAGTCCTTGAAGAATTTAGGAATTTCAAATGAAAATACAGGCGTTTCCACAGGATTGGAAAGCTTTTCCAACGGAGACGTTATTGAAAGTTATTCGCCTACCGACGGCCAGCTAATCGCCAAAATAAAAACAGGTTCTGCAGAAGATTACGAAACGGTAATGTCTGCCGCTAAAGCCGCCTTTCCGGAATTCCGGTTAATGCCCGCACCGAAAAGGGGAGAACTTGTAAGACAGTTCGGTAACAAATTAAGAGAGAAAAAAGACGACCTGGGTAAACTTGTGTCCTATGAAATGGGTAAATCCCTTCAGGAAGGCTTGGGAGAAGTTCAGGAGATGATCGATATCTGCGATTTCGCGGTAGGTCTTTCCCGTCAGCTTCACGGATTTACCATGCATTCCGAGAGACCGCTGCACCGTATGTACGAACAGTACCATCCGCTGGGAATTGTGGGGGTGATTTCGGCCTTCAACTTTCCCGTAGCTGTGTGGAGCTGGAATACTGCCCTGAGCTGGATCTGCGGTAATGTAACCGTTTGGAAACCGTCTGAAAAAGTTGGACTGTGCGCCATAGCCTGCCAAAACATCATTGCTGAGGTTTTGAGGGAAAATGACATGCCTGAAGGCATCTCCGGAATGATCGTTGGAGATCATACCATCGGGGAGAAATTGGTGGCAGACAAAAGAACTGCGCTGGTTTCCTTCACAGGTTCTACACGTGTGGGCAGAATGGTAGGAACAAAGGTAGCTGAGCGTTTCGGAAAATCAATCCTGGAACTGGGCGGAAACAATGCCATCATTATTTCAGAACATGCAGACCTGGATATGTCCATCATTGGAGGGGTATTCGGCGCTGTAGGAACGGCCGGACAGAGGTGTACCTCTACCAGAAGGCTTATTATTCACTCGTCTGTTTATGATGAAGTTAAAAACCGGTTGGTTAAAGCCTACGGACAGCTAAAGATCGGAAATCCGCTGGATGAGAATAACCATGTAGGTCCGCTGATCGATACCGATGCAGTTTCGCAGTACCTTGATTCTATTGAAAAGTGTAAAAAAGAAGGCGGAAAGTTCATCGTGGAAGGCGGTGTGCTGGAAGGCGCTGACTACAGCTCCGGCTGTTATGTGAAACCCTGCATCGCTGAAGTTGAAAACAGCTTTGAAATCGTGCAGCACGAAACCTTTGCCCCCATCCTTTATATCATGAAATACGAAAACCTGGACGAGGCGATTGAAATGCAGAACGACGTACCACAGGGTCTGAGTTCGGCGATCATGACCCAAAACCTTCGCGAGGCTGAGCTGTTCCTGTCTCATGCAGGATCGGACTGCGGTATTGCCAATGTAAACATCGGTACTTCCGGTGCGGAAATCGGAGGAGCCTTCGGGGGCGAAAAAGAGACCGGTGGCGGCCGCGAATCAGGTTCGGATGTCTGGAAGTATTATATGAGAAGACAGACCAATACCATTAATTACAGTACAACATTGCCGCTGGCTCAGGGTATTAAGTTCGATATCTAAGAACGGCAGTTCACCAAATCACAGAATATTATTTCACCAAGGCTATTGCAGCTTTTAAAACAATCATAAAAAATATGAATAACACCATCGCTCAACAACCAGAGACTACCAATAAAGTAAAAAACACCCTGGCCCGACATATCCTTGCCGACGGTTTCGACTTCGTTATGGATATCGAGAAATCCCACGGTTCCTATATCGCCGACAAATTAAGCGGCACTGAATTTCTGGATATGTTCTCCATGTTTGCGTCTGCCTCCATCGGCTATAATCATCCTTATGTAGTACAGCATTCCGACTGGCTGGGCCGCATGGCCGTTAACAAACCCACACTGGCTGATGTTTATTCCGAGGAGTATGCGGAATTTATGGAAGTTTTCGAACGTGTTGCTATTCCGCAGGAACTGCAGTACTGCTTCTTTATTGAAGGCGGAACTTTGGCGGTAGAGAATGCCATGAAGGCCTGCTTTGACTGGAAAACGCGTAAGAACTTTGAAAAGGACCTCACGGTTGAAGGTGATATCTGCATACATTTCCGTCAGTCCTTCCATGGCCGCAGCGGTTATACTCTGAGTTTAACCAACACCTCAGACCCGCGGAAGCACCAGTATTTCCCGAAATTCGACTGGCCACGGATCATTAACCCCTACTTGACTTTTCCGGTAACGGAGGAAAATCTGGAGACGACGATCAAGAATGAGCAGTTGGCACTTCTGAATATTGAAGAAGCGATATTGGCAAATCCAAACAGGGTAGCCTGCATCATTATCGAACCTATTCAGGCAGAAGGCGGCGACAACCATTTCCGCGATGAGTTCTTTACCGGCTTAAGAAAGCTGTGTGATGAAAACGAAGTCTTACTGATTTTCGATGAAGTGCAGACCGGCATCGGGATTACAGGGAAAATGTGGGCGTTCCAGCATTTTACATCGAAGCCGGATATCATTTCCTTTGGAAAGAAAACCCAGGTTTGCGGGGTTCTGGCCAATAAAGAAAAGTTTGATGAAATACCGAACAATGTTTTCCGCGAGAGTTCCAGGATTAACTCCACATTTGGTGGTAACTTCATCGATATGATGCGTTTCAAACTGGTTCTTGAAGTGATTGAAAAAGAAAACCTCTGCGAAAATGCCAAAGTGGTAGGAGAGTACCTGCTTTCAGGATTGCAGAATCTGGCTGCAAAATATCCTCAGCATCTTTCAAATGCACGAGGAAGAGGCCTGATGTGTGCCATAGACCTTACCGATGGTGCACAGCGTGACGCCGTACGTGACGAGCTGTACCGCCGTAACCTGATTATCCTGGGTTGTGGTGACCAGTCACTGCGTTTCCGCCCGCACCTGAACGTAACTAAAGAGGAAATTCAGCTGGCGCTGGATAAAATTGAAGATGTCATCAGTCAAATAGCGTAATACACGAAGCCGGAATTTTTTTCCGGCTTTTTTTATAGAAGGTTGCGCAGAAGTTCTGCGGCCTTATCCATGGTCTCTTCTTTTTTGGTAAAGCAAAACCTGACTTTCCCGGTATTCTGCCCTTTATGATAAAACGCCGAAACGGGTACGGTGCAGACCTTTTTCTCCCTGGTAAGCCAGACAGCGAAGTCCTTATCATTCAGATCTGAAAAGTTACGGTAGTCCATGGTTTGGAAATAGCCGCCCTGGGCTTTTGAACTAATTTCAAAAGGTAAACCGGCGAAAGCATCAATCAGGTAATCTCTTTTTTCCTGCATCATTTGCGCATTGGCTTTGGCATCAAAGACTTCCAGATATCCGGCCAGGGCATACTGCGCCGGAACATTCACGCAAAAACTTAAGTATTGGTGCACGCGCCGGAAAGCGTGATTAAGTTCTTCACTTGCCAGCACATATCCTACCTTCCAGCCGGTAGCGTGGAACATTTTGCCGAAAGAAAACACCGCATAGCTCCGCTTCCGAAGCTGAGTGTGGTGCATCACACTTGTAAAGGTTTGATTGTCGTAGCAAAGTACATCGTAAACTTCATCAGAAATAATAACGATGTCTGTATCCTTTACAATCTGCCACAACTGTTCCCAGTCATTTTCTGTCCAGATATTTCCCGAGGGATTGTGTGGCGAATTTATAATGATTGCCCGGGTTTGCATCGTAACCGCATTTCTTATCTTTTCAAAATCAGGTCTGAAATCTGTATCCAGACCAACGAATACCGGTTTGCCACCGTTTATCTCGATGGCCGGCACATAACTGTCGTAGCTGGGTTCCAAAACAATTACCTCGCCGCCGGGATTCAGGATAGTGGCCAGCGCGCAGTAGATTCCGTACGTGGCACCGGGCGTAATTATTATTTCAGACGGGTGAGTGCGAAGAGGTTTAGGACGGGCAGCATTGAAGGTTGCCAGATTTTCAGTAAGCAGCGGAACGCCTGTGAGCGGCGCATATTGGTTGTGATTATCTGCCGTTGCTTTGGCCAGAAGTTCTTTAAGTTTTGGGTCTGTTTCAAAGTCGGGAAAGCCCTGTGACAGGTTTACGGCGCCGTTTTGCTGTGCCAGTAAAGTCATTTCCGAAAATATGCTGATGTCTTTGCCGCTGTGCTTCCGCTCAATTCTCATATTGGGATCTTTTAACCAAATGTACATTTTTTTTTAGCTAATCTTTCCTGTTTTTTATTAGAGAATCAATACTTTGATTTTAGGTGGAGAGGGTTGTGATTGGCCGCATTTCTTTATTTTGTGAGCCCGCGAAATGATTTCATTATCAATACATTAACGGTGGATAAATCTTTTAAATATATTGTTTCTACTCTCAAATAAAAAAACTACTTTTGCACCGTCAAAAAATATTTATGCAAAACATTAGAAATATCGCAATCATTGCGCACGTTGACCACGGTAAGACCACTTTGGTTGACAAAATTATTCACGCAACCAGCATTTTCAGAGAAAATCAGGAATCCGGCGATTTAATCATGGATAATAACGATCTTGAAAGAGAGCGTGGTATTACCATTTTATCCAAAAACATATCGGTATCTTATAAAGATACCAAGATTAACGTAATTGATACTCCCGGTCACGCCGACTTTGGTGGTGAAGTGGAGCGGGTTCTGAAAATGGCCGACGGTGTTTTGCTTTTAGTAGATGCCTTTGAAGGACCCATGCCACAGACGCGTTTCGTATTGCAGAAAGCACTGGAACTGGGTCTTAGACCCGTAGTGGTAATTAACAAAGTAGATAAACCGAACTGCCGCCCGGATGAAGTTCATGACCAGGTGTTCGACCTGTTCTTTAACCTGGACGCAACAGAGGAGCAGCTTGACTTCCCAACTTTTTACGGATCGTCCAAGCAGGGCTGGTTCAATACTTCCCTGGAGCCAACCGACAATATTTTCCCGCTTCTGGACGGTATCCTTCAATATGTTCCTGCACCGGAAGCCAAAGAAGGTCCGCTCAGAATGCAGATCACTTCCCTTGACTTCTCTTCATTTCTTGGCAGAATTGCCATCGGTAAGATTACTCAGGGTTCTGTAAAGGAATCCGAGTGGATCGGTCTTGCACAGGAAGACGGTAATATCATTAAAGGAAAAGTAAAGGAATTATACGTTTTTGAAGGTCTGGGCAAGAAGAAAGTTCAGGAAGTAAAAGCGGGTGATATCTGTGCCATTGTTGGTTTTGACAAATTCCAGATCGGTGATTCCTTCGTGGACCTGGAAAATCCGGATCCGATGCCGCGTACGGCGATTGATGAGCCTACACTTAATATGACCTTCTCCATCAACAACTCGCCTTTTTTCGGAAAAGACGGGAAGTATGTAACCTCCAATCACCTTAAAGAAAGGCTGATGAAGGAGCTGGAGAAAAACCTGGCCCTGCGTGTGGAGTTAACTGAAGATGCCAACACCTTCCTTGTGTTCGGCCGCGGTATCCTGCACCTTTCAGTCCTTATCGAGACGATGAGAAGGGAAGGTTATGAAATGACCATCGGTCAGCCCCAGGTGATCCTGAAGGAGATTGACGGTGTAAAATGTGAGCCTTATGAATCTTTAGTAGTTGACGTACCTGAGGAGTACGCATCACGTGTCATTGACCTTGCCACGCAAAGAAAAGGTGACCTTCATATTATGGAAACCAAAGGTGAGATGCAGCACCTGGAGATCGAGATTCCTTCCAGAGGACTGATCGGTCTGAGATCTCAGATGCTTACGGCTACAGCCGGTGAAGCCATTATGGCGCACCGTTTCACGGAGTACAAGCCTTACAAAGGTACTATACCGGGCAGATTGGTAGGCGTATTGGTAAGCAAATCTCAGGGGCCGGCTACCGAATATTCCATCGCAAAACTTCAGGACAGAGGTAAATTCTTTGTTGATCCGGGTGAGGAAATCTACGCAGGTATGATCGTGGGTGAGCAGAACAAGCCGGGTGACCTGGTGGTAAACATTGTGGAAGCCAAGCAGCTGAACAATATGCGTGCATCAGGAAAGGACAAGGACGGAAACATCGCTCCAAAAACCCTTTTCTCACTGGAAGAGTGTATGGAATACATCCAGGCTGATGAGGCCATTGAGGTAACTCCAAACTTCATCCGTATGCGTAAGAAAGTCCTTTCCGAAGAAGAAAGAAAGAGAATTGAAAGAAACGCGAAAGCATAATTCCTCCTTATAAGTAATATTTGCCCCGGTTTACCGGGGCATTTTTGTTGCTGCCGGCTAAATCCGGCGCAGAGGGATCGATGTTGATCTCCAGGATACACATGATGAGCCAATAAGTTTAATTAAGTGGCTCAGGGGTTTTCCTGATGCGAAGTAGCATAGTTGTAAGTCATTATTTGTAGTCAGCACGAAGTGAGGACACTTCGCACAGCTGAATGTAGTGATTCATAATTCTAATAAGATCTGAATCAACGACCTCTTCTGTCTTTATCAAAAAATACTTTTGTTTAATTGAATTTAAGAATAAGACCTTATGCCACAAATTGTTTCGATGGGAATCAGACTCATCAGAATTTCAAAGATGAATCCTTCTCTGATCATCATATCCGATAATGCCGGAATTTCCTGGCAAATAAGGTTTCCCGGTTCAGATGAAGTTGGTGAGTTTCTGGATATTTTCAGGAGGGGTGAAACTATTTTCGCGACCACGACTAAAGGCAGATTCAGATCTGTGGATTCGGGTGCTTACTGGATGCAGATTTAATAAGGCCATGTTCCTTCGCCCCAAATCAGTTCATGGCATTTTTTGTGAAAGGAATGAATTGTTTCTTCCCCTTCTACGGTCGGCACGAAAGGAATTTTTTTTCCTTCTGAATCTGCGACAAAGCAAAGTTCTTCTGAATCGCTATTTTCATGTTCCCAATAATTGAGGGAAATTTTAGCACACCCAGTAGCCGGATTAAATTCGCGTATGACCGAATCGGAGACAAATGGATAGATCACCTTTTGATTAATGTCGATAACTCCGAATACGATCTTCTGAAATTCTTCAGTAAAATGTTTATAATACTCCGAATAATAAACATCGGTTTCCGCTAATTTGTTCTTGTCGAAAAAGACATCGACTGTTTTCCCCGCTGCAAAATTTTCCTCGATAATTTCCAAATGTGCCCAGGTAAAATCAATGACGGTTTCCTGCTGATAATTAATTGCGCCATACTTTCCATTGAGGCGAACTGTTATATATTGACCGTTGAAACCTGTAATCGCCTCATACTGAAAAGGAATCAAAAGGTTTTGGTTCAAATCCATTATTCCGCATTTTCCATTCAGAGAGGCCGCAAAAGTAGGGTTCTCCTCAAGAAGATTTCCACAGAGGCCATCATTAATAATTGGGATCACAGCGTTATTGTTCCTGTCGATGAGTCCATATTTGCCGTTTTTTCGCACTCTGCATACTCCATTCTGAAAATGCGGGTAATAGATACAGTCATATTCGTCGGGGATAACCAAAAAGCCGTCCCGGTTCACAAAACCCATACCATCCGCTGTTACCACCCATCCGTAACCTTCTTCATCGAAATCAGTCACTTCTTCCCAGTTGGTGGGGTGGAAACCTCTTTCTTCGTAATCGTCGGCAAGGTCGTTTGCCTGCCAGGGGTTGAGTTTTTTCATTATTAAATTTTTAGAGGAACTTCTGAAAGGACAAATATATCTGCCGGCCTTTGAATTTTTTTAGATACACGTGCAAATATTCGGCGCATATATGCATAGTCACCGTAGTTTGCGTTATAACGGCAAATTTAATCTGATACACAGCCAAAATAAGTCGTGCACAGAAGATTTAAGAAATTAGTTGTAGTGCATCATTTGGAAGTTGTTCGGCGGCAAGTAAGGTATAGATGGAAGGAGGGCATGGTATTTACCCCGGGGAGGATACGGGTTATCCGTGAAGTAGCCGGCGGGTATGTATACTGCAACTACGGTGCAAGGTGTGGGAAGTCTTTAGGGAAAGGGGCTGGAGAGGTATTAATGGGTAAAAACAGGCAAATTTCCTAAGGAGAGAATATATCGGTCCATTAAAATCTGCAGCAGGAATAAATGTAGTACATATTTGGCATTCAAGTCAATACTTTCTGTAAATTTATGCTGTTTGTATTAATACGTCTTAGCTATGGGAAAGTTTCATACCCTGTTTACTATTAGCGGAAAGGTGGGCGGTTATGTATATTATTTGCTAAACGGCAAGCAGGTAGTAAGGAAAGCCGCGGGAAAAAGGAAAGGTCCGAAGACCCAAGGGGAAGAAGAAAGGGTTCTTTACAATACTGAGTTCGGCAGGGCTTCAGCCGCAGGAAAGGTCCTGAGGCAGGCTCTGGCGGAAGAGCTTCTGAAACTCAATGACCGGTATCTGTACCAGCGGGTAAACAGGCTGATACTGCAGCTGCGCAGTTTTGACCCATGGGCGCCGGGTGAAAGGACGGCAGCCGGCGGACTGGATACTGAAGATGGACAGGCGCTGTTGGCCGGTTTTCATTTCCATAAAAAATACGCTGCATTCCCAAAAATCCTTAGGGCAACGCGAAAAGGTACGCAACTGAGGGTTGAGGTTTCGGAGGTAAGTCCCAGGCCCACCGAAATGCTGGAAGTTCAGATCAATTTTAACAAAGGTATTTTCAGAAAGCATTCTCATTCGTATCCGGACGGGATTGCAGTGCGCGAAGTAATTGTTAAAAGACAGTTCAGAAGCAGAAAAGGATTTACGGATCTTGTTATGATTTCCGGCGATGCTTTTTTGCAGGGGGTTGTAATCTCAGAATCATATTAATTAAGAGCAGTTATTTATAAAGAAAATAACAGCTTACAGATAAAGAAATAAAAACATAATTCCGGCAAACCTATGTCCCTCCCGTTTAGGCTGCACCGGCAATTTCTTTAAAATGTAAAAGTCGACAGGCAGATCGTCCGGAAAGGCACGTGCGGTCAATGAAACGCTTTCAGTGAAATTTGCTTTTGGATCCTATTCTTACATATACAAAATATTAGTCCGAACCAATCCCAAATTATGACCAAAGTGGATTTTGTATATATTTGCTTTTGATTAAGGCAGACGATTGCTGCTGTGGGGAGCAAATAACAATCCTCTTTTACAAAAACAGAATTTTAATAAACAGCATCTGTGACCCTGATAAAAACAGTTCAATTGTATCCATGGGACGAAACAAATAAAAATACAGAAAAACTTATGAAGGAAATTGAAACTGCGGGCCAAAAACGAACTTAAGCGTAGGACATATCTTATATTTACAAAGACTTATAATAATACCCCCTGCAGACTGAAATCATAAGCAGGGACTCAATAAAAAAAAATTATGAAGCATTTATTTGCGTTACTATTCATCTGTACAGTTCAGGTTTTCCCTGCACAAAGCAATAATAAAGAGTTTCAGTTTTATGCTTTTTATGAGGATTATTTAACCGGTAATGCAATGCAGCCAGGCATTGCCGGGGAAATAAAAGAAATCAGTGATCAATACATACATTTTTCAGATTACAGATACATTGAGAATAATAAGAAAGCAAAAGCTGCAGCATCTGCCTGGGCATTATCAGACGGCAAAAATCTATATTTTAATATGATGAACGCAGGTGTTATTTACAGGAACAATGTTTTTGCTAAATTCGACTTCATCAATGACAGATATATGGTCGTATTGCTGGATGAAACGAAAGAGAGCAAAGCAATCGGATATAATAATCCGTATGGCGGAGGTTTACTTGGCGCGGCATTAAATATAAAACCCAAAAGTACATGGAAGGATACTAAAGGTAATTCTTATAAAATACTTTTAGTTGATAAAAAGAATCCGTACCCACTAAAAGGTAATATGGCTCACAGAATGATTGTTCCAATTGTAGATACCGGGAAGATACTTGAATTATCTAATAATGAACCTGCCATTATTGAAAAACTTAAAAAGAACTCCTTTTTAACAGAGGACTTCATTGAGTTAATCAGCCGTTAGTCCGGCTTAAGGTTCTCACTTTCAGCTTCAAAACAGAAGACAACAGCCGCAGCAGTTTCAGTCTTATTCAAGGTTTTTTTACTTTAATGATGCTGTCCAGCTTATCCGAAAGGCAGGTCAGAATCTCATCCATCACCGTAAGTTCATCCGGTCTTAGCCTGCCCACCAGGTCATTGTACCGCAAATGGGAGTCAATATGTTTGTGGAAGGCCCGGCCAATCCTGCCGTAAAGATACTCCAGCTCCTTCAGAGAGGGGACTGCAAAAAGACAGAGTTGCCACGTATCCCAGGCGGAGGTCCATTTGGGCAGGTAGGCACATAATGAACTGTAGATAATGAGCCGAAGCAACCGCAGATAGCCCTGTGAAAAGAGGGTAAACAGGCCTTCACTGTTATCACCCCGCATATGCGACCGCAGGTTAAAGTACTGTTCCAGGTGTTCTTTAACTCCCCTGTGATACAGGCTCAGATCACCATATGTAGGTTCATAAGAAACTTCCCAGTGCAGTGCAGGATGCATGTCCGATGAGGAAAAAATTCTGTTGGCAGGCGACATGATCTGCTGTATAAACTGCTGATGGAAACAAAGGTTTTCCTGAACGGTGATGCGGCGGTGCGCCAGAATAATCACAGAAACTTTATTCTGAGTACGTGCCGCCACGGCCTGCTGTATACTCTGAATGTTTGTATTTCCGACGCTCTGCCCTATGACAAAAAGATAATAAACGGTGGTGGGAACGTGCGCGTTTATCTGAAAGGTTTCCGCTTTGTGAAAAAGAAAGACTTCTTCGGGTGCCGCCATTTTTATCAGGATATCTCTCACAGTGATAAGCTGCGGATCGTCCGGCTGTTCTTCAGGGGCTGCGCAAATCACGTCTGTCGGTCCGGGTTGTTTGCCAATGGCAGATTTGAGTTCTTTAAACCGGGCAGCTACCAGGTGAGACAGTTGGCGCTCTACCTTTTTAATGGACTCATATAGGGCAGTGTTGATGTAGCTTTCGTCATTATGCGCTGCTTCTATGGCGTCCTCCAGCTTGTTGATCAGATAGTAGTTGGTTCCGTTCTGGCGAACAAAGAGTTTCTGCAGCTCCGGTATATAAGGAATCAGGTTGGTGATCCTCCTGTGCAGGCTTTCATCCGGAAAGAAATCACCCGCATAAAGCTGTTCCAGATACCGCAGGTCATGCTCAAAGATGGTAATATAGGTCAGATAGGTACTGATGGGGGAATTGAGGCTATAAAACCGCCCAGCTTCCGAGAGAAGGATATCGTGGTCGTGATAATAGCATTCCTTAAAGGAAGTGAACTTCTTTTTGAAAGGTTTGCCGCCGGCGTAATTGCGGAAGAGCCCCGCGAACCCCTCCTTACACCAAACAAGGAACGACGGTCGGTAATAACAGTATACAAAAGGATTTCCAACTTCAAAAAACCGTTCAGCACGGTGGAGGCTGCTGATGCTAACAGGCATCTGGTCGCCCGTCTTCAGCACCCATTTGGCAGCGCGCAGTGCGTCGGTGGCGGCTTCTGTCTCTGTAATTAAAAGCAGGCGTTCGCTGCCCGGTATACCATGAGGAACCCGGTAAACTGCTAATAAAGAACCGTCGCGTGCCGCCTGCTTTAACCGGTTAATCAGAACTTCATCATGGAGTCCTGCAAAATTTGAGTGAGCTGATTTTTCCATCATCATTTGTTTTAAGATGAGTAAACAAATTTGTGACGGAGCGTGCAGGTATTCAAGTTAGTGGCGGAATAAAATATCCCCTGGCGCGCAAAGATTCGTAATTCGATGGTGAGATTAATCGGAACGGAGCAACGACTATCCTGTAAATTTCGATAAAAGCGGGGATGGGATCTGCAAAAGGAGTGGTCGAAAGCGGCTGGCAGACCGGCGGGTCCCTAAAAGTTAGAGTCCAGGCTTATTTTTTTTCTTTTTCATAACTCAGTTTTTAATGAAGTACGAAGCAAAAGAAGTTCAGCAGGATAATCTAGCCGAAAACTGGATAAAATATGCTCAGAGGAGTATAATTCCCGGATCATTTTTAAATTTGTATTTAGACTTTAAAGGTAATAACCTTATCTTTATAGCTGCTTATAAACAACTACCATGGAACAGAAAATACATCAGGGACGCAACGTAAAACGCTTCAGAGAAATGCTGGGCATCAAGCAGGAGGCACTGGCCTTTGACCTGGGTGAGGATTGGAACCAAAAGAAAATCTCTTTGCTGGAACAAAAGGATGTCATCGAAGATCCGTTACTGAAGAAAATATCAGAAGTACTGAAAATTCCCGTGGAGGCTTTTCAGAATTTTGATGAGGAGCAGGCGGTCAATATTATTTCGAATACGTTTGACAACGGTGCTTTCTTAAATACAGGTAATTCCGCCACATTTAATGTCAATCCAATAGAGAAACTTATCCAACTTCATGAAGAAAAGATCGCGCTGTACGAAAGGATGTTGAAGGAGAAAGATGAGATGATGGCAAGGCTGGAAAGGATTGTAGGAAGTCGCTAATAATTATAGTCACTACTGATCATAATTATCCAAAAAAGAATGTACGTCTAAGGTAGACCAATTGCCCAGTAGATTATCGTAAACTTTTCTGTTTTCACACAACCGATAAAAGTTTAATTGATCTCGCATATTGTATATAAAATCTGGATTCCATTCTATCGATTCGTTTGATGATAGCCACAGGAAATCAATTTTTTCAATATTCTCCCGAACAATTTCCAAAGTGATGTTCAATTTATAAAAATGAGATTGCTTCAGGTCAAATTTTTCAATGTTTTTATGAATAAATTCCGGACTAAAATATTTCCCGTTTTTATTTAAGAATCCGTAACCGAAAGTTTTAAATTTTGAAAGGTTATCCAAGACAAAACCTTCAGGCATCTCTGCATTAGTTTCTGAAATAAAATGCCAAATGTAATTTTCTTTGAATCTATCGCTATAAAGGTAATCAGTGCCTGTCCGTCTGAATTTAATCAAATTAGAAATTACATTGCTTCTTGCAACCCGTTTAGTAATTTCCATAGGTTTATTTATTAATAACGGTATCGATTGAATTTCTTTCGCATGGTATCTTATAAGGATATCTAAATTTTCATCATTGATTTCTATACCTTCATTTTTTAGTACAGAATACCAATGCCATCGCGAGGATTTAGGATATTTAAGAATTATTTGAGCAGCAGCAGGATTCGAAGAGAGGTTTCTAAAATTAAATTTTCCCTGATATTTTTCAAGAAGTTCCATATCCAATTTTAGATTGGAGTTGTGAGACAACTTTTCCCAATTAATATAATCAGCAAATTCATCCAAAAAAGCTTTATCTATGGAATATTTTAATGAACCTGATAACTTATCCCAATTAAGGTAATCTTTATTTTTTCGAATATTTTCAATGGTGTTAAAGCCATCGCGATTAATTAAAAAAGTTGTCCAATCAAGTTTTGAATGGAAATCCTTTATAATATCTTCGGAGTAAATTAGATTCTTAAAATAAGGCAGGGCAGAAAAATAAAAATAATTTTCGAATCTTTTTAAAAATTTATAGTCAATGACTAAATCCTTAGCACGATATAAAGTGGAAAAATCAATGCTGTCTTTTACACTATCAATTAAATCTGCATTCCAAGGAATTTGTGAGTTTTTGATTAAGCGACTTTCCCGAAAATCCAAAACAGTTTGATACTTGACTAATTCCTCATTAGTAAAAGGATAAAATGATTCCAACAGACCTAGTGTCAGGTCTGTAAAATACTCCGAATATTTTAAATTGGATGGATGCATTTTAGAATTATTATAATCTAGAGGAAATTTATCTCAATCTTGATTCGGGAATTCCTAAAAAATCATTCCTGTACTTGCAAACTGTTCTGCGAGCGATATTATATCCTTTGTCCAAAAGGAGTGATCTTATCAACTCATCAGCATAAGGTTTTCTTTTATTTTCATTCTCAATAATTTCAGAAATAGCGTCAAAAAATTCAGCCTGCGCAATTTCTCTTCCATTTTTGTCTTTCAGTACCCCTTCTTTGAACAAATGTTTATAATAGTGAGTGCTTCCATTCATCCTATACGTCCGATCTTCAACTGCTCTTGCAATTGTAGAGATATCTTTACTTAGTAATCCGGCGATATCTCTGTAAACCATTGGAATAAGGTTTTTAGATTCTCCGGTAACAAAATAATGCGACTGGAATAATACAATGCAATCCAACGTCTCATTTCCAGTTCTAAGATGTTTTCTACAATCATACTGAAAGCCATCCGGATAACCTTTCGAAATTTGCATTTCAATAATTTTTGATCTTAATGTTTCATCTATTCTCATTGTTTTACTGAAGAAAAATATTACTTAAGATTCTTATACTTCCACTGAAGCTGTTACCACATCAAAATTTACATTTAATGCTTCGAAATGTTTTCTACCGCATCTTATTTTCTCGGCTTCGGAATTTCGTAGTTTTTCGTAATTCTTAGTGCTTTTAGTCTCTCTCATCAAGTATAGGGTCTCGTCATCATGCTTTACAATAGCCCAATCCGGATTATAAGTGCCGATTGGAGTTTCGATTTTGAAAAAGCCAGGGAGCTTGACAAATAGTTTAATATCTTCCCTTTTATCTAAAGCTTCCGCAAATTTTCTTTCCGTGTCGCTATCATAAATAATTTGGTCATAAACTGAGTGTTGAACTGGCAAAGAATCCTCAAAAAACTGCTTTAGTTCTTCCTCTTTGAAAAGTTCCATCACCCATTCCGTTTCGCCGACTGTTAATTTTTCGTATTTAATCCCATCAATCATTAGTTTATGAAGTTCTACTTTTATTAAAGCAGTAACCTGGTCCATAAATTTTTGAGGATTAACGGTAAACTCTTCCAAACGATCTATTGAAGTCAGGATTCTCACAATTGATGCCCTTGTAAGTTCAGTTTCCTTCTGAATATAAGCTACAATATCTGGCAACAAACCATTATATTCAAGTTTAATTTCATTGTTCCTAGTGTTTGTCGTAGTAATCCCTTTTCTCTCTATTCCTATCACATCTTCACGATATGAAACTTTCACTGGTTGAATTTTATCCATCCCATTAATAGCTTTCACAGAATTTATAATCAACTCTTCACTTGAATAATCTACCTTATAAGTGGTTTTAAATTTTATCTTATCCCATAATTTTTCAAAATCAGGATGCAGATAAATCTGTTTATTAAGTTTTAGCTTTTTAGGTTCTTTGTCTTTCTTGATATGTCTTTCAATTTGATACGACTGTAACACTGTAATAATATTACTTTCTTGGTCTTTCAGATCATCAGGTAGAGCTAATGTGAAATTTTCATTTTCAGGTTGAAAGGTGTTTTGGATTCTGCCATCTTTATCAATAAAACCACTATTATAAAGCGAGTCCCATATTTTTTGACTTTTGTTTTTGCCAAATAACACTTCTTCATTATTTTCCACTGTAATCATTTTGGAGAATGCCAATTTTGGAATCCTGCCAAAAACAATTCCACATTCCTTCTCGTATTCACTTTGTAATCCCGAAGCGAATTCAGCGTAAGTTTCTCTTGCTATAACTGTCAGCTTATTTATGTTCTCATCGTGAATTCTTTCTCCCTGCTGGTTTACGGGAAGTCGCAGACCACGGCCAAGAGTTTGCCTTCGCTCTTTAATGCCACCAACTTCACGAAGAACGCATATTTGAAAAACATTTGGATTGTCCCAGCCTTCCCGCAATGCTGAGTGTGAGAAAATGTATTTTAACGGTTCATCCAATGATAAAAGCTGTTCTTTATTTCGCATAATTTTAGCATAAGTATCATCATCTGCCTGCGTGGAACCATTGGTATCTTTAAAAACACCTTTCTTGTCAGTCGAAAAATAACCGTCATGTATATCACCTACGGAAAATGTATTCAATTTCTGATATTGGGGGAGTTGTATCAACTCATTGTAATGCTTTTCAAACCACAATGCAAATGGGCCCTTAACCTGTTTACCTTCTGCATCATATTGCCGATAATTTGCTACTTTGTCTACAAAGAAAAGGCTTAAGACTTTTATACCCTTAGATTGAAGCTGGAGTTCTTTATCCAGGTGTTTTTTAATGGTATTTCTGATTTGAATTTCAACTAATTCATCTTTTATACCCCCACGTTCATCGCCGAGATACAATCTACCGGAAGTAAAATCTATAAACTCGTTCCCAGGTTCACAATTGATATCCAATACTTCAAAACCATTTCGATATACTTCGCGTTCGTCTGAAACCGTAAATAAATCTGCGGACTGTTTAATCCAAATATCCTTTGCCTTTATACCATCGGCTGTTTTCATGTGGATTTTCAGTTTCGCTTTGATCCCTTTCGAATTATCAACCGCTAACAATTTGACATAAGCATCATTATTATCATTGTCGCCTACAACAGATGCTACCACAATCTGCTTTACCAATTTCTTTTCGAAAGCTTTAATAGGGTCTAATTTGTACACTAAATTGTAAGGGTTGTTGTGTGTTGCGGAAAATCTGAACACACACATAGGGTTCAGCGATTTTATCGCTTCTTTGGCCTTTTCGGTGTTGTCTACACTTTGCGGTTCATCAATGATAAGAATTGGATTTACCGAACTGATGAATTCGCGAGGACTATAACCACTCAGCTGGTTTCTTTCCGTATTGAAAATATTGGTTTCTTTGTTGAACGCATCAATGTTGATAATCATTATCTGCAATTGATTGCTGGAAGCAAACTGCCGGATTCTGTTTGTCTTTTTGCTGTCATACACAAAGTACTCGAACTCCAGATTATTATAAAGTGCCTTGAAGTGCTCTGACGTTATTTCAAGATTCTTTAAAGCCCCTTCGCGAATAGCGACACTTGGAACTACAATAATAAATTTCTTGAAGCCATATTTCTCAGAAAGTTCGAAAACAGTACGTAGGTAGACATAGGTTTTGCCTGTACCAGTTTCCATTTCCGTAGAAAAATTACGACCATTGCTGATGAATTCATTTTTTGAAGTTTCGTCTATATCATTACGTTCCTGGATTGCATGAAGATTTTTCAAAATTGTTTCATCATCTATTAGCAAATTATTTCCAAGACCTAATTCGGATTGGAATAAGCTTGTCTGGCCTGCATGTATTTCTTTATTTAATTCAATGGAAAAATCGCCTTTTTCTAAAGGTTGACCATCGAAGAGCTCTACAAAACTTTGAATGGCTTCTAGCTGATAATCCTGGTTACTGTCAAATTTTATCTTCATTATTTACTAATCACTATCAAGGTTTAAAAAAATAACTATCATGTTTATGATTGGAACTATCATGGTTTGAAACCTAAGTATCAAGGTTTTACCAGAAAGTATCATGGTTTTGTAATGGTTATTCTACTATTAATTCTATTTATACCGTTCTAAAATTGAGCACGCCTTTAGACTTCATGATCTGTACGGCGTTTGTTTTCAATGCATCTGCATTTTCGCCTTCAAAAGCTTCATCGAGACAAATGACGCGGGTTGGCTGCATTTCTGCCATAGCTTTCAGACACTCTAAGGTCATGTTTTTTTCGAGACAAATGAGCAAAAGGCCATCAGCAATGCTAAAGACTTTTTTGCCTGCAATATCCGTGGTTTCGATGGGTGTGGTGAGTTCAAAACCAGATTTAAGCAAGAGTTCGTAGAGAATGGCTTCCTGATTTTCTTCGTTGGGAATGTGGTCGATATGGTCGAAGAGTTTTGCCTGTATTGCTTCGGGTTTTTTCTCAAGTGTAGAATCCCATATTTTGAAATTGGAGGGTTGAAGTTTAAATACTTTGAATCCCAGGTCAAGAGCGGAAATATTTTTTACGAAAAGTTCATTTGACTTTTCACTGTCATCAATAATTTTCGCGAGTGATCGCCTAATCCTTTCTTTGCTGATTTCCGCAATATTCGCGAAGCCCTCTTTAAATGCATCATCCTTTTCTTCAGTCTTTTCAGGTAATTGTACGCTTATGAATTTTACCTTACTATCAGTTTCTTTGTTAAATTCTAATACGGCGTGGGCAGTTGAACCGGAACCCGCAAAGAAGTCTAAGATAATTGCATCATTTTCTTCCTGTTTAACTGTAAATTCTAATATCTTCTTAATAAGGCCAATTGGTTTTGGTTTTGGAAAAACCTCTTTCTTGAAGCCAAGCTCAATAAACTGTTCTGAACCTCTTTCACTGTTGAAAACCTTATCTGTCCATGCGCTTGTAGGCTTCACTTTTTTATCATCTGTTAAGAAATCTTTTACAAAAACAGACCAAATTTTTCTTGTTGGCATAAGTTTAGGTAAAAGCAGTTTTATATCCCTTTCCGCAGTAGATAGACTCCATCTCCAATTTCCTTCTTCTCCATTCTCTTTAAGTGGTAGAATTTGAACATATCCTTCGGGAATTTCCTTATCATATGTCGGATAAAAATGCCCAGTTATATCATTATACAAAAAATAGTAAAATAGATTTGGACGATCCACACGACGGTCGTTATCACCCGTCTTTCTTAAGTCTATTTCTCTATAAATTTCACCTTTATCATCCTTTTTATTATATCTCCGTAAAACTTTTTCATCTGGTTTCCAACCAGCAAAAGAGATTTCAATTTTCTTGTATACTAATAAATACTCGTGAGCAGTTGCAATATGTTTGTCGTCTGAACGGCCTTTGGGGTTATTAACATTTGTAATACAATTAATAAAATTTTCCGGACCAAAAATTTCATCACAAATCTTTTTAAGATTGTCAAATTCGTGATTATCAATGCTAATAAAAATCACACCGTCATTTTTTAGAAGGTTTCTTGCTAAAAAAAGCCGTGGATACATCATGTTCATCCACTTACTATGGTAGCGGCCGTCT
Organism: Kaistella sp. PBT33-4; assembly: GCF_029194425.1. NCBI lineage: Bacteria > Pseudomonadati > Bacteroidota > Flavobacteriia > Flavobacteriales > Weeksellaceae > Kaistella > Kaistella sp. PBT33-4. The sequence goes on along the minus strand of NZ_JARFYL010000006.1, from coordinate 87,237 downwards.
GTCTCTGAATTAGCTTGGTATTTTTCCCATCGTCGCTTATTTGGCCCGTATAATCTAAGTATGTTTCTAAATTTTCAGAATAATTATCAGGATATACAAAATCACTACCTGTATTATAAGGGGGATCAATATAGATAATTTTGATTTTGCCCAAATAAGATTTCTGCAATAGTTTTAAGACTTCCAGATTATCACCTTCAATAAAAAGATTTTCGGTAGTATCGAAATCAATGCTTTCTTCACGGGCGGGAACCAATGTTGCCCGGCTTGGCTGCTGTATGGTTTTGAAGCAGTCGGCTTTTCCGGGCCAGTTCATTCCGTAGCGTTCTTTACCGACTTCTACATTTTCGCCAAGAGTGAGCTTGAGTTTTTCCCAATCCACATTAAGACCTTCAGTAAAAACTTCAGGAAAGATCTGCTTTAAGTTTTCGAGCTGCTGCTCTTTTATGTTTAAGGAAGTAAGTTCCTGTTTTTGGATTTCTGACATTTTAAATTTTTGAAAAATTAAGGTGTTGCGTATGGATACAGTTTTATTGTTCCTTTTTTTGTTTTCCAGTAAGAACCGGAACCGCCATCAGTTGGAAGATTGCCATTTTCGGGACAAATAAGAAGCTCTGCAAATTCTATAGTTTTTCTACCAAATTCAAGAACATCATCATCGCTTACCAAAGCGCCGTCAAAATTGTAATGAGCTCCCACTTGATTTCTAACCGCATTCAACTGCTTCAGTTCAGTAATTTTATCTCTTAAAAGAACTGTTTTGTTTAGAACCGAAAAGGTATTGTTCTCAGCTTGCGAAAAATGTTCTACTTTTAGCAAAGGCAATATTGTTGTAGAAAAACCATTAAGCAAATCGGCAAGCGTATATTCATTTTTTGGATTTCTCGGCATTTTACAACGAAATTTTAAGGAAAGGAAATCCAGAATATTCTCCAACATTCTTCCGGAAGCCGAAGCAATGTTTTCCCGGTTGAAATCTTCTTCATTATCCACATAAGCTTTCAATTCCTGCAAAGCCAGTTTGCCGTTATAAACGCGAATTCCATTTTCTAAAGACCAGTTGCGAAGTTCAAGAAAATGAACATTTCCGTTAGGTGCGCGGTTATTTCTGTAGCGGTCTCGCCAAGGACGGTAATGTGTCGTCATAATGATTTGGCCGAAAGAATCAGCTTCGGAATGCAGTAATTCAATAAAACGGTCCAAATGCTTTTCATCAACGGACATTACTACATCGTCTAAAACTAAAATGGTATCCCTGTTTCCATATTTCTTCGCCAATGCTAAAAAAATACAAATACCTAAAGTGTCCAAATGAGATTCGCTATAAACGGACTGTGGCGGAATGCCTTCTTCTGTATGAAATTTACCTTCTAAAACCAATGAGCTTAATGCGTTGTCCTTCAAGGAAAGCGTAACAGCTCCAATTTCTTCGTTCGGGTGAATCAGATTATACATTCGATCTACTTCGCCAGAAATTTCATTCAATTCGTTTTCAATAAATTCTTTTCTGCTTGATTCGACAATTTCTAAAGCTTCTGCTGCTGCAGTAAGCAAACTTTGAAGTTTTTCAGCTTTCGCTTCATTTTCTTTGATTGCATTAAACTGCGACTTAATTAGGTTGTGCTGTTTTAACGCAGTTGTTTTACTATCGTAATTACGAATAATTAACGACGCCAGATTATCCAAATGCAGTTTTTCATTTTCGAACAGCAGCAAATTACTTGTGGAGTCTTCTGAAATGTTTTCCACGAACGTTGTTATGGCGGGTTCTTCATCGGTGAAATTTACAATTGCATCCTTGTATGCTAGTAATAACCGATTCAGGGCAGTACTTTCACTATTTAAGGCAGTGTTTTTCGCATCTAATGTTCGTTTAGCCGTTGTCACTGCTTCGTTAGCCACCTTGAGCGCATTCATTGCTGTAATTCGCGAAGACAAAGAAGATACGACGTCTTCTCTCTGCATATCATTTGAGCAAACCGGACACTGATCAACTTCTGGTTTTGATTCGATATAGGATTTTGCCTTTTCCAGTAAGTCCAATAAAGAGACTTCACTGTCAGGATTTTGGTTTTCAACGTCTTCTAATTCTGACACCTTTGTATCATAAATCTGCTGCGATTCCTGCCAATTATTTTTAGCCAATGTATAAGAAGAGTTTCTTGCAGAAATTCCATCCCACTGTGCTTGTAAAGTTTGATATTTTTGCGCTTCCCGTTCAAGATTTGAAACATCTTTCGCTGATTGCTGTTCAGCCCAGGTCATAAAATCAGATTCAGGTTGTCCTTCATCATCCCAAGCTTTTTGCAGTGTTTCACTTGCGCTGGAAATTACTCTTACTGTGGTTGCGAGTTCTCTCTCCGCTGAAAGTTTTGTTTTCCTAAGTTCTGATTCGCATTTGAAAACTTCATCCACGTCAATAAAGTTTTTCAATTCTTTATATCTTTCAGCAGCCTTGGCTTCAATAAGATTTATAATTTGTTTGCGTCTTAAAGTTTTAAGAAGCGGTAAACCAGTTGAAGGGTTTTTTGAAATGTTTCGACCATTTCCAGAAATAGTTGCTGAAAATGCACCAGAACTTGTATTGAGTGTTATTTTTGCAGGATCCTTACCAACTGATTTTAAGTATTTAAAGTCAGTTTCAGATTTATCACCAATAGAACCCACTTCATCTGTTAGTAAACAAGATAAAGCATCGGAAATAGTAGATTTACCATTTCCATTTTCAGCGAAAATCATAGTGATTTTCTTTTCTGGATTGAAATGAATCGTTACAGGAACTGTAGCTCCTCTGAAAGCATCTAATGCTAAATTATTCAGTCGCATTTTCTTCAGTTGTTTCGTTAGCTTCTTCTCCATTCGAATTAAGGACTTCTTCTAATGCGATTTTCCACGCTGTTTCTTTCAGTTTACCCTTTGCCAATTCCGATTCTACTGAAGTATCATCAGATTTTATGAGTCCTTTTTCTTTTAATTTTTCTGCAATAATAGCAGCGAGTCTTTCATTGTTATTATTCATATCAGTTTTATTTTAAGTGCCATCTTATTAAAAACAAATCGTTTTGAATTACTTCCTGCTCAAGTTTTTTCTCGATGTCTTCAATTAGGTTATCTTTACTTTTTTCGATTTCTTTAGCCGCTTGATCGAAGTCCCGCCAAGCGGAATCCCTCTCAGAATCTAATTTTCTTCGTTCTCGCTCTAATTTTAATTTCTCTGGAAGATTTGGCGCAGACTTCGCAGCTTTCTTTATTTCTTTTATTTGCATATCCAAGTCTTTCAAGGTGAATTTGAGAGAACTCCGTTTGTCTTCACCCCAATTATCAAGTTTGTCCAATTCTACCTGAAAATATTCCATATTTCTGGTACTAATCAACTCTAACAAAGTGCTTTTATTCTGGGCAAGAATATTTTGCATGGAAGAAATAATTTCGGTTTGAGATGCCGTACTTTCTCCCCGTACTTCTGCGCTAAGCGAGAACAATCTTTCTGCAACGTCATTTTCCATAACTTCACCATCGTCTGTAACCGCACACATTTGTAAATACTCTTCAGTTTCAAAAGAAGTGACCGAAAAACTTCTGCATAATAAATAACCTGAAAGGTTTTTGTAATCATTCAGTGCCGAAATCATGGTTGGATTATTAGTAAGATCAAAGTATACCTCGGAAAAAGCCATTTCAAGATTCTTACAGGATTCGATGATCTGCTGCGCTAAAGGATGGCCTATTCGATAAATATTAGCATCCTTTGTGTTTTTGCCTATTTTATAAGGCCCAGGATAAATTACTAAATCACCAAAAGGATTGTGTAAAAGTTTAAAAGAATGTTCGTCAGTGGCATATTCTGCATTATCTTTCAAATAGAATTTTGTGATATTCCATAGTAACGCTTCATATTTAGAAAGATATTCTTTACTTTCTTTGAGATTGATCCGTAACTTTTCGTGAACCTCTTCATCGAAGTTTTCTAATAAATTATGACGCGTCCTTTTGAATTCATCTGCAATGTCATCTTTATATTCATCTTTCAGTTTGTCGAAAGCATTATTTATCTCATCATTTGTTCTACAATTCTGATAAATCTCTGCAATTCTTTTCTCAAAATCGACACCGTTTTCTATACTCCCAAGCACTTCATCACTAGCGCCGAATACGCCGTCAAAAAGTTTGAATTTTTCTTCGAGCAAATCATAAACGCGAACATCAGCAGCATTTGCTTTATTCAAAAAGTTTACAACCACCACGTCATACTTCTGACCGTATCTGTGGCATCTGCCGATTCTTTGTTCTATTCTTTGGGGATTCCAAGGCATATCGAAATTGATAAGCATTGAGCAAAACTGCAAGTTTATACCTTCCGCAGCTGCTTCTGTTGCAATCATTATGGTAGATTCATTTTTAAAATTATCTACTAATGCCGCCCTCATGTCTGCAGACCGTGAACCAGTTAAAATATCTGTGTTCTTATGCTTTTCGATCCAATCCTTGTAAATTTCTTTGGATTTCTCATCTGTATTATTCCCATTAAATAATACTACCTTATTGGCGTAACCACGAGCTTCCAGAATATTACGAAGGTATTCCTGGGTACGCGTACTCTCAGTAAAAATTATTGCTTTTTGCGGAGCATCCAGCCTTTTCATTTCTGAGAAACCGCGTTCCAAAGCGGTAAAAAGTTTCTCCCCTTTAGAATTTATTCTAATTGATTTCGCTAAGCGTTCAAATTCTTTTAGTGATGCTATTTCTCTCTTAATATTTGCAATGTCGTCAGCTGACAAATCATTATTTGACTTGCTATCTATATCATCATTGTCATCCCATTCATCCTTAAGTTCATCAAAAGTTTCAAAATTTTCAGCAATTTCATTATCGGAATTCTGCGTGCCAGAGTGAGATAAAGTATTTTCCAGTTTTTTTGCAAGTCCTTCTAATGTTGAGGAAATAGCATAGGTAGAAGATGCCAAAAGCCTTCTAAGAATCAAGGTCATTAATTTTCGTTGTCCGGAAGGCAATGCATAAAGATTTTCTTCCTGCAAATAATCAGTTACCAAATCATAAAGGCGCTGCTCATCGTCAGAAGGATAAAACTCTTCAACAAGCGCAATTCGATTTGTGTATTTAATGTAGTTTGTAACCTGACGCCGAAGTGTTCTTTTACATATTGGTTTCAATCTTTCTTTAAGTTCATCAAAGACAGTATCATCAGCTGTAGATCCGGCTCTACTGTATTGGTTTCTAAAGCTTTTTAGATCACCGAAAGAATAGTCGTCAATTATACTCACCAATCCGTAAAGTTCTTGCAGGGAATTTTGTAAAGGCGTTGCAGTCAGCAGAATTTTAGGACTGTGCTCTAAAGCGTTTTTTATTGCCTTTGCAATTTTATTACTAGGTTTATAAACGTTGCGCAAGCGATGAGCTTCGTCAATTACAGCCAAATCCCAGTTAACAGCCCTGATATATGCATCTTTAGATCTGGCAAACTGATATGAACAAATCATCACATTAGGCTGAATAAAAGGATTTAGATTACCTTTTTTGATCTGTTCATTAAAAGACTTTGCTTCAAGGATTACAGATGGAATAAAAAATTTATCCTGAAGCTCCTGCGACCATTGTTTCCGCAAATTCGAAGGTGCAATTATCAAAATCTTTCTTTTTCTCTCTGCCCATTTTTGAGATATTACAAGACCTGCCTCTATGGTTTTTCCTAAACCCACTTCATCAGCAAGTATTGCCCCTTTGGAAAGTGGGGATTTAAATGCAAACAACGCAGCTTCAACCTGATGGGGATTAAGGTCTACTTGAGCATCCACTAATGTTGATGCCAATTTCTCCATGCTGTCAGCAGAATTTTTCTTGGTTAGTTCAAAAGCGAAATATTTGGCGTGGTAGGGTGTTAATTTCATAAATTTTTTTCGAAATATTGTGTTTTTTGAAAGTGAAATTTAAGGAAAATTAACGAAGTAAAAAAGGTAGTAAGTAAGGGAATTTGGGCAAAAGATTTTTTTTATTTTTTAGTTTTGAAAAAATGTATTTAAACAAGTTCCTCAACGCAAAATAGTAGACACTAGGTTGTGTTCAGGCAAGGTCACTTAAATAATATGTTTTTTTTGAAAGTTAATCTTGTACTTCGAAAATTTATTTGCTATGCCATCAAAAACTTCATTTATCCATTTAAGAAAGATTTCCTAATTTTCTGTGGCTTAATAATATTTTGTAAACCTTCGCAAAAGTTATCTGCCCAACCTAACAGTCCTTTAGGAATGTTGATAATTTCACCATTGCTGTGAGCTTTTGTGGTAATCATCCCAGGACAACTGACCGCTCCGTACTTCACCTTTACTCAGCCCTTCGGCTAAATTTTTGCTTTAAAGCCGGCATGTACAGACTGAAACCCGCAATTTTTCTGCTGATTATTCTGATGACCGTCACCTCCTGTGAAGGACTGAAGGAGTCGGTGAGCAGGCTTTTTGAGAGCTCGGCGCGTGCAAAGTATGAAAGGCAGTTTGCCGGCCCGGACAGTTTAATGACGCAGTGGAAAGGAGAATACACCCTGGCAGGTGCAAACAGCCTTGAAGTCGCAGACGGTTTTACCTTTACAGCATTTCCAGCTGCTAATCACCTGTACGCCTATGGATATTCACTGCCGCTCACTCAGGGCGATGATTTAAGGATAACTGTGAGCAGTCACAATCCCACAACTAAATTTTTTATTGATGTGTACAGTCTGGATAATTCCGACAAAACTTCGGAAAGTGAGCTCCTGAAAAACGGGCTGTTTGCTAAGGTTATAGAACGAACAGGGGTTTACAGGGTAATTATTCAGCCTGAAATTATGCATCAGGGTGATTTCACGGTGAGTATTTACACACAGCCTTCACTGGGTTTTCCGGTGGCCGGGAAGGGTAATAAAGATGCGCAAAGCTTTTGGGGTGCCGCACGCGACAGCGGCGCACGGAGACATGAGGGAATCGATATCTTTGCTGCGCGCGGTACACCTGTTGTGGCGGTGACCGACGGTTATATTACCCGCACCGGAAATTCAGGCCTGGGCGGTAAGCAGGTCTGGCAGCGCGACGGTATATTTGGTTATTCTTACTATTATGCTCATCTGGACAGCATTATCGCAACTGACGGAAGGCAGGTGAAAGCCGGTGACACTCTCGGCCTCGTGGGCAGTACCGGCAATGCAGAAGGCGGGGCGCCGCATCTGCATTTCGGTATTTACGGCAGTGGTGGAGCGGTAGATCCGTATCCCTTCATCCGGAAAAGAGCTGTGCCGCCCAAAAGTGAAGCCGCCATGCCTCCGGGAAATTCTTTGGAAGGCGGGACCAATATCCGGCTTGGACCGGGAACAGAATACGGTATTGCTAAAACTACTTCGGAAACCTCAGCCGTGCAGGTATTGGCCGGAAACGGAAAATGGTACCATATCAGGTTAAAGGACCGCAGCGAAGGTTTCGTTACTGTTTCCGGATTCAGATGATTCCGCTGAATATTTGCAGGATAGAACGGTTTTTGATGCACAGGAAGGGATTACAGGCATCCTGTTTAATAAATTTATTACTTTAGCATAAAACATTTGAGTATGGTTAATGATTTCAGCTGGGATTTATTCCTCATTCAGTCCTTCACAATCATCATCGGACTCTTTTTGCTTTACTTTATTGGCAAATTTTCGTTGCGCCTGTATTCGTATTTTAAAAGAAGATGACTATTGGAGTTAAACAGGGAGAAATACGATTTATACGCTGTAAATCAGATTACGCGCGGGTTTTAGCGCGGGAATCTTTTCTTTTAATACTATTACTTTTGTAAGATGAACATCCGACATATTAAACTTTCTCTTATCTGCGCTTTCGCCGCGGTATCTTCGTGTGCAACGCAGCAAACTGAAATAAGTGCACATTCACCTGCAGCTGCCACCACGGGAACTGTGAGAAATATTCCGGTGAGGACGGTACCTCAGACAGCTCCGGCGCCCGTAGTTCTGCCGGAAGTCAAACGCGAGTTCCGCGGTGCCTGGATTGCCACGGTGGCCAACATCAACTGGCCCACACGGAACAACCTGAGTGACGAACAGCAGAAAGCGGAAGCCATCCGCCTGCTTGATTTGCTGCACGACCTGAACTTCAACGCGGTTATCTTTCAGGCGAGGCCTTCGGCAGATGCGCTGTACAAAAGTTCTTATGAACCGTGGTCCTACTTCCTTACCGGGCAAACCGGAAAAGCTCCCGGCTATGATCCCCTGGAATTCTGGATCTCCGAATCGCATAAAAGAGGTATGGAACTGCATGTCTGGCTGAATCCCTACCGGGCCTTCCACACTACGGGCGGTGCCGTGACCTCCGAGTCGATGGTGAAGAAAATGCCGTCCGAGATTGTAAAACTCAGAAACGGAACCTACTGGTTTGATCCTTCCAACCCGAAAACGCAGGACCATGTTTCCAATGTGGTAAAAGACATTGTAAGGAGATACGATATAGACGGACTGCATTTCGACGATTATTTTTATCCTTACCGCGAGTATAACGGTGGCAAAGATTTTCCCGATGACAAGTCCTGGAATGGTTATCTTGCTTCAGGCGGTACACTTTCACGTGCCGACTGGCGGCGCGGAAATGTCAATAAGTTTATCAAGCGGATCTATGATGAGATTAAGGCCGAAAAAAACCATGTGAAATTCGGGATTTCGCCCTTCGGCATCTGGAAACCTGGTTACCCGGCAGGTATCACAGGCTCCTCACAGTATGATGAGCTTTATGCTGATGCAAAACTGTGGCTTAACGAGGGTTGGATAGACTATTTTTCGCCGCAGCTGTACTGGAAAGAAGAGGGGCCACAGCGTTTCAGTTCACTGTTGAAATGGTGGGATTCCGAAAACTTACGGAAGCGCCATCTTTGGCCGGGCCTTAATACGGTCGGAATTAAGGGTGTAACCGATAAGTCGGCTGAAATTGTGAGCCAGATAAAAACCTCGCGGACCATCCTGAAGGAAAGCGACGGAGAGATACATTACAGTGTAGCCGGTTTGCTGCAGAATCCGCAGATGGTCAGTGCGCTGAAAAACGGTCCTTACCGTGACAAAGCGCTGGTTCCGCGCACGCCGTGGCTGAAAACAAACCTCCTGGAGAAGCCCAGGCTTACCTACTCAAACGGAGGTAATACCGCCAGGGTGGAGTGGTCTGCCAGTGACCTGCAAAAAGTTAAACGTTGGGTACTGTATGCACGGTACGGTGATCAGTGGGAGACAGAGATCCTGGATGTCGCAGACCGTTCAAAAACTTTGGCAGTAAGCAAGTCCGGAAAGAAGCTGCGGGCGGTCACTGTCCGGGCTGTAGACCGCCTGGGTAATGAAAGTGCTTACGAAATAAAAACAGTAAATTAATAAGCAGCTGCTGTGAAATTGCGCAGGCGAAAGGGCAGTACCCAACTGCCTTTTACAAACTCAGTATGAAATTAAGTGAACTTAAGGATTTTCTGGACCGGAAAGCCGACCGGTATAACCATCCGGACTTTATAGAGAATGATCCCATACAGATTCCTCACCGGTTTTCGCTGAAACAGGATATTGAAATTGCGGGATTTCTGACGGCCACCATTTCATGGGGCAACCGTAAATCCATTCTTAATTCTGCTGAAAAAATCCTATCCTACATGGATGGTTCTCCCTATGATTTTGTGATCAATCATACCGAGGAAGACCTTCGGCATTTTATGTCAAAAAGTGTTCACCGTACTTTCAACGGCGATGATCTTGCGCAGTTTATCCGCAACCTTGCGCGGCTTTACCGCAAATCGGACACTCTGGAAAATCATTTTCTGCTGCACACCGGCGAATCCGACTTTTATCACAGTCTGGAACGCTTTCGTAATGAATTCCTGGGAAACGGGGTGCACCGTGCTTCCAAGCACGTAAGTTCCACCTATAAAAATTCGTCAGCAAAGCGCCTTATGATGTACCTTCGCTGGATGGTAAGGCAGGATAACCGGAAGGTGGATTTTGGTCTGTGGACGCGCCTTAATCCCGCGCATCTGTCTGTTCCCCTGGATGTGCATACCGGGAATACAGGCAGGCAGCTTCAACTGATTTCGCGGAAGCAGAATGACTGGAAAGCGGTGGCAGAAATGGATATCACGCTGCGAAAGCTGGACAGTGAAGATCCGGCGCGTTATGATTTCGCCCTTTTCGGCATGGGCGTAAACGGTGAATTTTAATTAAAGGAATTACAAATGAAAGTTAAGGAAAGAGCTGCTGAGAAAATCACGGTATTGGAAGGTATTGCAAACGGAGTGATGTGGTGGATCGGGTCCATACCCTCGCTCATTGTTCATACTTTACTTTTTATCACGGCCTTCCTTTTGCCAATCTTTGGAGTGGTGGAGTTTGACAAAATGCTGCTTGTTCTCACCACTGTACTTTCACTGGAGGCCATCTATCTGGCTATCTTTATCCAGATGTCTGTAAATAAGAGTTCAGAACATATTGAGGTGCTCCGTGACGACGTAATGGAAATCCAGGAGGATATTGAGGATATCCAGGAAGATATTGAAGAAATTTCGGAAGATATTGAGGAGATAAGCGACGATATTGAGGACATTCAGGAGGACATTGAAGATATAGCCGAGGATGAAGATGAGGAGGACCCACTGGAACGTGCAAAAAATGTAATGCTGAAAAGCCATGTTACCACCAACAAGACGGCTATAAAAACGCTGCGCGATAAGATCAGGGAGTTGGAAGAGCAGATTGAAAGCTTAAAGAACGAGCCATAGAGCCTTATTTAGTGCATAATATATTTGTGTTTCCTATAATAAGGATTAAATACATGTTTATTTGGGAAAATTTATAACTTAGGGCAGGTGAAAATCAAAATATATGTTATATTTGTTTAAAACTTGTCAAAATGCTAAATTATCGATTAAAAAACTACTTTAGTATTTCCTTCATTGCGCTAAGCCTCCTGTCCACTACCTCAGTGTTTGGTCAGAAAACCCGGCCGCCGGCCATGAAAGAAATAAATACCTTAGCCAAAGCAGGGGATTACATTGATGTGAACGTGGCCCCATATCCGGAGTCGAACTTTACTCCTGCACAACTCGTCACCGATGTTTTGGTGGGCGCATCTCCCACCTGCGGTACCCCGAATATCTCGAACGTAACCATTTCGCCTAACCAACCGGTAACGGATAACAACCGGTTCTGGGGGTATTTTAACAAGGGGACTTCACAGTTTCCCTTTGATGAAGGTATAGTACTGACTACAGGATATGCTCGTAAAGCCGGTAATCTTGCCGAAAATTTCACACTTGGCGACGTTACAGGAACAAACAGTGATCCGGACCTGGTAGCGGCAACAAACCCGTCCGCGGCTTTACACAATGCCGTAGTTCTGGAATTTGATTTTGTGCCGGCCAGCACACAAATGAAATTTAACTACATTTTTGCATCGGAAGAATATGATGGCGGGTTCCCATGTCTGGGTTATGATGATGCGTTTGCCTTATTGCTGAAACCAAATACACCAGGGGCAACTTATACTAATATTGCAGTACTTCCGGGAGGAGCGGGCCCTGTAACAGCTACCAATATCGTTCCTGCAAGTTTCAGTTGCGGACCGATTAATGCGCAGTATTTCGGCTCTGTGCCGCCAAACCAGACCAACTATTACGGCCGTACCATTCCACTGGAAGCCACGGCAACCGTTATTCCGGGACAGTCCTACCATATCAAGATGGTAATTGCTGATGCCAGGGATTCCGGTTATGATTCCGCTGTATTCCTGGAGGCCGGCTCATTCGATATCGGTGTTCAGATTCTTAACCCAAATGGCGTTGCCCTGCCGGCAGAAGTGGAAATGTGTGACAATACACCACAGTCATTAACAGCTTCTGTGCAGGTAGCAGGTTCAACTTACCAATGGTCTCTGAACGGCAATCCTATCTCAGGCGCTACCAACCCTACCTATGTAGCTACTGCGCCGGGAGTGTATTCCGTTGAGGTTTTTGTGCCTGGCAACCAGTGTCCGGGCGAAGCTTCCGTAACCATCCTCGGCGGCACTTCTCCGGTGGTTAATGACATTACTTTTACACAGTGTTATGGACCCGGCAACGTTAATTTTAACCTGAATCTTACAACGACCGCCATAAGCAATACGCCCGGCGTTACGTATGCCTTCTATGAGAATCTGGCAGATGCCCAGGCTCAGAATGCGAACGTGATTGCCAATCCCGGGGCATTTTCAAGTCCGGGTAACGTAACGGTGTATGCTTTGGTGAAATCCGGTTTCTGTCCTAAGATAGCCGAAATAGAGTTGGTGAAAGCACCACAGATCACCGTGGATATTGCACCGCCACCGGCCATCAACTGTACGAATCCGCAGGTTACCCTGATAGCGAGCGGCTCTACCTATCCCGCAGGCTCCGTATTCAGCTGGGTAGCTACAAACGGCGGTTACATCTTCTCCGGTGCCAATACACTTACTCCTGTGGTGGCCGCCGGTGGAAATTACACATTGACCATCACCAAGGCTTACCAACCCGGAGATATAGTTTGTTCTGCATCAGGAACCGTAACCGTTCAGGAAAATTTCACGCCACCTGCAGTAACCGTATCCGCAAGCGATATGAAGGTATGTGCAGGCTATCCTGTGGTGCTGACTGCCACTGGGGGCGCCACTTATGTTTGGAACACCAACGCCTCGCCTCTCAATACAATCACTGTGGCTCCCACGCAAACTACCACCTATACGGTGTATTCTGTAGGAGCTAACGGATGTCAGTCCACCAACCCCGCTACCGTCACTATTGAGGTGATCCCTGCGATTTCCACAACGCTGCAGCCTGTTGCCGGACAGATATGTGTGGGCGACAGCATCACGCTGGATGCCGGTGCAGGACCCGGGTATACTTACCAGTGGAAGGATGTAGATGATAATGTAATCGGAAACTCGCAGACAGTAACTGTAGACCAAACAGGTATTTATACGGTGACCATCGGAAACGGAGAATGTACAGCCACTTTCACCACACAGGTGGTTGAGGCACAGATACCGCAGATTATTAATGCCGATTTCCAGACCAATACTTTAACCCTGACGGCAAACAATCCAAGTAACGGACCGTTAGAGTACTCCATAGACAATGGATTTACATGGCAGGATTCCAATGTGTTCAATAATGTGGCTGCAAACATAACGCTTAACCTGCAGGTTCGTGTGAAGTATACCAGCTGTGTAGGCTCCCTGCCGTTCTTCACATTACATATTCAGAATGTAATCACGCCAAACGGTGACGGTGTAAATGATGTGCTGGATCTGAGCGGAATAAGTCGCTACAAGGATTTTGGAGCTTCTGTGTTCGACCGCTACGGCAAAGAAATCTGGAGGGCTACAAAAGATGCAGCCATCTGGACAGGACGTTTCCAAAGCAAAACCTTACCGACATCTACCTACTGGTATCAGGTGAAGTATGAAGATCCTGCGAACAAGAACCCTGTGAATAAAACAGGTTGGATCATGTTGAAAAACAGAGAATAGAAAAAATCAGTTAATAAAGAAGGCTGTCTTGCATTGGTAAGACAGCCTTTTTTATTAAGAGTAAAGAATCAATTCAGAACTGAACGAACAGCCGGCACTTCTTATTTATGACTTTTCCATATTTGGGCAAAAGCAATGAAATCGGCTACCGAAAGTTCTTCGGCACGTTGATCCATGAACCCGTGATCCTGCAGGGCTTCCGGAATATCAAGTGTTTTCAGGGCATTGGAAAGTTTTTTCCGTCTTTGGTTGAAACCAGCCTTCACAATCTGTTTAAAAATCTCCTCATTTCCCTCCAGGCCGTCCTTAAGGTTTCTGGTGAGCCGGATAACACCCGATTTTACCTTCGGTGGCGGGTTAAAGACATTCTCATGAACCGTGAACAGATATTCCACATCATAATACGCCTGTACAAGCACGGACAGGATTCCGTAGCTTTTGGTGCGTGGCACAGCGGCGGTCCGTTCTGCAACCTCCTTCTGGAACATCCCTACCATTTCCGGAATAATCCTGTGGTGGTCTATTATTTTGAATAAGATCTGTGATGATATATTGTAGGGGAAATTGCCAATGATGGCAGTCTGGCTGTCATCAGCAAAACTAAAATCAGTTTTGAGGAAGTCGCCGATAAAGGAAGACTCACCCAGCTGGGAATAATTTTTCCTGAGGTAAGTTATGGATTCTTCGTCAATCTCTGCCAGAAAAAGTTTGCTGTCTGTCTGAAGCAGGTATTTGGTAAGGACACCCATACCGGGACCCACTTCAACTATGGTTTTGTAACCGGTGCGGGTAAGCCCGTCAACAATATCTTTCGCTATGTTTTCGTCAGTCAGGAAGTGCTGTCCGAGGTGTTTTTTCGCCCTTACGCTCATGTGGTTTTATTTATGTGGAAAATGCACGGCGCTGCGGCTGTGCTACAGTGTCTCAGGAAGTCTTACTGATCTGATTTTGTGTTTTCTTAACACTCATTTTTCTCCTTCGCCGGGCAAATTTCGGAAGATTTTTTCTATTTTAGCCAAAAATTTTTGTGAATGGCTAGAACAGTGGAGGATTTTAACAGGAGAAGGCTCAGGTCAAGTAACATCACAGTGGTCGTAAGTATTGCTTTGGTACTTTTTCTGGTCGGACTTTCCGGTCTCATTCTTATCAATGCCCAAAAATACTCCGATTACCTGAAGGAGCAACTTGTGGTAAACGCCTATTTTGATCAGGATTACGACGCCAAGGATTCCCTGAAACTTGCTAAGCAGGAACTGGATGCAGTGGAAAAGATCAAGTCTTTGGCTCCTGTAAAAAAAGCCTCCTACATCAGCCGCGAGCAGGCGAGTAAAGAGGCGAGGGTCAGTCTTGGTATTGATTCGGAAAAACTGTTTGACGCGCACATCTTCCCCTCCTCGGTGGAGATTGCCCTGAAACCGGAGTATGTGGATCCCGCAAAAGTGAACGATGCCATCAAACAAATCTCGACTGTGCCGGGCATTGTAGATGTGAAGAACAACTCCGAGTCGCAGCAGATTTACGAAAACCTGAATAAGATACTGAAATGGATTCTGGCGTTCTCCGTACTTTTTCTGATTCTTGCCATAGTTCTGATTAATAATTCCATCAGACTGAAGATATTTTCAAAGAGATTCATCATCAAGACCATGCAGCTGGTGGGAGCCAAAAGAAGGTTTATCCTTATGCCGTTTGTAAAGGAGGCAATCATATTGGGAGTTTTAGGCGCTGTACTGGGTATTTTGGCTTTATTTGGGGTGTGGTACTATTTTACATCAACCATTCAGACGCCATTTGTTCAGGACACCAGTCAGTTTATCCTCCTTGTGGGATTAATTGCACTGATCGGTATTTTCATCACCGTAATCAGTACTGTATTTGCAACGTGGAGGTTCCTGAGGTCTAATATTGACGATTTATACTACACTTAAGATGGCTAAAAAAACAGCAAAATTCTCTGCCGATTCTTTCGGGACTGCGGACAACAGAACACAGGCTCCGTTCTATTTTGGTAAGGAAAACTACCGATGGATGTTCATAGGTTTGGGACTTACCATCCTTGGGTTTCTGCTGATGATGGGTGCCGATGCCAATACGGTGGACGGAAAATTTGATCCCAACAGCTGGAACGAAGATATTTTCTCCTTTCGCAGGATTAGGCTAGCTCCATTTCTTGTGGTAGCGGGATTTGCCGTTCAGGTGTACGCGATCCTGAAGCGAAGCAGGTAGCCCCGAAATTTACTAAAATCAATACCCTTATATGGATCTAATCAAAGCAATTTTTATTGCTGTTGTGGAAGGACTTACCGAGTATCTGCCGGTTTCATCCACCGCTCACATGATTTTTACAAGTTCAATCTTCGGCATTCAGGAGGATGAATTTGTAAAGATGTATCAGGTTTCAATACAGTTTGGAGCCATCCTGGCGGTTGTATTCCTCTACTGGAAAAAATTTCTTGATTTTTCAAATATCAAGTTCTATCTCAAGCTTGCGGTCGCTGTAATTCCTGCTTTGGTGTTGGGTTATCTTTTTGATGATATGATCGAATCCGTTCTGGGAAATCCCGTGCCTATTGCCGTAGTTCTGATCTTGGGTGGGATTGTCCTTCTCTTTATTGACAGATTTTTCACACAGCATACTGTTCACGACGAGAAGGAAATTACTTACAAAAAGGCCTTCACTATTGGACTTTGGCAGTGTTTGGCTATGATGCCGGGCGTGAGCCGCAGTGCCGCCTCCATCATTGGGGGGATGCAGCAAAAACTGACCAGAGTGGCCGCTGCTGAATTTTCATTCTTCCTGGCGGTTCCCACTATGCTTGCTGTAACTACCTATTCTATTTTCCTGAAGAACTGGAACCACCACGGCGTGGAGCAGAAGGGTTACGAAATGATCTTCGCGAATTCTGAGAATACCACGAGCTTCTTTGTGGGAAATTTGGTGGCATTCGTTGTGGCTGTAATTGCAATCAAATTCTTTATCGGAGTCCTCACCAAATATGGTTTCAAACCATGGGGTTGGTACCGGATTATAGTAGGGATCGTGCTTCTGATTTATTTTACGCAGTTTCAGTGATCGATAAAAAACTTTTCCAAAGTAAGCTAGTCTATTGGATTACTGCAATTTTCTTTACAGTATACGCCCTTTTTTCCATTGTAAAATTTATATTTCAATTGGGATTTGGCGATAGTTATTCCCTCATACCTCTTGCAATCCTAGCTATTTTATCCATTGTAACTGCTGTGCTGGTTTTTGAAAAGCATAATAAATCGATTATTTTAATAAATATATTTTTTTGCCTTTTTATACCTTTTTCTTTGTGGGACAGTATAACAATTTACGAGACTCATTACATTTATGAGCCTGAAGTTTTATGGACCATATTGGGAGTTATTGTCTACCTTTTTTTCGCAAACAGATTAAAATATGATTATAGCATTAGGGAGGAAATTAATGAGATAGGATCAAACAAATGAATACAGAAGACTTACTTGCTGGCCAGGTTATTTTACTCGACAAACCCTTAGACTGGACAAGTTTTCAGGCGGTTAACAAACTTAAATACAAACTTAAGAACGAATTTAAACTGCCGAAGAAGTTTAAGATCGGGCATGCCGGCACGTTGGATCCGCGCGCGACAGGTCTTCTGATCGTTTGCACCGGCAAATTCACAAAAAAAATCCAGGAAATTCAGGATGCGCCTAAGGAATACCTGACCGAAATCAAGATCGGGGTACAGACGGAATCTTACGATACCGAAAAGCCGGAAATCCTTCAGCAGGATTATTCCCATATTTCCATAGATTTCATACATGAAACTTTAGCTAAATTTGTGGGTGAGATTCAGCAGAAGCCGCCGGTATTTTCTGCCATCAAGATTGACGGACAGCGTGCCTACGATATGGCCAGAAAAGGCCAGGAGGTGGAGATGAAGCTGCGGCCAACTACGATTCACTATCTGAACGGAATTGAAATAGACCTTCCCTTCGTCCGCTTTGCAGTAGGCTGTTCAAAAGGCACCTATATCAGAAGTCTGGCGCACGACATTGGTCAGGAGCTGGGAGTTGGCGCCTATCTCACGAATCTGCGGCGTACCAAAATCGGAGACTATTCTGTTAACGACGCTTCAGCTGAACTGCTGGAAAATGATTTCCGTTTTTCAGACCACCAGCAACATTAATAACCGCTCATACCGCAAGACATGGAAAAGACCCGGATCAATAAATATCTTTCTGAAGTTGGTTTCTGCTCCCGCCGTGAGGCCGACCGGATGCTGGAGCACGGCCGGATTACCGTAAACGGTGTGGTTCCGGAAATGGGCACAAAAGTTTCGGATGAAGATGAAATAATGGTAGACGGCATTTCCATCCGCAAGACGGAGGAAGAACATGTCTATATCGCACTTAACAAGCCCGTAGGCATCGTTTGTACTACAGATACAAAGCGGGAGAAGGACAATATCATCGACTTCCTGAATCATCCCAAAAGGATATTCCCGATCGGCCGCCTGGACAAACCCAGTGAAGGACTTATCCTGCTGACTTCAGACGGTGATATCGTGAATAAGATCCTCCGTGCGCGTAACAACCATGGTAAAGAATATATTGTAAGGGTTGACAAGCCTATCACGCCGCAATTCCTGCATAAAATGCGTAACGGGATTCCGATCCTGGGCACGGTAACCAACAAGTGCGAAGTGGAGCAGATTGATACGCTCTCTTTCCGAATTGTGCTCACACAGGGCTTAAACAGGCAGATACGGCGTATGTGCGAATACCTTGGTTACGAAGTGAAGAAACTGAAAAGGATCCGCATCATGAACATCAAACTTGACCTGCCTGTAGGACAATGGCGGGATCTGACTGCCGAAGAACTTTCCGAACTGAATACGTTGCTGGCCGATTCTCCAAAAACCATTGATTAAGACCTCTGCCAGCTTTTCTTATTTCAGATAAAGTTTCATTTTCGCCTGATATTCCGGTTTCGCGTTCACCAGTTTCCAGATTTTCTTTTCATCAGAGTTGCTCAGCCGGTAATAGATGATCTTATCTGCCGAATATCTGAAATAGGGATGTGTTTTCAGCCAGCTTTCAGGCGCTTCAATCAATGTATAACGCTCCACTTTTGACAGGTTCAGTGGTGAGATATCAATCAGCTTTTGCGCAAGTTCACGGTCGATGTCATAACTTTCGAACACCTGGTTCTTTACCGCAAATCCTCCCAGCTTTTTGCGGAAGGACACGTAGTTACGAGCGACCCTTTCATCAAAACCAAATTCAACAAGCTGTTCAGCTGTAATTTCATTGATATCCACCTTGCTGAAATCTGTGGCAGGTCCTGAAATCTGACTGGGACTACCTGCAGATCCATTCCGTTTACCTATATTTTCGGGGTTCAGGTTGATGAACGGCTCCAGTTCAGCAAATTTCTGTTCCGATATAACAAAACAGTTTTTGATGTCACCCTTGCTTCTGAAACTTCCTTTCAGGATGCGGTTACGGTAATTCATTATCACATTGGCCTGTTTCTCCGAAAATCCCAAACCTATCCAGCCCTGCACATCCAGAAGATTGGGATCAAACACAGAAATTTTTGCCTGAGATCCTTTGTTATCTGAACGTGCGAAACTTTTCCCGGACTCGTTTGCCACCGGTGCGGCCACAGCGGTGGAAGGCAGAATCAGGTAGGGTTCAAGTTTTCTGTAGTTATCATCGCTTATGATAAAACAATCCCTGAACTTCTCCTTACTGATGAAACTGCCACCCAGATAGGAACGGTATTTCAGGATGGCGGCGGCCTGCCTTTCGCTGAATCCCAGTTTTTCCCAGTCACGCTGGCTGTAGGTATCGGGATTGAATTTCCCGGGAATTGAAAGTGTTTTTTTGGCAGGTGAAAAGGTTGACACATGTCTGTAAGAGTAAGCTGAAGTCCTGTAGGTTGATTTCTCCTTTTCGGGTAGCAGAAGATAAGGTTCCAGTTCTTCAAACCGGCTGTCGGATACAGCGTAGCATTTTTTAAACTGTTCTTTGGAAGTAAATGCACCACCCACGACCTGCTTATACTTCAGGATGGTGGCTGTCTGTTTGTCCGAAAATCCCAGGGCCATCCATTGGGAAGCGTCAAGTTCGTTAGGGTCAAATTCGGAAAGTGGGATGCTTTTGACAGCTTCAACTTCAGTAAATGTAAGGTTCCCGGGCTCCCGGGATTCCGCCGGTTCACGACCGCTGTAAACGGTTAAGCCCACCGTTACCGCCAGAATCAGCAGGAGAATAAGAATCAGATGCTTTCGGGAAACTGTAAATTGTAGGGTAGAGTTCATCTGTCTAATTTTGTGTAAAATTAGCAGTGCATCAAATTGGATTTCAAGGGGAAATCACCTTTTTGTTTACAGGAAAAACACCCTTAATTTTCCGGTTTGTCGGTCAGGGACTCCTTCAGCTTCTGAAGTTCAGCTTTCACAAACTGCAGGCGGTCTATAAGGGAGATGGTTTCCGAAATCTTGCTGTTGGTGGCCAGTGCCACACGGGCGCCGTCCAGCGTGTAACCTTTCTCTTTCACCAAATGATAGATGATTTTCAGATTGGTAAGGTCTTCCGGAGTGAAATAACGGTTTCCTTTCTTATTTTTCTTGGGCCGCAAAATCGGAAATTCCTGTTCCCAATATCTGATCAGCGAAGTATTTACATCAAATGCCCTGGCCACTTCGCCTATGGAATAATAGAGTTTGTCCGGCAGATTAATCTTCATAACAGGTTAAGGTCTAATTCAAAGATAAATAAATTCAGGATTAAATCAATAAGCTACTTCCATCTTGACCTTTTTGCCTTTCAGTTTTTCATTCTGAAGTTTCTTCAGAACCGCACTGACTTTCTTTCTGTCCACCGCAACATAGGAAGTGGTATCCTTAACCTCAATGATTCCGATATCTGACATTTCCAGTCCGCCTTTCTTAATAAGGTACCCCACAACATCCACCTTATTTACCTTATCCTTCTTTCCGGCACTGATATAAATGGTTTGGAACGGAGTAGGTGAAGGTAGCTTACTGCTCTCCGATACATTTTCCTCAGGCGTATTGCTTTTGATAAAAGGGAAATTTTCATCCTCAGTCATAATCAGATAGGAAAAACCTTTGGCATTCATACGGGCTGTACGTCCGTTTCTATGAATGAAAGCATCTTCCTTGGGCGGAAGCTGATAATGAACAATGGATTCCACCTCCGGAATATCCAGGCCGCGTGCTGCCAGGTCAGTCGTGATAAGAATCCTGGCCGAATCATTACGGAATTTCAGCAGGGCACGTTCGCGTTCATCCTGTTCCATACCACCATGAAAAGTCTCGCGCGAGATTCCCTTTTCACGCAGGAGCTCCGAAATCCGGTCTACGGCATCGCGGTGGTTACAGAAAATCAGGGTTCTCTTATTTCCGATTTTACAGATCAGGTGGAATAAAGTGTCCAGTTTTTCTTCAGAAGTGGTCATCACTTTCCTCAGCTGAACATTGGGTTTGGAGTCGTGAACTTTCAGGAAATTGATTTGCTTAGGCGTGCTGAGACCTGTAAATGCCGGTATCTGCTCCATGGCTGTGGCCGAAGTGAGTATGCGCTGCGACAGATTGGGCATAGACTGAACGATGAATTCCATATCTTCCTGAAACCCGAGTTCAAGGGATTTGTCGAACTCATCCAGTACCAGAGTTTTTATTGTAGAAGGGTCAAAATTATTGTTTCGGATATGATAGGTGATCCTGCCCGGCGTGCCGATAAGGACAGCGGGTGCCTGGGTAAGGCTGTTCACCTCAATCTTCTTGTCGTGTCCGCCATAGCACACAGTAACCTTATAATCGGAGCCTATGGATTTGAATACCTGTTCGATCTGCAGTGCCAGCTCCCGTGCCGGAACGAGTATCAGGGTCTGGATGCCGGATTTAGACGTCTCCAGGTCTCTTAATACCGGAAGCAGAAAAGCCAGGGTTTTGCCGGAACCGGTGGGCGACAGAAGGATAACGTCGTTGCCGTTTTCAGTGGCTGTATATGTTGATTTCTGCATCTGGTTCATATCCGAAATGCCGAGTTTGGTGTAAATAGCTTCTAAATCCATGCTGCAAAGATAATTTAAACTTGCCGTGATAAAAGGCCTCTTTCATTTTGTTGGAAACTGCATTAATTTTTTAGGTGATATTAATAAATATACAGTTGTAGGTCCTGGTTATTTTCGTACTTTTGCAAAACTTTTTGTGCGGACTTTTGGCAAAGTTAAAACAGTAACAACTAACATCTTCCGTATTTTTCATCATGCACATTGAGCCAAAGGTTGAAAGAGAAGGGATACAAATTTTTTATTATGTCTGAAAATAAAGACGCGGTTCTTATGAACCAAAACGTAGCACCTGAGCAATTTGACTGGGATTCTTTTGAATCCGGACTGGATGCTGATGCAAGAAAAGAGAAGAGTGATCTTGAAGAAATCTACAACGGATCTCTTACCAGCCTTGCAGACAATGATGTACTGACAGGTAAAGTAGTCAGACTGACTGACAAAGAGGCGATCGTTGACATCAACTTTAAGTCAGAAGGTGTTATTTCTCTGAATGAATTCCGTTACAACAGCGGCCTGAAAGTAGGTGACGAGGTTGAAGTAATGGTAGACAGAAGAGAGGACAAAACTGGACAGCTTCAGTTATCTCACAAAAAAGCCAGAACACTTAAGGCTTGGGACAGAGTGAACGAGCTGCACGAAACCGGCGAAATCGTAAACGGTTACGTAAAATCAAGAACTAAAGGAGGTATGATCGTGGATATTCACGGTATCGAAGCCTTCTTACCGGGATCTCAGATTGATGTGAAGCCTATTAAGGATTACGATCAGTTCGTAGGTAAAACAATGGAATTCAAGGTGGTTAAAATTAACCCGGAGTTCAAGAACGTTGTTGTATCTCACAAAGCGCTTATTGAGGCGGATCTTGAAGGTCAGAAAAAAGAAATTATTGCTCAGCTTGAAAAAGGTCAGGTTCTGGAAGGAACTGTTAAAAACATCACTTCTTACGGTGTGTTTGTGGACCTTGGCGGTGTTGATGGACTTATCCACATCACTGACCTTTCCTGGAGCCGTGTTAACCATCCGTCAGAGATTCTTGAAGACGGTGCAACGGTTAAAGTGGTTATCCTTGATTTCGATGATGAGAAAACAAGAATTCAGCTTGGTATGAAGCAGCTTGAAGCTCACCCATGGGATGCGCTTTCTGCAGATTTGAAAGTTGGAGATAAAGTAAAAGGTAAAGTTGTTGTCCTTGCAGACTACGGTGCATTTGTAGAAATCGCTCCTGGTGTTGAAGGTCTGATCCACGTTTCCGAAATGTCATGGTCTACTCACCTGAGAAGTGCCGGTGATTTCGTAAAAGTTGGCGACGAGGTTGAAGCTGAAGTTCTTACACTGGACAGAAGCGACAGAAAGATCTCGCTTGGTATCAAGCAACTTAACAAAGATCCTTGGGAAAATATCGAATCTAAATACCCTGTTGGTTCCCAGCACGTAGGTACAGTTAGAAACTTTACAAACTTTGGTGTTTTTGTTGAACTTGAAGAAGGAATTGACGGTCTGATCTATATCTCTGACCTTTCCTGGACCAAGAAAATCAAGCACCCATCAGAGTTCTGCGCAGTTGGAGACAAGCTGGATGTTGTGGTTCTTGAATTGGATACTGCTTCCAGAAGACTTTCTTTAGGACACAAGCAACTTCAGGAAAATCCTTGGGATAAGTTTGAAACCAAGTATGCTGAAGGAACTGTACATTCAGGAAAAACTACAGATGTATTCGACAAAGGAGCTCAGGTTCAGTTTGAAGATGCAGAAGTTGAAGCTTTCTGTCCGTCCAGACTTCTTGAGAAAGAAGACGGTTCTAAAATCAAGAAAGGTGAAGAGGCTCAGTTCAAAGTAATTGAATTCAACAAAGAATTCAAGAGAGTTGTAGTTTCCCACACCGGAATTTTCAGAGACGAAGAGAAGAGAAATACACGTGAGTCTAACTCCAGACCACAGGTAACTTCTACAGGTAACGAAGAGAGAGCAACTCTTGGAGATATCGACGCTCTGGCTGAACTTAAAAAGAGAATGGAAGGCGGCGAATAAGCTTTTCAGACCTGATATATTGAACCACCTCTTTCGGGGTGGTTTTTTTGTGGGTTGTGATCACCTTATTTCTAAATATTGTAAATTCGGTGTTATTTCATACCTATGAGAAAACTGATACTTTCGGCTTCACTTCTGCTTACTTTTGGCTTTCTGCAGGCTCAGGATCACCGGAGAATTATAGAAGATTTTCTTAGGAAAGATCCTGCGGCCCGCCACATGGGAAAAATTCCGGACTTTGTTATTCAGCAGGAAGATTATTCCGGGTCCATGAAGGCTACCGTACTTAAACTGCAGCAAACGGTCAATGATATCCCGGTTTTCAACGGTTTGGCAACGGCTTTGGTAAAAGAGGGTAAAGTTCATTATTTTTCAGATCAAATGATAAAGTCCGCCGGTTTACCGGTGCGTAGCGCAAAAACCATACTGCCTGAGGCAGCGCTGCAGGCCGCATTTAAGCAACTGAATATTCAGGATCCCGAAAAATATACATTGGCCGGCTTCAGTGACCCAACCTCCGGTAAAGTGGCGAAGCAGCGTACGGTCTATTTCAATAAGGACGGAAATCTTGTTTTAGGCTATGAATTTCACTTTCATGAGGCCGGCAGCAGCAGATACTGGGATATTATTGTCGATGCAGAGACTGCAGAATTTCTACATAAGCAAAACCTGACCTTATCCTGCACATTTAACCACGCTGTTAAGCCGACCGAGCACCCGGGTGGCCAATCCGGTAGTGATGGCGACAATTCAAAGTTCTCTGTCGCAGCCCCGGACAATGCTTCCTATAATGTCTTTGCCTTACCGGTGGAAAGTCCCAATTTCGGTTCGCGTTCGGTGGTTTCAAATCCCTGGTTCACCGATGCTTCTCCCGAAGGCTGGCATTCCGACGGTGCTGCGCACTATACTACAACGCGGGGCAATAATATCTATGCTTATGATGATGTTGCGGGTAATAACAATCCCGGTTTCTCGCCTGATGGAGGACCCGCACGCCTGTTCGATTTCCCGCTGCAGACAGGCCTGCCAACGCAAAACAGTCTGGCAGCGGCCATTACCAATCTTTTTTATACCGGAAATAAAACCCATGACATCTTCTACCGGTTGGGTTTCAATGAAAATGCGCGGAATTTCCAGACCAATAATTTTGGAAAAGGTGGTTTAGGCAATGATGCGGTACTGGCAGAAGCTCAGGACAGTTCAGATCTTAATAACTCAAACTTCTCTACGCCGCCCGAAGGCACCAATCCGCGAATGCAGATGTTCCTCTGGACCCCCTCGTTTGTGCAGCGCCTTTTCTACAACAGTCCTGCGAGTGCGGTTCCGCGGCAGCCCAACAGCAGGACAGCAGAGTTCGGTCCGCAGCTAACAGCTTCCGGAATTACCGCAGATGTTATAATTTCTCCTGTAGCCGATGCCTGCACCCCTGTTGCACCGGCTTCTATGGCTGGCAAAATAGGCCTCGCCGAACGCGGTGGCTGTAATTTTACGGTTAAGGTGAAGAATATGCAGGAAGCGGGAGCTGTAGGTGCCATTATTTACAACAATCCGGGAGCCACCAACTTTGGCAATATGGGTGGAACAGACGCTTCCATCAGCATTCCGTCGGTTCTGATTGAAAATTCTGAGGGTGAATTCATCAAAACAACACTTACTGCCGGTACCGCGGTTAATGTAACTTTAAAGCATGACCCCTCTCAGGACCAGTATGCCGATGCCGCTTTTGACAACGGAATCATTATCCATGAATATGCTCACGGAATCACCAACCGTCTCACGGGAAACGGATACTCCTGCCTGAACAAGGAAGTGTCCGGCGAGCAGATGGGCGAGGGGTGGTCTGATTTCTTTGCCTTAATGCTGACCAACCAGCCAAATGCCACCGCGTCAGTACCCAGGTCGGTTGCAACCTATGCGGCGGGACAAACCAGCACCGGAGTGGGTATCCGTCCACGGTTTTACTCACCGGATTTTGGAATCAATGATTATACTTATGCCAGAACAAACGGAATGGAATTCCTGGAAGACGGTGTAATGACACCTGACGTACATTCCGTTGGATTCGTTTGGGCTACCATTTTATGGGATCTTCACTGGAAATATGCGGAAAAATACGGATATGCCTCCGATGTGATGATCAATTCCGACAACGGTAGTACCAGAGTGCTGCAAACTGTGATGGACGGAATAAAACTCCAGGAATGTAATCCAACTTTTCCGTCGGGAAGGGATGCAGTTATCGCAGCCGATATCGCAGCCACGGGCGGCGCTAACCGCTGCATGATCTGGGAAACCTTCGCTAAGCGCGGAGTGGGACTTTACGCCTCTGCGGGCAGCAGAAAAAGTATCAATGACCAGACTGAAGATTTTACAGTACCCGATGAATGTAAGGCGGGTAACACAGCTGCCACAGAATTTAACCTCTATCCAAATCCGGCTGATGACCGGTACTATATCGACTTTCCGCTAACAATGTTGGGGAAGGTCAGTATCGAAATTTATGATTCCTCCGGCAGGCTTGTAAGAGCAGAGCAAAAGCTGGTGGTGAATGTAAAACAGGAATTTTCGTCGCGGCACTTGCTCAACGGAGTGTACTTTGTAAAAATAAAAGGAAGTGGCGGCGAAAAAGTTTTAAAACTGATTGTCTCAAAGAAATAGCTGGCCATACGGGTGCATAAAAAGTTGGGCGGGACCATTTTAGTCCCGCCCAACTTATGAAGTTGTAACTTTATGAGGCCTGCATATTCACCAGCTCTGTTTCATAGCTGGACAGCTGTGCAAGGATAAGCGACCTGTCCTTGCTGAAAAATTTTGATTCTGCAAATAGACTTTTATAGTAAGAAATTCCCAGCAGCAGGTTGGATTTAAATGTCTCCCACTTCTTGATTTGCTGTGCGGTAATTTCCACTGCATTTTGCAGCTGTCCGGCCAGATTATCAATATACAGACTCAGTTCTTTAAGCAGAACGTTAGGACGCTGCAAGTGGTTTTCAGCGGATTTTTCACCGTAGATGTGCTGTACCATCTCTTTCAGAGTATACGTTTTACTGAAATAAGCCATATTTGGACCGGGGCAGATCACGACTCCCTGTGCCTGACCTTTCACGGGTAGTCCCAGTTCAATATAGGATGAATTGGCCAGACCAACACACAGACAAGCCTTTTCCGTAATCGTGCTGTAGGCACTGTGGTACTGTTCTGCGGGAAGTCCGCTTTTACGCTCATTCAGTTCCTCGATTTTTCTGTCCTGATATTTTCGGGAAGCAGTACAAATTCCTTCAGCCTCATATTCCTTACTCAATGCCAGATATTTCTTGGGACAGGAGCTTCCGGCCTTGCCGCTGTGTGCGCGTTTGCTTTTTAGAATCTCATTACTGGTGCCCCGCAGCGTGTTGAAGGGTACGCCCAATGGTGAAATATTACTCAGATAGAGGTCCTCTTCGCGCGCTTTTGCGAGGAGCATCCTGGTTTCGGTATCTACAGACGTGGCTTCCGGCACCAGCAGGAACGGTGATCCCCAACCTACAGAATCCATTCGGTAGTGTTCCAGCAGGAACTGATGCTCTTCTGCGGTTCCTACACCTCCCTGAACAGTATATTTTACGGTTGGAATTGCGGTCGGTACAGCAAGATTCTTTGATTGAAGTGCACTGCAATACAGTTGGTAAGCAGTCTCTTCAAGTTCCTGTCTGCGCGTCCGGAATTCCTCCAGGATCGGCCCCATCAGAAGTCCCTCGGTCGCAAAAGCGTGGCCGCCACAGTTCAGACCGGATTCCACCCGGAATTCGGATACCCAAAGGCCTTTCTTAGCCAAAAAGTTGGCCTGAACCATTGCCGAGCGGAAATCACTTACCTTGATGATTATTTTTTTACTGAATTTCCCTTCAGCATCGGGATAAAACTCTGGGAAGGTCTCCATATAGCTGTACAACCGGGGATTCATCCCAGCTGAAAATACGACGGAAGAGCGGGTAGTACTGTTTACAAAACCACGCAGTGCGGCATGCGCATCGTTGTAAATGGTGGGCAGCTGCTCCTTTCCGCTGAAGTTGTCCTTGTCTACCTTGGTCATAATGTTTACATCAATACTTCCGGGGCGGAAATAGTTATCCAGTACGGACTTTACTTCGCTTATGTTCTGCCTGCCCGTTGATACTGCCTGAAGAAGTTTTTCTTTTAAAGCTGAAGTAGAAGGTAAGATGGACATGAATTCCATCAGTTTACCGTGTGTTTCAGAAAGTTCCTTTTTGTAGTTTTCAAACTTTTCAGTGATTACATCATCCATCAGGTTTAGGTAATTGGTAATCCTTTTTGCACGGTAATCCTCCATCTTCTGCGTGACTTCCCGGTAGGGCCGTTTAAATTTGTCTGAATAAAAGGCATTCATCTTTTCAATAAGATCATCATCCATAATGGAGATCACAGAATCGATTCCGTACTGGGCTACACGCAGCGGACTGTCGATGGAGAATGCCAGACCCATTACAGGAATGTGAAAGGTGTGGGCATGTTTAATGTCTGTCATAAAAATTTCATGGTTTTTAGTTTCATTGAGGCAGTCGCTAGTACCGGTGACCGTTCTCTTTGAAAAATATTATGTTGTACACAAATATACCTAATGCCCGAGGTGTGAATCTCCGGAATGGAAATGATATTTATCTGCTTCCCGAAATTTATAATGGTTACAATTAAATTCTTAATGTATGGTAAAACGAAAAAACCATCGGGAATTCCGATGGTTTTAATATTGTAAAGTCTGAATTACTTCTTGTAGGAAGCGTCTTTAATTCTGGCTTTCTTACCTCTAAGATCGCGGAAGTAGTAGATTCTTGCTCTTCTAACTTTACCTCTTCTGTCTACCTCAATTTTCTGAAGTGCAGGCAGGTTGATTGGGAATACTCTCTCTACACCAACATCACCACTCATTTTTCTGATGGTGAAAGTCTTGGTAGCTCCAGTTCCTCTCAGTTGGATTACAGTACCTTTAAAGAACTGTGTTCTTGTTTTGGCACCTTCCTTAATTTCGTAGTAAACGGTGATGGTGTCACCCGCTTTGAATTCCGGGAATTCTTTTTTAGCAATGTACTTCTCCTGTACGTACTTTAATAAATCCATTTTTTTAATAAAAAAATTTTTGTCAAGCTAAGCAACATTCACGTCCTTCGTCAGAGGTTGGTTAACAGGCTGCAAAAATAAGATAAATTCCGCTTATCCGCAAAAGTTATATCACTATATTCTGAAAAAAGATTACGTCATATAAATTATTGAAACAATCATTATCTGACTTAAAAATCAATGGCGCTGTCTGAGGGATTTTATTCGGCTAAGGCTGATATGTGCGGGGCTGAGATTCCAAAAAAAACCTTAATTTTATTGGCAGAAAATTCACACCTCATTATGATCGATAAAAGAGTAAAGAACGCGCAGGAAGCTATTGAAGGTATAAAAGACGGAATGACGCTGATGCTGGGCGGCTTCGGCCTTTGCGGAATTCCGGAAAACACCATCGGTGCATTGGTAGACAGCAATATCACCGGTCTGACCTGCATATCCAATAACGCCGGAGTTGATGATTTTGGTTTGGGCCTGTTGCTTCAGAAAAGGCAGATAAAAAAAATGATTTCTTCCTATGTAGGTGAGAATGCGGAGTTTGAGCGGCAAATGCTTTCCGGCGAGCTGGAAGTGGAACTGGTACCCCAGGGAACGCTTGCCGAAAGGAGCCGTGCAGCCCAGGCTGGCATCCCAGCATTTTACACGCCTGCCGGTTATGGTACCGAAGTAGCCGAAGGCAAAGAAACCAAAGAATTCCATGGAAAAATGCATATTCTGGAGCACGCATTCGAGGCTGATTTTTCAATCGTAAAGGCCTGGAAGGGAGATCATGCTGGTAACCTGATCTTCAAAGGATCGGCACGTAACTTCAACGCACCTATGGCAGGTGCCGGTAAGATAACGATTGCGGAAGTGGAGGAGTTGGTAGAGCCGGGAGAACTGGATCCGAATGAAATCCACATTCCGGGAATTATGGTTCAGCGAATCTTCCAGGGCGAAAAATTTGAGAAAAGAATTGAACAGAGAACGGTTAGAAAACGCGAAGCGTAAACTGATTTATAACAAATATAGGAACGGGCTATGGCCCGTTTTTTTCGTTAATAATAATCCCAAGTCGAACGGAATCAGCAATAATAACCTATCTCACGATTTACATAATGAATTGAAGGCTTTTCGAAAAACTGGTGTTTAAAATGTGAGAACGTGTAAATTCCGGTAAGAAGTTTACAGAAACATTTACTGGAATAGATTCATGCGGCTTAAGGAACTGCCTTATTGATGGTCTGTTATCTTTCAATAGGACTTGCCTGTTGTTTTAAGATAAGTTCCCGGAGGCATGACCGGTCATGTACTGGTTTAATAAACCTTATTGTTCCCTTCTAATTTGATTCGGATGGTTCTTGATTCATTCTGGTGTTCAGAGTGCTGTTTGACTTCAACCTAAGCTGGTATATTTTTGTTGAATAAGAAATGAATGTCAACAGAATTATGGGGTATTCCGGTAAAATTGGCAGTCAAGCCCTTTTGGCTAAAACTTTATTCCTTAGGATTATCCGGGGTGCTGTCTGTATTTACGCAATGCAAACACAGCGATGGAAATATAGAGGGTGGCACACAGAATTATAATGATGTGGTATGTATTATCTCTCGACGAATCCCAATTTAACAGGTATCTTAACAACACAATTAATCCTCCAATGATCATCCAGATCGGAACAGCTCTCCTGGATTTTGTATTCATATCCTTCTTATTTTTGATAAAGATATAGAATAACCTGTTAATTACAATTTGATTATTGATCTGCAGTAGTTCAAAGTCTTTTAATGTTAACCTGTGTCCTA
Source organism: Kaistella sp. PBT33-4 (assembly GCF_029194425.1). Taxonomy (NCBI): domain Bacteria; kingdom Pseudomonadati; phylum Bacteroidota; class Flavobacteriia; order Flavobacteriales; family Weeksellaceae; genus Kaistella; species Kaistella sp. PBT33-4. The sequence continues at coordinate 56,679 of NZ_JARFYL010000006.1, read as the reverse complement.
CTTTCTTTCACCAATCTGCTGTCTCCACATCGCATAATAGAGTCCTTTCTCGGATATGAGGTCCAGGTGTGAGCCGGTCTCGATCACATTACCGCGTTCCAGCACATAGATCCGGTCGGCATGCATAATGGTACTTAACCGGTGGGCAATAAGGACCGTAATCTGGTCTTTTTCACGCGAAATATCTCTGATGGTGGCTGTAATTTCCTCTTCGGTAATGCTGTCCAGGGCAGAAGTGGCTTCATCAAAAATAAGTAGATGAGGTTTCCTCAATAATGCTCGGGCAATGGCAATCCGTTGTTTCTCGCCGCCACTAAGTTTCAATCCCCCTTCGCCAATTACGGTTTCAATCCCGTTTTCTGCACGCTGCAGAAGTCCGGTACAGCTTGCCTTCTTCAATGCCAGGTTCAGATCTTCCTCTGTAGCTTCGGGATTCACAAACAATAAGTTTTCGCGGATGGTGCCTGCAAAAAGCTGCGTGTCCTGGGTTACGAAACCAATCTGATTCCGCAGTTCATCGAAGTCAAAGGCTTTGCCGTCTATCCGGTTGTACAGGATATTGCCTTCTTTCGGGCGGTAAAGGCCGACAAGGAGTTTTACCAGTGTGCTCTTTCCCGAACCACTGGGACCCACAAATGCAATGGTTTCGCCGCTTTTAACCCGAAATGAGATCCCGTTCAGTGCCTTATAATGTGCAGTCTGATGCTGAAATGAGACACTCTGGAATTCAAGATCCTCAATTGCCCCTATATGCTCCGGATGCAGTGGTTTTTCTTCCGCAGGTTTCTCCATGAGTCTGTCGAAGTTGTGGAGTGAAGCCTGGGCTTCGCGGTAGGAGATGATGATATTGCCGATTTCCTGCATAGGTCCGAAAATAAAAAAGCCGTAGAACATCAGTGAGAGGTATTGTCCCGGTGTCACAATGTCGCGGAAAATCAGGAACAGCAGCGTGAAAGTGATCATTTGCTGCAGGAAGTTCACCATGGTTCCCTGAATGAAACTTAAGGAGCGTATCCTTTTTACTTTTTTCAGTTCAAGTCCGAGTATCTTATACGTATTGCTGTTCAGACGCTTCACTTCCTGTCCTGTAAGACCCAGACTTTTAACGATTTCAATATTCCGCAGGCTTTCTGTGGTACTGCCCGCCAAACTCGTGGTTTCGCCCACAATTGTTTTCTGGATATTCTTAATCCTTTTGCTGAGCAGATTGGTGACAAATGCAATCAGGAAAATCCCCACCGTATACACCGGCATAATGGACCAGTGCAGCTGTATGGCGTAAATGGAAACGAAAATGATGCTTACCAGAATCCCGAAAAATACATTGATGAAACTGGTGATGAATTTTACTGTGTCCTCCCGTACTTTGGTCAGGATGGATAAGGTTTCACCGCTCCGCTGGTCTTCGAATTCCTGATAGGGCAGTGCCATGGAATGCTGCAGACCGTCAGTGAAAATCTTCGCTCCATATTTTTGGGTGATCACGCTTACCGTATAATCCTGCAGTGCTTTGGCGATCCGGCTCACCATTGCTGTGCCGATAAGCAGGCCCAGGAAGTAAAATACACCGTTATACACCGCACTTCCGTACAGATACTCGTTCAGTGTTCTGGGTAGGGTGCCTTCCGCATCGAAAGTATGCGGATGGGTAACAAGTTCATCCAGGATATTACCGGTGATGGCCGGCGCGAACAGGGAAAAGACCTGGTTTACGGTAGTTAGCAGCAGCGACAGCGCAATAAGCCATTTATGAGGTTTGAGATAATGGAAGAGGGTTTTCATTCAGGATAATCGTATCTGCAAAAATACTCATAAATCTGCTGAATATATCACCAACTAAATCTGCCGGAATTTCCGTATTATTTCCAAATTGAGTAAATTGCCCTGAAAAAGTAGAAGCATGCTCACAAAAGAACAAATCGCGCAGAGAATATCAAAAGAAGTTAAAGACGGTTATTATGTAAACCTGGGAATCGGGATTCCGACACTGGTGGCTAATTATGTACCTGAAGATATTTCTGTGGAGTTTCAGAGTGAGAACGGTGTTCTCGGGATGGGCCCCTTTCCGTTTGAGGGTGAGGAAGATGCGGACCTTATCAATGCAGGAAAGCAAACGATTACTACGCTGCCGGGTGCATCCTTCTTTGATTCCGCATTCAGTTTCGGTATGATTCGCAGCCAAAAAGTAGACCTTACCATTCTGGGCGCAATGGAAGTGGCCGAGAACGGAGATATTGCCAACTGGAAGATACCGGGTAAAATGGTAAAGGGTATGGGCGGTGCCATGGATTTGGTGGCTTCGGCCGAAAATATCATTGTAGCCATGATGCATGTAAATAAAGCAGGTGAGAGCAAAATTTTGAAAAAATGTACACTTCCTTTAACCGGCGTGGGCTGTGTGAAGAAGGTGGTAACGGAACTGGCGGTCATGGACATTACACCAAACGGATTCAAACTGCTGGAGTGTGCTCCGGGCGTGAGTGTGGAAGATATTGTGAAAGCAACCGAAGCAGATCTGATTATTGAAGGAGAAATTCCTGAAATGCAGTTTTAAGTCCACACTGATCATACAGGAAGATCCTTTTCATTATTTGAGAAGGATTTTTTTGTTAAATTTGGTTGTGCTGGTAATTAAGCCTGCTATGCTGTTAAAATGAAAAAATATACTATTCAGAAGTCCCCATTTGTAGTTCCCACTACAGACGGTAAACTCATAGAAGAGATTTGGGGTCACTCTACCGGCCACCCGGAAATCTCCATTGCCCATATGCTGGCACCGCCACACTGGAGTGAGCCACACCAGACACCGGATTTTGATGAATATACTTACATTATAAAAGGAAAGAAGCAGTTTGAAATCAATGGGGAAATTCTTGTTCTGGAAGCCGGACAAAGCATCCGGATAGAGAAGGGTGCCCGTATACGCTACAGCAATCCATTTGATGACGAATGCGAATACCTGGCCGTCTGTCTTCCTGCTTTTTCAATGGATTTGGTGAATAGGGAAGAAAACGAGGCAAACTAGTTTTGCCCTGCGTTTAATTCCACCATCACCGGACAATGATCGGAATGTCTTACTTCTTTTAAAATTACTGCACGGGTAAGTCTTTCCTTCATACCGTAGGTAACGAAATTGTAGTCCAAACGCCAGCCTTTGTTACGCTCGCGGGAATTCTGCCTGTAGCTCCACCACGAATAATTATCAGGCTGGTCATTAAAGAACCGGAAACTGTCGATGAGTTCGCATTCATCAATAAAGCGTGTTAACCATTCCCGCTCGACAGGCAGAAACCCCGAAACGTTCTTAAGGCCCGTAGGATTATGGATATCAATTTCCTTATGACAGATATTGAAGTCGCCGGAAATAATAAGATTTGGAATTGATTTCTTAAGTTCCTTTATATATTCCAGAAAATCATCACAGAATTCCAGTTTAAAACCCAAACGGTCTGCATTGGATGCCGACGGCACATAGACGGAGATAACGGAAAAATCTTCAAAATCAGCACGGATAATCCGACCCTCATTATCGTAGTGTTCAATTCCACAGCCATATTCCACGTGCATAGGTTTCACTTTGGATGCAATGCCCACACCGGAATATCCTTTTCGCTGCGCACAGTGCCAATAGCTGTGATAACCCAGTTTTTCCAGACTTTCAATATCAATCTGGTCATTGCCGGCTTTGCTTTCCTGGATGCAGATAATATCCGGATCAGCAACTTTAAGCCAGCCCAGAAAATCTTTTGTAAAAGCCGCACGGATCCCGTTTACATTGTAAGAGATAATTTTCATGCCTGCAAAAATACTGAAGAATAGCCATTCCAACTATATAAATTCAAGTTGTAAAGTAAGGATTAACCAATTTTTTATAAACCTCGGCTGGCACTTCATTTGATGCGTTTCAGCCATACTTACGAACTTTTCCAAGTTAAGGGACTGCGTTAATGCTGCGATCCTTAGTAAATTATGATCCTACGGCATATTCGCAGTTTTTTGTATACCCGGCAATTTTTTCTGGGGGTCCGTTTAACCTACATATCCTGGTCTAATGAATATTACTAGAAATTCTTTACCTGAGAATACTGAAGATCTTTCATCCGGTGTCTATCGGTCTACTGCAAATTCGGAACTTAATCATTATCAGCCGGGAAGCACATTGGCACGCCTGCGAAACACTGACGGTCTCGGACCCAGTACCCTCTCTATAATCATGGAGGCTGAAAAACGTGGAATTCCGTGGAGACGGATGGATGGCTGTTCAAAGATAATGTTGGGTTATGGCAAGAATCAGCAAATCATCCGGGCCACAATCACCGGAAAGACTTCCTGTATTGGTGTGGAACTCGCCGATAATAAGCAGGAAACAAAAAACGTGCTTAAGCAGGCCGGAATACCGGTACCGGAAGGATATGTTTGCAGTGAAGAGGGAGAACTTCTTAATGCTCTTTCGGAGCTCCAGTTTCCTCTGGTTATTAAACCGCTGATTGCCAATCATGGCAGAGGGGTATCTGTAAATATTACGAACGAAGTAAATGCGCTACAGGCATTTAGAAATGCGCTGAAAATATGCTCCAGGGTTATTGTGGAACGATACATCAGAGGACATGACCACCGGCTTCTTCTGGTGAACGGAAAACTGGTTGCAGCAGCACACCGGATTCCGGCTCATATTGTGGGCGATGGAAAGTCGACTGTACATCAACTTTTAACTAAATTGAACGGCAATCCTGAACGAGGCGAGGGTCACGAGGCGGTGTTGACCAAAGTCAGCGTCAATTGTGATACTGAAAATCTTTTGAAGCAACAGGGTTATGGTTTTGATGCAGTAGTTCCGGGGGGGCAGACTGTTTTCCTGAAATCAACAGCCAATCTGAGTACTGGCGGCATAGCGGCCGACGTAACCGATGAGGTACATGCTGAAAACCGGTTCCTGGCCGAGCGTGTAGCAGCACTTATGAACCTTGATATCTGCGGAATTGACGTGATTGCGCCCAGCCTTGCTGTTCCACTTTCAAAAAACGGCGGTGCGGTAATTGAGGTTAATGCGGCGCCGGGTTTCCGTATGCATCTCGCGCCATCAATTGGCGAGCCCCGCAATGTAGCTGCCGCGGCGGTTGATATGCTTTTCCCGCCCGGTTCAGAAAGTCGGATTCCCATTCTTGCGGTTACCGGAACCAACGGTAAAACAACTACTGCAAGGCTGCTGGCACATATCGCGCAGAACGCTGGATATAATCCTGGCTTTACTACAACTGACGGCGTTTACATTTCCGGTTTTAAAATTATAAGCGGCGACTGTTCCGGTCCGTCCAGTGCCTCCACCGTACTCGCTGATCCTTTGGTGGATTTTGCAGTACTGGAGACTGCACGCGGTGGCATCCTGCGCTCAGGACTCGCCTTTGAGTCCTGTGATGTTGCCGTACTGACCAATATCGCGGCCGACCACCTTGGGCTGAAAAACATCAACACATTGGAAGAACTTGCTGAGGTAAAGGCATCCTTATTACGAAGCGTCAAAAAGTCGGGTTGGGCAGTTTTGAATGCTGATGATGAGCATTGTATTCGCATTGCGGCAACGCTGGACTGTAATATTGCCTATTTTGCGATGGACAATTCCGGCGAAATCCTGCAAAATCATATCTCAGAAGGTGGTTTGGCCATTACAGTAGTAGATCACAACGTTATAATCTATCACAATTGTCAGGCAGAAACTCTACTGAATTTAGATCATATTCCTCTTACAATGCAGGGAAAGGTACGCTGTATGACCGCGAATGTACTGGCTGCCGTGGCTGCAGCTTTTGCCTACGGCATTTCATCGGAACATCTCCGTGCTTCACTCAAATCCTTCCGGCCGGGTCCTGAACTTACTCCGGGGCGTATGAACCTCTTTGAACTGAATAGATTTAAAGTACTTGTTGATTATGCACATAATCCTCACGGAATGACGGAGCTACAACATTATCTTAGTCAGGTTTCTGCCCGACAGAAGGTGGGAATTATCGCAGGAGTGGGGGACCGGCGCGACTGTGACATCATTGAACTGGCAGGTATTGCTGCCCACTGTTTTGACCATATCATTATCCGTCAGGACGATAATCTGCGCGGGCGGACCTTAGACGAAATGAACAGGCTCATGATTCAGGGAATTACTGAATCCGGTGCTGAAGTCTCCTATGAACTAATCCGCGATGAGAAGGAAGCTATCCGGCAGGCCATGGCCAGGGCACAAAAAGATGATTTTATTGTGGCTTTGTGCGATGATTATCCTGGAGTTACAGAAATCATCAAGGCTCATCAAAACTGATTTTATGTTTTTAAATAATCTTCAAAAATAATGAAAGCTAAAGTATTGGTTATTGGAGGTGCTGAAGACCAAAGCGGAAAAAAAGACCGTTTTTAAGATATTTCCATTATGGAACGATTCGTCAGCGAAACACGGGTGAAAAAACGGTCGAATCGAGATTTTAACATCGGCCTCATCTGTACCGGAAGAAATGGGCCGCGATTATATAAAAGCCTTTTATAAATTAGGTGCTGATAACTGTGGTTTTCTGAATGTGGAAAACAGGTCGCAGGCTGCTGACGCTGCCATACTTAAACGGCTTAAGGATTGTGATGCCTTATTTGCGACAGGCGGTGACCAGCTGGCGCTTACATCTACAATAGGAGGCACTGCCTTTTACTTTTTGCTTAAAGAAAAATTAGAAGATTCGGATTTTATTTATGCCGGAACCTCCGCCGGCGCTGCCGCATCATCAGAAATTATGATTATCGAGGGGGAAGTACGGAAGCCACGTATAAAGGGGAGGTGATCGCAACGACTGGTCTTCGCCTTGTCAATAATATGGTTTTTGACACACATTTTATTGAACGCGTGCGTATTGCAAGGCTTTTTGAGGTGGTCGTCAGTAATCCGGCTGTGCTGGGTGTGGGACTGGAAGAAAATACAGCACTCCTGATTCACCGCGACAGGATGGAAGCCATGGGCCCCGGAATGGCCATTATCCTGGATGGCCGTACTATCTCTCAAAGCAATATACTTGAAATTGTAACTGGTGCACCTTCGTCTATAGAGAATATGACCCTCCATCTGATGAGCCAGCATGATATTTTTAATTTAAAGAAAATGCAGCTGGAAATTAACAACCCACCAAAGGCAGAGGTATAGATGCGTGAAGCAGGCTGTTAACTTTTAAAACAGAACTTAGAATGAGAATAGACCTGGATTCATCAATGTTTTTTTCAGTTGTTTTAACCCGATTTTACCCTCAGGATTTTTTCTAACTTTGCAGTCCGTTTAATAAAACACAAATTTCAGTTGTTTATCTGAAGTTAGCGTTATATTTATTAAGGACAAGTATGAAGTATGTATTAGTCATTTTTGCCACACTTGGAATTCTTTACTCTTTTTCCGGAACGGAAAAGATAGACCGTACCTACTCCGCTATTGATCTTCGCGAACTTTACGGCAGTGGTGACCCGGGCCGGTGGCCGCAGGCTCATCTTTTTGATGAGGCCATTGAAGGGTTTCAGGATATTGGACCGCTTCCCAAGCCGGCCTTCCCGAAAGATAATCCATATTCCAAAGAAAAGGAAGAACTGGGCAAGATGCTGTTTTTTGATCCGCGCCTTTCAGGCTCCGGACAAATCTCGTGCACGAACTGTCACGATCCTGAAATGATGTGGGCCGATGGCCGCCGTGTGTCATTCGGACACGACAAACAAACCGGAACCCGTAATGCTCCCACAGTGCTTAATATTGTGTATGCTACACAGCTGTTCTGGGACGGACGGGCAAAAGACCTGGAAGCACAGGCCAAATTTCCTATAGAGAATCCGCTGGAAATGAATATTCACAGCCGGCTGGCGGTGCGCAGGATTGCAAAAATTGAGGGTTATAAAGATCTTTTTAAAGCAGCTTTTGGTGATTCTAAGGTTAATGAAGACCGTATTGTAAAAGCTATTGCCACTTTCGAGCGCTCGCTGGTGAGTCCGCCAAGCCGTTTCGATAAGTTTGTCAGCGGACAGAAAAATGCACTGAGCGATTCAGAAGTTCGCGGTTTGCACCTTTTCCGCACCAAGGCCAACTGCATCAACTGTCATAATACTCCTTATTTTTCCGATCAGAAATTCCATAATTTAGGTCTTACCTATTTCGGACGGGAATATCAGGACCTGGGACTTTATGAAATAACGAAGAAAAAGGAAGATGTAGGCAAATTTAAGACACCAACCTTACGGGAAGTGAGCAATACTGCACCCTATATGCATAACGGACTCTTCCCCAATATCCGTGGGGTGCTTAATATGTACAATGCCGGTATGCCCGATGAGAAAGGGAATAAAGAGGATCCTCTTTTTCCGAAAAAATCCGGAATGCTCACCACTCTAAATCTTTCTGAAGAAGATTTTGTAGATATTGAAAACTTCTTAACTTCGCTGCACAGTTATAAGTATAAAATGAGGGCTCCGGTCCTCCCCACCAAATAATTTAAATTTAAATTCATGAAAAAGTTATTATTGGCCGCCATGGTCGCTGTAATGGGAGTTACCGCCAGTGCGCAGCAGAAATTGAATATTCCGGAAGCCGTAAAAGGCCAGCAGTACGGATCGGGTGTCAGCGAAGAGCAAACCTTTGATGTGTACAGCACCGGTAGGATAAAAAAAGCTTTGCAGAAAGCGGATAAACTGGACAATATCATCATCCAGGCAAAGGTGAGTGAAGTTTGTGAAAAGAAGGGCTGTTGGTTAACGCTCGTAGATAATGACACTCGATTTATGGTAAAAATGAAAGACTATGCCTTCTTTTTGCCCCAGTCTATGGTAGGGAAAACGGTACTTTTGCACGCAAACGCCGAAAAGAAGACTACACCTGTAAAAGAACTGCAGCATTATGCTGAAGATTCTGGTGCAAGCAAGGAAGATATTGCCAAAATCACTGAACCTCAAACCGAAATACGAATCCTGGCGCAGGGAATAAAGGTGGTGGACTAACCGACATCTGATCTGATGAAATTAAGCGTCTCCTTTGGGAGACGTTTTTATTTTTGCGCCAAAGTCAACGGGATGAAAACCCTTTTAACTCAAACAGTTCCGGCGTTCAGATGAGATGCAACCTTCGAGCAATTTCAAACTATCAAACCTCTGAACAATGTGAACCATTAGAACCTTTAAAAATCCACAACCAGCACCTCATATCCAAACCGTCCAATGGACAGGATCAGGATAAAGATAAACAGGTACCGGATGAATTTATTGCCTTTCCTTATGGCCAACTGTGCGCCTACAAGTCCTCCTGCAGCATTACAAATGGCCATCGGCAGCGCAATTGCCCAGATAATCTGACCTTTTATAAGAAACAGGCAGATGGAACCGGCATTGGTGGCCAGGTTAATAAGCTTCGCATTGGCATTGGCCTTCAGGAAATCCATACCCAGTAGGGTTACGAATGCCAGAATGAAGAAAGTCCCCGTAGCCGGTCCTATGAAACCGTCATAGAATCCGACAGCAATACTCGCGATGCAGCCATTGATAATGGCGGTGTGGTACGGCATCCTCTTCTCTTTAGCATTCCCGAAATCCTTTTTAAAGATGGTGTAAATGGCCAGGACTATCAGCACAAAGAGTAATACCGGTTTCATAAATTCATTGCTGACTACGGTAAGCAGCCGGGAACCCAGGAAGGCTGAAATAAAAGCCAGCAGAGCCATGAAAATAAGCAGTTTCCAGTCTATTTTCACTTTCCGGAGGTATTGCGATGTTGCCAGAGCTGTCCCACTGAAGGCCGGCACCTTCAGCGAACCTATAACCGTTGCTACTGGGATATTTGGAAGAAAGGCTAAAGCCAGTGGCGTCTGTATCAGTCCGCCGCCACCAACCACGGCGTCAATAAAGCCCGCACCAAAGGCAGCGAGGCAAAGGTAAATCAGGATTTCAGTTTCGGGCACAACAGCAAATTTAGCCTGCAAAGTTAAGGCTTAATAAGCTGTCACCATCCTTATTCGGGAGCGTCATGCTGCAAATCAACTGTTGCCCGATTCTGATCAGCCTTTACCGCCACCGTTCTCCTTTTCCACATTGGTTTTGCTGCTTTCCTTAACCTTTTGGTTGCCGAACCTTTTAACAAAAGTAAGGTGCGCTCCGTACCAGTCCCATTTATTTACACTTCGGAAAGTTCCGATGGGAGAGTAGGTAACGATGTCATTTCCGGGTCGGCGGAAGATGTTGTTAAAACGGATACCGGCTTCCATCTGTGTGGCAGGGAAAAGTTTGGTGGCTCCAAAGCTGTGGAAGAAGTTCATTTTATTGCCCATGGAGTTGCCCCAGTTCTGGGAGTGCAGGCCCATCCATCCGTTGATGTTGATGTTTTTGCTGAAAAGATTGGTATACGAAAAATTTGTAGAGCCGCTGAAGTTGGTAATGTAATCCTGCAGACCCACAAAGTTATTGCGCTGTCTGAAATCACTATTGTCCACATAGGTAAGTCCAAGGTTCAGATTAATATTCAGCCTGTTTTTCAGGAAGTTTTGATTTGTATTGGCGTACAGCGAATAGTTGTTTACACGGCCGTAAAAGGTGGCCGGCATCATGATGGTCTTTCCGTCTTCCACAACGTAGGACGTCCAGTAATCCTGATTGGTGGTATTGTAATTGACCGAGAGGAAATATTTCTTGTAAAGTCCAAGTTTCAGCCCGAAACGGTCGTTGGGGTTTGGCTCCAGTTCCATATTTCCGCGCTGGTAAATCCCGTTGTCCATAGGCATCAGGAAAGGATTGAATTCCGTAAACCAGGGCCGCCACAAACTGTGCTTGTAAGTTGCGGTAAGATTGTAGTTTTCGTTAAAGGAGTATTTTAGAAGTAGATCCGGCAACAGGGCTCCGTAGGAATCAGTTCTTTCTATGCCGCCCACATCCTGTTTTACCGTGAAGTTAATATGCTCATACCGTAATCCGATCCGTGTTTCAAGTTTTTTAAAGAAGGTCTTACTGAAGTTGGCGTAAAGGGAGTTCAGATTTTCAACATAGCCAAAGGTGTTGGTTCTGTCGGGATCCAAAAGCCAGGAATTGCCCAGCTGATTAAAATAATCAAAAGGCATTATATTGTTCCGGAAATTCATTTTTCCGCCAAATTCCAGCAGATTGCCATCCTTGTCTACAGGCTGCGAATAGTCCACTTTAATATAGTATTCGCGGTTTTGGTTTTCGGAAGTTGTCTTTATACCTTCAAATGCTGCCGGATCCCAGAGTGTTGTCTGTATTCTAGTATTATCATTTGCAGAATAGTTGAAGCCTGTGTTCACATCCAGAATCCGGTTTTTTACCTTGTCGTAAAACTTGTAAAAGAGATTGCTGCCCGCAAAAAGGTTGCTGCCGTGTGCATTTATATGATTGGTATACGAATTCTGAAGTACACTGTTCAGGAAATACTGACCGTCCGCCACAGCGTCATAGCTGTTTGTAGATCCGTAATACTGCACCACAAGTCCCAGATTGTTCTTTTCATCCAGTTCAAACTCAGTTGCAGACGTTAAAGATGGTGCTTTACCGGTGCTGTTGCTTTCGCTGCCGACCCGCCTGAGTGAATTGTCCGCGTAAATGAGGTTTTCATTAAATGATTCGTTTACACTGTTGGTATTGTTGAAACTTCCGTTAAGTGACTGGGTGAAACCTTTACGGTGATAGTTAAGGTTGCCACTGGTCGCTTGAGAATTCTTGAAACTCTGCGAGTTTCCGAGCGAAACGCTGCCCTTCATCCCTTCATTTTCATTCCTCTTCAGCACAATATTGATTACCGCACCGCCTGTTTCATATTTGGCGGAGGGTGTGGTAATGACTTCAATCTTCATAAGATTGTCGGCGGCAATAGTCTTCAGGTATTCCTTCAGCTCTTTGCCCGTGAATACCGATTTCCGGTCGTTAATGTAAACGGTTACTGCGTTTCCTTCAGCCTGAACATTGTCATTATTGTCTATGTTCACCAGTGGTGTCATGCGCAGTACATCCCAGGTACTGTTGCCGGTCAGGATAGCACTGTTGGCCACATTAAACACGGTGCGGTCCGCTTTGCTTTCAATCGTTGGCTTCCGTGCAGTTACTACAATTTCATCTATACTCTTCGTTTTTAAAGTATCAGCCGTGGCATTCTGCGCATGGGTAAAGATCCCGCAAAGCAGGATAGGGGCAATCAGATTTTTTTTCATTGGTTACAGTTACCGCAATTAGACACAAAAGAAGGAATTGTGTTACAGCCAAACAGTATTTTATTCTTCAGATTACCGTTCCTCAATAGGTTGTAACCTGTAAATATTTATTTTTAACTCAGAAAATGTATGCAGTTTCAGTAGAATATTTTAATTTCATATTCCCCAAATTTGGCGGTCTGACAACAATTACTGAACTAATCCTGCATGAGAAAAACAGTTGCGGTTATTAACTTTACCCTCGATGGTGTCGGTGATCATTCCGCCGGCCTTGCGGACAGTGAACTTCATGAGCATTATACCCAACTCCTGCGTGAATCAGACGTTATACTCTATGGCCATACTACTTACAGGCTGATGGAATATTGGCGTGAAGTGCTGCAAAATCCCGTTTCGGACCCTAGCATGAACAGTTTTGCTCAGGCGATTGACCAGATTCCAAAAGTGGTGTTTTCGCGAACTGTTAAAGAATTTGCTGACAGGTGGACTTCTGCCCGGATCTCATCGCAGAAACTGGAAGATGAAGTTAAATTTTTGAAGCAGTCTGCCGGCAAAAGTATTCTGGTTGGCAGTCCGGATCTTATTATCCAGCTTTTAAATCTCAATCTCATTGATGAATGCCAGTTTTGCATTCACCCGGTTTTGACGGCCGGCGGCACAAGGCTTTTCGACGGTATTCGCCAAAGAATCCGGATGAATTTACTGCGTACAAAAACATTTAAAAACGGTGCTGTTATCCTGTATTATGAACCCGTTAACCAAGCACGGTGACACCGCTTTCCAGCATCTCATAAATTGCGTCGCGGCCGTTCTCGGGTTTAACATTTACCGCTTTCGTGCCGTGGAAATGAAGGCAGGTTATAAATCCGGCCTGCACGGCGTCCAGACATGTGGCCTTTACGCAGTAATCTAAAGCCAGACCTGCAATTTCAACAAGCTGAATATCGTGGTATTTCAGGAAATCTTCCAACCCGGTTTTCATAAAGTGGTTATTGTCCTGAAACGCACTGTAACTGTCGAATTCAGGATTCTTGCCTTTCTGGATAATATGGGTTACTTTGGTCCGGTCCAGGTCCGGGTGGAAATCTGCACCATGTGTGTCCTGCACACAGTGATCAGGCCACATAAACTGCGGGATTCCGTTAAGACTGATTTTTTCGCCTACCTTACGGTTATTGGTGGAGGCAAAACTTTTATGGTTGGCAGGATGCCAGTCCTGGGTCAGGACCACCTGTTCATATTGATTGTCTTTCAGCAGTAAGTTAATATAGGGGATGATCTGAGCGGCACCCGGAACGGCCAGCGCACCGCCTTCACAAAAATCATTCTGTACATCTACAATTATCAGGGCTTTTTTCATTCGGTTAAAGTATAAATTATTTCGTTTATCTTGTAAGCAGCATCTGCCGCTTCTCTGACTAAATTTACGCGTTAAACGCAAAAGCCCAGCCAAAGAGCTGCTGATGCCAAAACGTCCTGTTTATGAATGATATGGAAGATTACCGATTTCCCTTGGGAAAATATGAACCGGCAGTTGAGATCAGCGATGCTGATATAGACGATTATATACGCGTTCTCAAGGATTTTCCCGGACGCCTGAAGAATGTAGTGGACTCCTGGACAGACGATATGCTGGATACACCCTACCGTCCCGGGGGCTGGACCGTTCGCCAGCTCATCAATCATTTGTCAGACAGTCATATGAACAGTTATATCCGGTTCAAACTTGCCCTTACCGAGGATAATCCTGTAATCAAACCTTATAATGAAGCCAAATGGGCCGAGCTGCAGGACAGTTTTACGATAGACATTAAGCCTGCGCTCCGCATCCTTAAGGGCCTGCACCAGCGGTGGGTCTACGAGTTGAAGGCATTAACCAACCGTGAATTTCAGCGCACCTTTGTCCATCCGGAACAGCAGCGAAGCATTACCCTGCGCGAAAGTCTGGCATTCTTTGCCTGGCACTGCAGCCATCATCTTGCCCACATAGAGAACCTGAAAAAAAGGATGAACTGGTAATGCTGAACAGTCTGCACCGGCTTTGTGATCAGGATGAAGTTAAACAGCGGTTATCCGCACTTGCAGAAGATGCTGAAGCCCGCTGGGGACGGATGAACGCTACACAGATGCTGAAGCACTGCCGGCTGGTGCTGGAGATTCCACTGGGGAAGATTTCAGTGCCGGAGCCACCGCGTATTATTCTTTATGTCGGAATCGTAACCAAAATGGAGATGAAGATTTTTAAAAACGGAATTCCGCGAAATATGCCCACCTTTGCAGAACTCCGGGCTGAAGAATGCACTGACTATAAAACCGAAATGGTAGACCTTTTGCATACGCTGGACGGGTACTGTGCGCTTGCAGATGCAGGAAAACTCCCGGACACGCATCCGCTGTTCGGCAAAATGCAGCCTAAGGATTGGGGTTTCCTGGAGTACAAACATCTGGATCACCATTTAAAACAATTTGGGTTATGAATTTACTGAACAGACTTTTTGGAAGTAATGAGGGACGGAACAGCGAAGCAGAGCGGGGTTTCTGGAAAATACTGACCTCGGAGCAGATGCTGGAAGACGCCGTGCAGAAATCACATGAAAAAAAGGTGGTTTTGTTTAAGCACTCCACCAGATGCTTTATCAGTCAGACTGTACTGAAGAATTTTGAAAGGGAAGTGGAATCTTCTGATAAGGACGCGGAGTATTATTTTCTGGACCTCCTGGCTTTCCGCAGCCTCTCGAACAGGATTGCGGAACTCTTTGATATTGAGCACCAAAGTCCGCAAATGATTGTGCTGGAAAAAGGCAAGGCCATAAAAAATGCATCTCATAACAGTATTTCTGTTAATTTAGTTTAAATATTTAAAAAAAATAACTAATATTGCACAACCAAAACGGGGGATTAGCTCATCTGGCTAGAGCGTTAGACTGGCAGTCTAAAGGTGGTCGGTTCGATCCCGATATCCTCCACTCGAAATAAAGCACTTACGGGCAACTGTAAGTGTTTTTTTTGTTTATTAAGCGATTAGGTAGTTTGGGGGGGTAGAAGTTTAGAATGTTCACCACTTCTGCAAATACAAACTTTCTGATCCTGCTGCAACCTTTGTACTCGTTGAGGTTAGTGGAGCCGGGAGTCAAGATCTCAGATGTTAATCTCAGATTTCAGACGTCAGACAGTTAAATTAGTTGGGACGTAGGTAGTTAAGTGGATGGAAAGGTTTATAAGAAATGACAGCGGGAATAACATAGCTAAAAAAAGCCCTCATTAAAAATGAGAGCTTCAATGTGCCCGGAACAGGACTCGAACCTGCAAGCTTGTGGGCACCCGCACCTGAAACGAGCGTGTCTACCAATTTCACCATCCGGGCATCGGATTTTGTGAGGCACAAAAGTACACAAATTTTGTCGATATCCTATTTAATTGTTCAAAAAATATAACACGGCACTAAAGTTTTCTCACACGGATTATTAACCTCTATTAAAGTGGACCAAAAACCTGTTCATTGAAACAGAAAAGCTCCGATATTCGTCGGAGCCTTAACTGATAATAAAATATTTTTAGTGTCCGGAATGTCCGTCTGCACCATGTGCATGACCATGAGAAAGTTCTTCCTCGGTTGCCGGACGGGTAAGTACAACTTCAACGTCAAAATTCAGGGTCTTTCCTGCCATAGGATGATTAAGGTCTACGGTAACTGCATCATCAGCTACTTCCATTACAACAGCGCTAAGATGATTGCCATCCTGGTCCTGTAACGGCAGAATTGCGCCTACCGGTGGCATTCCGGACTGTGCGAACATGTCTGCAGGAAGCTGCGTTGTTGCGTTTTCCACTCTTTCGCCATAACCTTCCTGAGGGCTAAGTGTGAACGACTTCTTATCGCCGGCTGTCAGTCCTTCAATTTCCTGTTCAAATTTAGGCAGCATCATTCCCACACCGTAAAGAAAGGTGAAAGGGTTCTCAGCATCCGTTTTTTCAATGAAGGTTTGCGCTCCATTTTCTTCAATCGCATTCAAAGTGTACTGAAGTGCAACTACGTGGTTTTTTTCTATTGTCATGAGGGTAAAGTTTGCAAAGGGATTGTATCCCTTTCATTATAAAAATATGACGGCCTGCCGGCCGCGAAGCTGCAAAGGTAATATTTTTAAATAATTACGAATTTTACAGGAAGCGAAGGGTGAAGTGCCGATAAAGAATAGTGTAATCAACGGAAAATTTTTATTGCTGAAGTTGAAGCACTTATCCGGCGAGTAGCTCAACACCGCCATCTTCTCTTAATATCAGCAAGCCCTCAGTAATGCCTTGAGGATGTTCTTTAAATCCTTTCAGTTTTCCTGATTTGCCTTTAGCGACAATGTCATGAATCTGTTTCATTGTAAGCTTTTTTCCGAAGCAGACAAAGGGTATTTTGAAGCCGCACTCCCTGTGTCTTACGCATCCTATGGCCGTCTTGCCTTTAATCAGGTGGTTCTCCTTACATTTAGGGCATTTTATTTCAGTCCATTCTGGTACCGGATTCTTGCGGACAGTCTTTTCTTTTTTTTGTGCGGCAGGAGCTTCCTCAAACGAAATGCTTCGGGTTTTTTCACTAATTACCTTTCGGGTAAGGTTGGTCACCATAGTCACCAGCTCTTCCCGGAAAACATTGGCTTCATATTCACCGCTTTCAATCTTTCTGAGTTTATATTCCCATTCGCCTGTGAGTTCCGGACTCATCAGGACTTCATCATCTATGGTGTCTATAAGGTCCATGCCCGTGCGGGTGGCAAAAATGTTCTTCTTTTTCC
Organism: Kaistella sp. PBT33-4; assembly: GCF_029194425.1. NCBI lineage: Bacteria > Pseudomonadati > Bacteroidota > Flavobacteriia > Flavobacteriales > Weeksellaceae > Kaistella > Kaistella sp. PBT33-4. The sequence continues at coordinate 39,689 of NZ_JARFYL010000006.1, read as the reverse complement.
TTTCAATATATTGCCTTTTGAAAAGCGTCTCAATGATGTTGGCTCTTGTAGAAGGTCTTCCGATACCGTTGGCCTTAAGCATGTCCCTCAGCTCTTCGTCCTCTACCTGCTTTCCGGCCGTTTCCATGGCGCGAAGCAGGGTAGCCTCAGTATAAGGTTTCGGCGGGCTTGTTTTTCCCTGATGCACCAGCGGATAATGCGGACCTGTCTCACCCGCTTTGAATTCCGGGATCTCCTGCTCTTCGACCTTTGCCTCTGCTCCGGATTTTTCTGAGACTTCTGCTTTATCTTTTGCGTACACCGAACGCCAGCCGGGTTCCAGCACCTGCCGGCCACTTGTCCTGCAAGGTATGGTACCCACTTTACCCTCTACCAGAGTGTTTGAAATCTTACATTCCGGATAGAATACGGCGATAAACCGCTTTGCCACCAGATCGTAAATAAGTTTCTCCTCACGGGGCAGCGTGGTTCCCGGTGTGATTTCAGTAGGAATGACAGCGTGATGGTCGGTCACTTTGGAATCATCGAAGACCGCCTTGGTCTTGGGGAGTTCTCCGGCCAGCAGGGGTGCCGTAAACTCACTGTAAAAAGTCATTGACTTCAGGATTCCGGAAATTTTCGGATAAAGGCTGTCGGGTAGGTAAGTGGTGTCAACACGCGGATAGGTTGTATGTTTTTTCTCGTAAAGACTCTGGATGTACTTTAAAGTGTTCTCGGCCGAGAAGCCGTATTTGCGGTTGGCTTCCACCTGCAGCGCCGTAAGGTCGAACAGGCGGGGATTTTTTTCTTTACCCTCTTTTATTTCAAAGGAAACTATTTCAAACTGGTGCTGCTTCAGATATTCCAGTCCTTTCTCTGCCTTTTCTTTGGTTTTTAGACGGTCAATGGCCGCCGTAAACTGGACTTCCCGGTAAACTGTTTTCAGTTCCCAATATTCTTCAGAAGTAAATGCATCAATCTCCTTCTGCCTCTGAACCAGCATTGCGAGTGTCGGTGTCTGCACCCTGCCAACAGACAGTACGCCGCGGTTAGCGCCAAATTTCCTTGTAAAAAGCCTGGTGGCGTTTATGCCCAGAAGCCAGTCGCCCACCGCCCTTGCGTTTCCTGCCAGATATAGGTTGTGGTAGTCCTCAGCGGGTTTCAGATTGGCAAATCCTTCCAAAATAGCCTCTTCAGTCAGTGAAGAAATCCAGAGGCGCTGCACGGGTTTTTTGCACCGGGCCTTCTGCAGCACCCAGCGCTGTATCAGTTCGCCTTCCTGACCGGCATCCCCGCAGTTTATTACCTCCGTGCACTGTTCCACCAGTTCCTCTATTACACGGAACTGTTTTTCCACTCCAGGATTGGGAATGAGTTTGATGCCGAAATTTTTTGGAATGATGGGCAGGAAGATCAGGTCCCAGGATTTATAATGCGGACTGTAATCATGAGGTTCTTTGAGGGTGCAAAGATGCCCGAAAGTCCATGTCACAAGATAACCGTTTCCCTCCATATAACCCGCACGGGCCTGGTGCGCGCCCAGCACTTTGGCAATATCGCGGGCCACACTGGGTTTCTCAGCAATACATAACTTCATTTTCGGCAGCATTAAGAATGTCCGCAAATTTCAGCAATTTTTATTAATCTGCAGAATGCCGCAACTTTGATTACGGTGCTTTTGCTGTATGTAATAGACGATTTATATTAATTTGATTGTTTTTATTCACGGTATCTATGATAAGAATGATGATTAACTATGAATTTGATGACTGCACAGCTACGAATTAATCCTAACTTTGGTAAAAACAAGCAAAATGACAAACTCAGACGGAAAGTGCCCTCACCATGAAGGGCAGAAAGCTCAGGAGGCCATGGAGCAGGCCAATCAACCGGTGGAGAACAACCCTCAGCAGGGCGAAACCATCCACAGTCAGAACGAAGAGAATCCAATTCCGGTGGCCGGTGCGAGTCTGGGCAGTGGAAAATGCCCTGTTATTCATGGTTCCAATACAGAAGACAGTAAGAATGTGATGAGCTGGTGGCCCAAGTCGCTGAACCTTGATATCCTCTCACAACACGACCGAAAGACCAATCCGTTCGGCGAAGAATTTAATTATGCCGACGAATTTAAAAAGCTGGACCTGGAAGCGGTGAAATCCGACCTGAAGTCGCTGATGACCGACAGCAAAGAATGGTGGCCGGCAGACTGGGGCCACTATGGCGGTCTCATGATCCGTATGGCCTGGCACTCGGCCGGAACGTACAGAACTGCAGACGGTCGTGGCGGCAGTAACACGGGCAGTCAGCGCTTTGCGCCGCTCAATGCCTGGCCGGACAATGTGAACCTGGACAAAGCAAGACGGCTTCTATGGCCCATCAAGAAAAAATACGGCAATAAACTTTCCTGGGCCGACCTGATTATTTTAGCCGGAAACATGGCCTATGAATCCATGGGGTTTAAAACCTTTGGCTTTGCAGGCGGGCGCGAAGATGTATGGCATCCTGAGAAAGATATTTACTGGGGAGCCGAGAAGGACTGGCTGGCGCCAACAGGCAGTGAGGGCAGCCGCTATACCGGCGACCGCGAACTCGAAAATCCCCTGGCTTCTGTTATGATGGGTCTGATTTATGTAAACCCCGAGGGGGTAGACGGTAATCCGGATCCCCTGAAGACGGCGGCAGACTTAAGGGTGACCTTCAGCCGTATGGCAATGAATGATGAAGAAACGGCTGCGCTTACCGTAGGCGGTCATACCGTAGGTAAATGCCACGGTAACGGTGATGCTTCCGTTTTGGGCGGCGATCCCGAAGAAGAAGGTCTGCATGCCCAGGGTCTTGGCTGGCTGAATCCCAAAGGCAAAGGACACAGCGAAGATACCGTCACCTCCGGACTGGAGGGTGCCTGGACCACTCATCCCACAAAATGGGATAATGGATATCTGGACCTTCTGCTCAACCATGAATGGAGGCTGACCAAGAGCCCGGCCGGTGCCAATCAGTATGAACCGGTGAATCTTCCGGAAGAACTTAAACCTGTGGATGCCCACAATCCCGATGTTCGCAGGAATCCCATGATGACTGATGCCGATATGGCGATGAAAGTAGATCCCGGTTACCGCAAGATTGTGGAACGCTTCCACAAGGATTTTGATTATTTCTCGGATACTTTTGCCCGCGCCTGGTTCAAGCTGACCCACCGCGACCTGGGTCCTAAATCGCGATATCTCGGTCCTGATGTGCCTGCCGAAGACCTTATCTGGCAGGATCCAATACCGATTCCTGATTATACACTGAGCAATGATCAGATTGATGAACTGAAACAAAAACTATTGAACAGTGGACTCACCCGTACAGAATTGATTACCACAGCCTGGGACAGCGCCCGGACTTACCGTGGTTCCGATTACCGGGGAGGCGCAAACGGTGCGCGTATTCGTTTGGAACCGCAGCGAAACTGGGCGGGCAATGAACCTGAAAGGCTGGCCAGAGTTCTGCGTGTGCTGGAAGGTATTCAGCAGAATTACAGTGTGAAGGTGAGCATGGCAGACCTTATTGTGCTGGGGGGAACGGCCGCCGTGGAACAGGCGGTCCGTGAGGCGGGTTATGAACTGGAGGTGCCGTTTTCGCCCGGCAGAGGTGATGCCACCCAGGAAATGACAGACGCCGGATCCTTTGACGAGATGGAAACGGTACACGACGGTTACCGTAACTGGCTGAAAGCCGATTATGTGGTCTCCGCAGAGGAACTGATGCTGGACCGTACCCAACTGATGGGTCTTACCGCACCTGAGATGACGGTTCTTGTCGGAGGTATGCGTGTCCTGGATACCAATTATGGCGGAAACAGGGAGGGTGTCTTCACAGACAGACCCGGCACACTGTCCAATGATTTCTTCATCAACCTTACTGATATGAACTTTAAGTGGGTACCTGTAACCGATAACCTTTATCATATCACCGACCGGAAATCCGGCCAGGTGAAATGGACAGCCAGCCGTGTGGACCTTGTTTTCGGCTCGAATTCCATTCTGAGGTCTTATGCTGAATTCTATGCACAGGACGATAACCGAGAACGTTTCGTAAAAGACTTCATTAAAGCCTGGACTAAGGTTATGAATGCCGACCGATATGATTTGGCTTAAATATCTTCCCCTCATTTTTGAGGGGATTTTTTTTGAATTGACTTGCTATCCTGATAGAATCTGTCTACTATACATTTGCTACAATTAAATTGTGCACAATATAATTAAGCTGTACCTTTGTACCGTTCAATGAATATGCTGGACACAGGAAGTAACAATCAACAAAATTCAAATAAATGTCATTAATAGAAGATTTAAACTGGAGACATGCTGTTAAAGCGTACGATCCAAACAGAAAAGTTTCAGAACAGGATTTAACCCGCATCCTTGAGGCAGCGCGTCTGGCTCCCACATCCTCCGGGCTGCAGCCTTTCCGCGTGATCGTGGTGGAGAATCAGGAACTGAAAGAGAAGATGGTTAAGGGTGCACTGAATCCGGAGGTAATGAGCGACTGTTCGCATGTTTTGGTATTTGCTGCCTGGGACGAATATTCCGCAGAGAAAATAGACGCCGTGTACGATTACCATACTGATGTACGGGAATTGCCGCGCGGCCGTTTTGGAAGTTATACAGACCTGCTGAAGCAGCTTTACGGCGCACAGACACCGGCTGAGCATTTTGCTCATACCGCCAGACAGACATATATTGCTCTTGGACTAGCTATGGCACAGGCGGCAGAACTTAAGATAGACAGTACGCCCGCCGAGGGTTTCAGCAATGATGTTGTTGATGATATCCTGGGGCTTCCGGAACTTGGACTGAAGAGTGTGACACTGCTTTACCTGGGTTACCGCGATGCTGAAAAAGACTGGCTTTCGTCCATGAAAAAGGTAAGGTTGCCGATGGAGGAATTCATCATCAGAAAATAACATAAAGATAAAGATATGGGCACCACTGATTCCCTGCTGCTGAACGAGCAGTTGTGTTTTCCCCTGTATGCTCTTTCCCGGGAGATTACCGGCCTTTACCGCCCGCTGCTGGAGGAGCTGGATTTAACCTACCCCCAGTATCTGGTGATGCTGGTTCTGTGGGAGCAGGACGGCCTTGCAGTCTGCGACCTGGGCAGCCGCCTCCTTCTGGACAGCGGCACGCTGACCCCTCTGCTGAAACGGCTTGAGTTAAAGGGTTTTGTGACACGTACGCGCTGTACTGATGACGAAAGGGTGGTGCATCTGTTTCTTACCGACATCGGTAGGTCGCTTCGTGAGCAAGCCCTGGACATCCCGGCTAAAATGCTGAAAAATATAGATGTGGAGGTGGAAGAACTTAACGCCCTGAAAATCACCCTTAACAAAATCATTAATCAAATACAAAAACAGTTATGAAAACATTATATACCACAAATGTCACTGCCACAGGAGGCCGCGACGGCCATGTAAAAAGTGATAACGGACTGATCGACATGGAGGTCCGCATGCCTAAGGCTCTGGGCGGCGCCAATGATGATTATGCTAATCCTGAGATGCTGTTTGCCGCAGGTTATTCGGCCTGTTTTGACAGCGCGCTGAAACAGGTAAGCAGACTTGCAAAGGTAAGAACCGGTGAAACTTCTGTAACCGCAAAAGTCAGCATTGGCCAGATTGACAATGGTGGTTTCGGTCTGGCGGCTGAACTTGAGGTCAACGTTCCCGGAGTATCCCTGGAGGAAGCGCAGTCACTGGTGGAGAAAGCGCATGAAGTTTGTCCTTATTCCAATGCCACGCGAAATAATATGGATGTAAAACTGACCGTGTCCAACAGGGGATAAATTCGTAAACGCTTTAACTTAAACCTTTCGGAAGAAATTCTGAAAGGTTTTTGTTTTTGAAGCATTTGTTTCCCTTATGAACAGTCACCACCATGAGTTGCTGCAACGCTATATTTCGGCGCACTTTCCCGAATGCAAAGAACGGTCTTCTTTAGCTTTGTTTACAAAGTTTCCTAAGTTGAATCACGCAGCAGGAGTCCGCGCAGACCGCCTGGAAACTGATAACTTAACTCAAAATTAAAAAGTGAAGTTATTTCTTAATCAGTGCCTGTCTATACCGGAATCCTGTAAGTAGGGTCTTCCACTACATTTACTTCAATGATGGCTTCGGCATTTTTCAGCAGCTGGCGGCAATCCGGGCTCAGGTGCTGCAAACGCACGGTTTTGCCAAGCTGATGATACCTTTTCGTAAGGCTGCTCAGTACCTCTATGGCCGACATATCCACTACGCGGCTCTCGGCAAAATCAATGATCACTTGCTGAGGGTCATTCTGCGGGTCAAATTTCTCGGCAAATCCGGCCACCGAACCGAAGAATAAAGGTCCGTAAATATCATAGTGCTTCACTCCGTCATCGTCCACATGTTTGCGCGCCCGGATGCGTTTGGCATTATCCCAGGCAAAGACCAATGCTGAAATGATGACGCCTATAAGTACCGCTAAAGCCAGATTATGCAATATAACGGTGATGCCTGTAACCACGATCATCACAAAAATATCGGAACGCGGCATGCGGCGCAGGATCCTGAGGCTGGCCCACTCGAATGTACCTACAGCCACCATTATCATTACGCCCACAAGTGCGGCAACAGGTAGTTTACCAATAACCGGGGCACCCACCAGAATAATAATCAGGATAGTTAAAGCCGCTACAATTCCGGAAAGTCTGGCTCGGGAGCCGGCCGAAAGGTTTACCAGCGTTTGGGCTATCATTGGACAGCCGCCCATTCCGTAGAAAAATCCGTTCAGGATATTGGCACCGCCCTGCGCCACGCATTCCCGGTTGCTGTTTCCTTTGGTTCCGGTAATTTCATCAACCAAATTAAGCGTCAGTAAACCCTCGGTAAGTCCTACAGCGGCCATAATTGCTGCGTAGGGAAAGATAATCTGCAGCGTTTCCAGCGTAAACGGTATCTGCGGAATATGAAAGGGCGGCAGGCTGCCGCTTACCGAGGCGATATCCTGCACCTGTTTGGTGTCAATGTTAAAGCCGATCACCAGCAGAAAAACAACCGCAATGGCCGCCAGCGAGGAAGGTATTTTTTTTGTGATTCTGGGAAACACAAGGACTACTGCAACTGTCAATGCCACCAAAGCAGACATGATGTAGAGGGGAGTTCCGCGAAGCCAGGTAATTTCTCCGTTCACCACAGTACGGAACTGCTCAAACTGAGACATGAAGATAATGATGGCCAGACCGTTTACAAAACCAAACATCACAGGTTGAGGGACCAGCCGCACAAATTTTCCGAGTTTCAGCAATCCCACAGCAATCTGCACTACACCGGCCAGTGCCACAGCCCCAAAAACATATTCCAGACCGTGAGATTTCATAAGGGCGATGAGTACGATCACCGTGGCGCCGGCACCCCCGGAAATCAAACCGGGCCGGCCACCGAATACCGCTGTCACCACACCCATAATAAAGGCGCCGTACAGTCCCACAAGCGGCGGAAAACCCGCCAGTATGGCAAATGAAAGGGATTCCGGGATCATAGTCATGGCTACGGTAAGGCCTGCCAGGATTTCCGTACGGTAATTTACTTTTTGGCTAAAATCGAACAGGTTCAGTACGCTTTTCATCTTTCAGGAACAATCCTGCAAAAGTAAGGGTTTTAATGATGTTTGAGCACCGCAGGAATGTGGCTTTTCATCAGCCTCACTCTGCCAGCATCTTATCAATTTTTTTGTAAAATGAGTCCTTGCTGTAATCGGCCATGCCGGTGTGGTGCAGCCGTATAGCACCTTTTTTATCCAGAACAACGGTGGTCGGAAGCGAACCTGTGTAATAAGCCGCCGGAATGGCGGACGCCGGAACCAATAATGGTAGGGTATACTTTTGCTTATCCAGATAATTCCTGCCGGCGTCGGGCTGATCGTCCAGGTTTACTGTAAGGAAGACCACATCCTTATCATCTTTATAACGGTCGTAGAATTTCTGTATGGATGGAAATTCTGCCCGGCAGGGCGGACACCAGGATGCCCAGAAATTCATAAAGACCACTTTGCCCTTTAAGTCCTGTGTACTTACCAAGCGGCCATCCTCGTCCTGAACTCTGAAGTCCGCAATTTCGCCTATAGTTTTGCCCTTAGATTCTTTAATCTGGTCCTGCAGGGTGAGATTCATTACACCAGTTGAAATTACCTGCCGCATAAACCAGGTTTTTGCGTCAGGACTGATGAGTATAACGGCCAGGAAAGCTGTGAGTAAGGCGGTGCTCCAGTTTTTTTTAAACCATTCTTTTGTTTTTTCCTTGTTCATAATGTAAAAGAGAAACTGCAGAAGAGTTAAGATCTCCGCTGCAGCTCCTGATATTGGTGTATATTAATAATTTTCGCTGATGAGACGCTCCAGTTCGTTGGCAGGAAATACACCGGACTGTTTCCAGCGGATCTCGCCTTTCCTGAAAATAATCAGTGTAGGAACACTCCTTATCCCAAACTGAGCCGCAACTGCCGGGTTTTTGTCTACATCAACTTTAATGATGGTTGCCCGGTCTCCGATTTTCTTTTTCAGTTCCTCCAGAATGGGAGCCTGCATTTTACAGGGTCCGCACCACTCAGCGAAAAAGTCTACAAGTACAGGCTTGTCCTGAGCGATCACTTCATTGAATTTTGACATTTTTTTATTTTTTTAGTTAAATAACTTCTTCATAATCTGTCTCCTTCTGCGGTTTTGCAGTTACTTTATCTGCCTGTATTCCGCAACCTCCGTTGTTGCAGCAGCCTATATTCAGCAAAGGCATGATGATAACTACCGCGGCTGCGGCTGTCATAAACCAGTTCTGCGACCGCAGAGCTTCGACCATAAGCAGCAGCCCTACGCCCAGGCGTACTGCCCGGAGAAGCGTCCAGTTTTGAATGATCCTTATCATGCTGCCTACGAGACTATGGGATTGCCTTTTTCCTTCCATTCCTTCATTCCGCCGGAATAGTTTTTTACATTTCTAAATCCATTTTTTCGCAAAACAGAATAGGCTACAGAAGAACGGTCACCTGCCTGGCAGTGAATCACCACCTGCTTATTGCGGTCTATTTTATCCAGATTTTGCGGCAGAGTACCTACAAAATTATTTTCGGCACCCTTTACATGGCCTGCTTCAAATTCTGTTTTTCCGCGTACGTCCACAATCTGAACATCAGGTTGTCCGATATAGGATTTGAATTCTTCAATATCAATCACATCAGCTTTCTCGAGTTCAAGTTCAGAAAGTTTGGCCACGGGGAAATATCCCTGTATAGTATCCAGTCCAATGCGCATCAGTTTGCGGGTCAGTTCCTCCATGTCACCTTCTTCAGCAATTAAAATGAAAGGTTTTTCATAGTCAAGAAGCCATCCTGCCCACGTGCTCAGACTGTTGTTATTCTGAATGTTAAGGCTGCCCGGAAGAAATCCTTCTGCAAAATCCGCTTTGTTGCGCGTATCAACAACTGTAATTCCTTTTTGCATAGCCGCTGTAAGTTCTTCGCTGCTGAGTTCTTTATGTTTGGGAACTTCAGTAAGCAGGGGACGGTCCACTTTGTTCAGCTTCTTCATCATCGCAAAATACTTTGGAGGTTCAGGCTGACCTTCAAGCAGATATTCTACGAAACCATCCTCATCATTTTCATATTGGAAGGCCCAGTTACGTTTTTTCTCGTAGCCCACCGTAGAGCTTGGAACCGCTCCCAATGCTTTGCCGCAGGCCGATCCCGCGCCATGTCCAGGCCACACCTGAAGAAAGGCAGGCAACTGTGCAAAATCCTTCACCGAAGCGTACATCTCATGAGCACCTTTCTCCTGTGTCCCCGCATATCCGGCTGCTTTCTCCAGTAAATCCGGCCGGCCCACATCGCCTACAAACACGAAGTCGCCTGTAAAGATCATCACCGGTTCATCAGTAGCAGGATGGTCCGTTAACAGGAAACTGATGCTTTCCGGAGTGTGCCCCGGGGTGTGAAGAACTTCCAGGGTAAGATTTCCCACTTTTATCTGATCGCCGTGCTTCAGTCCCTTATGCGGAAATTCATAGTGCCATTCCGGGCCGCCTTCATCAGAAAGATACATCTGCGCGCCGGTAAGCGCCGCCAGTTCTCTGGAACCGGCCAGGAAATCGGCGTGAATATGTGTTTCGGTAATATGGGTAATCTTAAGGTTGTTTTCCTTTGCAATCTGCAGGTAGGTATCCACATCGCGCTTGGCATCAATAACAATTGATTCACCGGTGGCCTGACAGCCGATCAGGTAACTTGCCTGTGCTAAACTTTTGTCGTAAATGTGTTTAAAGAACATAGTTGTATATTTTTGAATTTTTTAATACTTACTCCTTTTCAGTGATGCAAAATTAAGCAATGACTCAGGCCTGCACCGTAACATATGTTACTTTCAGGTGACGGATGCCGAATGAGTTAAGCACAATGCACCTACTGTCCGTTCACGAATTTGTGACGGAAGCGGTTGGGACTGTGGCCGGTAGCTTTACGGAAATATTTTCCGAAATGGGATTTATCAGAGAAACCTAAATCGAAGGAAATTTCGGTAACAGAAAGACTGGTGTTCAGCAGCAGACGTTCCGCCTCCAGGATAACCCGGTTACGGATGTACTGCTCAGCAGTAAGGTCCAGGCGGTCTTTTACAATGGAGTTAAGGTAGTTTGGTGTGATATTCAGCTTTTCTGCGTATTCGGAAGTACGCTTCAGCTGTCGGAAATTCTGGTTCACAAGTGTTTCAAAAGCTTCCACATAAGCCAGGGTCCGGTTGGTTTTGAAACCGATATAATTGTCGCCACCACTGGCGCGTATGAACTTCAGCATGGTCACTTTCAGCAGCAGGCACACCGTTTCCCGGTTCAGCGCCTGCTGTTTTGACGCCTCAGTGGTGAAATCCGACACCGTAGCCAAAAAATCAGCAAAATCTCCCCGCCGGAAGTCGGCGAAAGCAGGAAGACCCGAGAAAGCGGTGTCATTCTTAATTTTACGGTTGCCGGTATAGATCAGGTTGTAGAAAGACCGGGTAAATACAATAAGTTTGCCCGTAAAGGAAGCCGCCGGCAAGAATCGGAGTACCTGACTGTAATTGATGAAAAACACACGCCCACGCCGCATTTCTAGGCTATTGCCGTCCAGTATGAGTTCGCCGGTACCCGCCAGCGGGATCAGAAGGGCATAGAATTTTGTCTTCACCGATGTTGAAAGCACATCAGGCACCGGGGTTGCATCCAACGGCAGGATCCCAAAGTCACCCCCAAAAGAGACGGGACACTTCAGTGTACTGATGTTCAGGGTGGGGATAGTGGATTCGGGCATAATGATCAGTCAATGTCAGGGTACTTCATTTCCTGATGAAGCATCCGCCAACTTTAATTGACTAAATATAGGAAAAACCACCGGATTTCGTGATGTCATCGAGGTCCGGAGCCGCCGAACGAGGAATCACGGTCTTATCAACGTAATCTGAATTCATAGCACGCAGTACGGCCATGTAATTCATGCTGAATTCCAGCGTGTCACCCACTTTTATGCCGCCCGGGTTATCATTCAGGTCCAGGATCAGCATATCTGAACTGGCACCTATAATGCTGATTCCAGGCTGCGTGGGTATAATATTATTGTAATCGGTGTCCAGTAAACCTACATCTACAATGGCCCTTACGGAGCTTCGGTTCCTGTCCTCCTCACTGAATTCGGGAGTTTCGCCCGTCAGATTGGTGCCCGCTGTACCGGTGGGGAGGAGCGGTTTTTCTGAAAGTTCTATGACTTCGGCATGCAGCGTGAAGACATCCTGATGCATTCCCGGGATCAGCTTGTCCGCATACACATCGGTACCGAAGAAAAGTGTTTCCCCGATGCGGAAATGGTTGATGGCTGTGGGAACTTCGTCCCTGATCAGCAACGGCAGCGTAACCGATGATCCGCCGGAAATATAGGGTATTTTATGACCGAACTGATCCTCCAGGATATTTCTGCACCACGCCAGCGTCTTCAGCTTGTCTTCATCCGGCAGGATACCGTTCAGGCAGCAGAGATTGGTTCCAAGACCTACGATTTCAATATTGGGAAGCTCCAGCACCCGGGCATAGAAATCCATCAGGTCTTTAAGCATAATGCCTTCGCGTAGCTCACCCATCTCCAGCATCAGTACAACACGGTGTGTTTTTTCCTGAATTACCGCCTGTTCTGAAAGCGCTTTCAGCGTCTGCAGTTCTGTATTGAAACTTACATCCGCAAATCTTACAATGCTGCGCGCCAGTCTCTTGGCTGGCGGTTTTATATAGATGGTATTGGTTTCGGGAGAAATTTTCTTGATGGTCTTCAGGTTGCTAAGACGTGAATCGCAGATTTCCTTATCGGTCATATCCAGCAGCACCTTCAGGAAGGTTGCGTTTCCGCAAAGCAGTTTCCCGACAATTGCCCAGTCAATCTGATGTTGACTGAACAATGCGTCAAGAAAATTAAAATTATGAAAAAGTTTATCGCTGTTTAATGAAATATAAGACATTAGTGTTTTTTTAACCTCATCTCGAGGTATTTGGATGTGAAACCTAATTTATGGTACAGGTGCTTGGCCGGGTTTTCCGGTTCACAGTGCAGGGCAATATCACCATCACTGTACTCAATGGCCTGCTGCATCAGTTTTTTTCCCAGTCCGGTACCGCGGGTATCACGGTCTATGGCAATATATACCAGGATGTTTTCCGGAATATAACCTTCCATACCGGTTTTATTGACAACCACCGCGCCCTTCAGACCCCCGGCATTTTCAGCGGTAATCACTAGGCCACCCGGTTTTCCGTTATGTCCCATCGCGTAAAGGATGGATTTCTCAATATCTGCTTTTTCATCGCCGTACTGATCCAGATGGTCATGCAGGAAGTCAACGATCTGCTCAATCTGCCGGTCAGTGGCTTTTTCTGTTTCGGTATATTTTTTAAATTCAGTCATAATAAGTATTTATCCCGGAATGGGAAGTGTGATGTCGTAGGAATTGATATCCACAGGAATTGGTTCCGGATTCCGAGGTTTTACAAAAAGCAGTGCGGTATCGGTATCATTAATGATTTTCTTGAAGAAATTTTCGGAAAAAAGTGATTTCCATTTCATCTCGTCTTCGAAGTTCAGTATCACCAGGTCACTGCTTTCGGATTCTGTTGTTTGGCTGATCATTTCAGCATTGTCTGCAGTTAGCACCAGTTTCGAATTAAAATACTCAGCATTGTGCTGTAGCTGCTCCTTCATTTGCAGGAAGGCATCGCGTACCGCGGGCATATTATCCATATTGCCCACACCCATCAGGCTGATTTCGCTTTCATTTCTGTTGGCAATGGCCAGCGCAAATTCCATCTTGAGCGCTAAATGATCTACGGCCCGCACCGGAAAAAGGATTTTTTTGAATTCGTACTGCGTGCGGGATTCCGGCATAAGCATCACCGAACATACAGCACGGTTAAGCACAGAATAGGAGTGGGAGCCCAGCAGCGCCTGTCTGAATTTCTGCACGCCGGAAGTTCCCATGATGATGAGGTCGGCACCCAGTTCCAGAGCCAGTTCATTCAGTGAGTCGCATACCTCGCCTGTAGTAACACGGGTTTCCAGTGTGAGCGCAGGATACTCCGCAGTCAGGGCTTCATAAAGGGTACGAAGATCGCGCACCGCAGTTTCTACGTTCTGGCTAACACGCTCGCCGCCGATCAGTTGTCTTCCCGTATGGTCTATGATGAAATTGGCAGGTACGGTATGGGTAATCAGCATTCGCGCTTCATGCCGAAGTGCAACCTGAACGGCCAGGTTGACGGCGTTTCGGGATTTATCGGTAAAGTCTGTCGGTACCAACAGTGTTTGTACAGGTGTATTCATCTTCATCAATATTTGCGTCTGCTTATCAGTAGACAAATATAACCTTAAAACAGGCCAGATAGATGTACAAAACCCACGCTTTCGTGGTATGAATTACTTATACAATAGCTTTGTTTGTTTCTATTGAAAGTTGGGCGGCAAAAATAAAAGAGTTAAAACCGTTCTTCTGATAACAACTACCTGTATAGAGTCAGGTCAATAAAATTATTATTCTTCTGCAATTTTTCCTTCAGCCTGATTTCATTGTTGCGAATCATTTCTGCCTGAGGAATAATGCGGCCGGAACCATCGCTCATCGTAATCTTAACATCGGGGTCCGCCAATATCATACGTGTAGATTTTGCTGGATCCTTAACATATATTTTCCATAGTTCGTTAAACTTTTTTTCCGAGACAGGAATACCTTTCTCGTTCTCCTGCAGCCGCAAGTCTTTATGTTTACGGTTTCCTGCAAATGTAAATACGTGATCTCCTTTTGAATCGTTGATCTCAAGGATGAGGCCTGGGAGTCCGGCGAATCTGTAAGGGCCGTCCTGCAAGGGAATTTCAGAAGTATACCATGCAGTCCACCGGCGGCCGGCAAGTGAACATGTAGCTTTCTGAGCCTTCAAACCTTTAATGGTCCTGGTTTCTTTCGAAATCGACCATTCCATTTTAGCTTCGTACAGGACAGCCAAATCATCTGACCCGATGGTTGTATGCAGGGTAGTTTGGTAGTCTGGATATTTTTTGGTTACGCGGCTGCGGACTTTTGAACGATCACGGATATGCGTAAAATCTATATGCGTTGCTTTTGTCTGCATAGCCTTTTTTATTTCCGACTCCCTGACAGAGTCATACTGTGCTCTCTCAAAACTGTAAAAACGTGAGCCTTCCTTTCCAATGTCCAGTACCATCAGTTCTTTTTCAGATTTACTGCGGTCCAGGGAGTCTATTTTAAAGGTATATTCGTAGAGAAAGCGGTGGCTCTGTGCATTGTAGGATAACGCGAGAAGGATGCATAGCAGGGAGAATACAGTTTTTTTCATCAGAATTAATTATTAGGTACAGTAAACAAGCCATTCGTTGTTAAAAAGAAAATTCTATAATACAATTGCCGCTAAGATGTTGGCTATTTTTTCGTCTTACGCTTTGCCAGCTCCGATTCAATGAAGGCCGGCAGATAATCCGGCGCACAGTTTCGGGCTACCGGCATGTCTTTATAAAGGCCGGTTCTTTCGCCAATTTCAATACATCTTTGCCGGTAGGACTCATCAAATATACCAATCCAGCCAGCCGTGAAGTTCATCGCCCACTGTACTTCGGCTTCTTCGGTAGCCATCCTTTCATCCAAAGCTTCCAGAAGTGCCGCAGTATTGGCCGGCGGTTGCTGTCCTACCCAACGCAACCTGCCCTGATGGTACCAGAACAGCCGGCGGTGTAGCGGTGAAGGATGGTGCTCCCAGGAATTCAGCATGGAAAGCCCTTTTTTATCTTTTGTAAGCTGGTTGGCCATCAGCCAGTCGGCGAGTTGGGTACGGTCTGTACCGGTGTGGCTGTCCATATCATATATAAGTTGTTGGACCACCGTTTCCGTGAGTTCTTTCTTATCCATAATCAGAATCGCTAACAGCCGCGGATACAGTTCCGCGGTGGACCATAATTCCAGTGCCAGGGGATGATCGGTTCTGATGTTTTTAGCAATTTGGCGCAGGTCACCGAGTTTGGTATCCGTGCCTTTGATCTGATCATAAATTTCGGCTGCCGTACCGGATAGTTGAGTCATAGGCTTTGGTTTTAAAGCTTCAGGAAAATCAAATATACAGAATTAAAGACTTACCATAGGAGGAATACTGAAATTTCGTACCTGACCATGGCGAGTGCGGGGCTCAGGAGTCCGGGAAATGGGCATCCAGCCGGCGGAGTCTGGCGAAATGCCGGCGGCACCCTTTCATTGTCTTCCAGCCTTTTTTGAAGCTGTCGTATTTGGCGCCACGGCGGTAATTGCTGCGAGCGACTCGGTACAGAATGTTCCAGTGCTGCGCCAAAATCAGGCACGCCTGGGCAAAAGTGTTGCCGTTGCCATACACATGGTGCGGTTCGGCGCCACAACCGTTGTATTCTATGATAGAAAAGTTCCTGCCGGCCTTCAGGTCTTCAATGGAGGCACATTTAATGTCGTAGCGGCCATAAAACAGGGTGTCGGAATAGGAGCTGATTTCATCGAAGACCTTCAGCAGCCTTTCATCTTTCTCATTTTCCAGGCTCACCAGTGAACAGCCGCGGCTGAGGTTCAGTGCATGGCTCAGGCAAAAGGTTTCGCCTTTCTGCAGCACCAGATCCAGCTTATCGGCATGCTTGGCGCGCATCTCTTCCAGGCGGAAACAGACGCGCGGACTGGCGGCCATAAGTTCGTCCATGGTGGAGTGACCGTCGCCGGTAATTTCCAGAAATTCCTTGCGTATAAATCCGGTGATGGTACCGTTTTTATCCTCCGGCAAACGGTAGTAGAAAACGCTTACTTCCAGGGGGAATTCAATGAGGTCCTGTATGATATAATCCACAGGCATCAGTTCATGATAGGCCCTTAGGTCTTCCGGCTTGCGGATGATGCGGAACATAAAGCCCATTCGGCCCACATTGGGTTTCACAACGAAAGGGTAGGTGTAACGCTCTGCCACCAGCCGCTCTACATTTGCGAAATCCTGTCCGGCCTTAATCAGCCTGCTTTTCGGATAGCTTCCGGGTGGCAGGTGTTCATAGATGGACATCTTGGTAACGCCTTCAAAACCGCCGAAGGCGAGTTTAGGATTGGAGGGTGTGAAAAACCAGAACGACCCTGCACGTGCGCAGTTCCAGGCCCATACCGGGACGATTGGGATGTATTTGATTCGCCAGTCCCAGCTTTCCCAGTGGCTTATTTTGTAGAGGATGTTGTTCAGTTGCATAAATTATTCGGGAATCCCGACGTCCAGCCTATAAGTAAAGCTAAGGTTAGGAGGTAGGGCTGGCTAATTTATGATTTTTGCTGAGATCTGTGGGGTGAATTTTAAATATATCCTGGCGACAGCGTGGTTAATTAGGGTTAGAAGGTTAGAGAGTGAGGTGGATATGTAGCAGGGTGTTTGAGTATTTGAGATTTTGAGGCAGGATGTTAGATATCAGATATCAGATATTAGATATCAGATGTCAGATTCCAGAAGGTTGGTAGGTTATAAGGAGACCAATCAAAATAATTCAGAATCTAAAATTCAAATTCAACATCCATAATCGCCGTGACCTCTGTGCATTCGCTGTGTTTCTGTGGTTAATTAGAAGAAAGAGCAAAGAGCAAAGAGTAAAGATTTCAGATGTAAGACTCCTGAAGGTTAGAAGGTTAGAAGGTTAGAAAGTTATAAAGAAACCATTCAAAATAATTCAGAATCTAAAATTCAAAATTCAATATCCATAATCGCCGTGACCTCTGTGCATTCGCTGTGTCTCTGTGGTAAATTAGAAGAAAGAGCAAAGAGCAAAGAGTAAAGATTTCAGATGTAAGACTCCAGAAGGTTAGAAGGTTAGAAGGTTAGAAAGTTATGAAGAAACCATTCAAAATAATTCAGAATCTAAAATTCAAAATTCAACATCCATAATCGCCGTGACCTCTGTGCATTCTCTGTGTCTCTGTGGTTAAACCGAATGACTTGTCATTTTATTTTTTAATTATGAAAATCGTATAATAATTTAAGTATTAATAATAAATAATTCTATATTTGATAGATACTAAACCATAAAACCCAAATTTGATATGAAAAAAACTTTACTCCTCGTTATTTTCCTTATCTCGCAAACTTTTTTTTCCCAGGAAGATTGCTCTACCGCATTAACCGTCTGTGGAAACTCTAGTATTACCTACAGTCCTTCCGGTATTGGCTTGGTCAATGAACCTTTGGGAGGATGTCTGAGTACCGGTGAACATAATTCCATCTGGTATAAGATAACGATTGCTACAAGCGGAACATTAACCTTCGATCTTGTTCCTACTGATCCGGCAGCAGATTATGATTGGGCCATTTATGGTCCGAATGTCGCCTGCGGAAACCTGGGTTCGCCAATCCGCTGTAATGCCGCCACGGTTATCGGCGTTGGCGCTTCTACAGGTCTCAATATGACAAGTACGGTGATCAGTGCTGCCGGAGGGTCCACCACTCCATACTGTCAGTACCTAAATGTTACGGCAGGTCAGACTTATTATTTATACATCGATAACTGGGTGGGAGCGGGAAGTACGACTACCGCACCGTTTTCACTGACCTGGGGAGGAACGGCAACCATGGCGTCTCCTTACAATAACCCGGCAATCAGTCCCAACCCTTTTATTGCCCCGGGTCCCAATCAGGACGGGATCATTACCCTCTGTACAAATCCGGGCGTATTTGACTTCAGCACGCTCTCTGCGGGAATTGTCAATGGAAATCCCAACTTCACCGTAACTTACCACAATAACACCAATGATCTTTTAACCAACAGTAATCCTCTGGGTACGGTTACAGTGAATACTGCCAATACGTATTATTATGCACTTCACTATACGGATCCTACCAATCCGCTTAATCCAATAAATAAGTGTTTGGAAATAGGAACTGTCAACTTTGTGCAGGGTGCCATCACGGTTAGCGATGCAACAGTTAAAGCCTGTAACAATAACAACGAAGGTACCGCCATCTTCGATCTTACATCAGTTTCAACCGCCATGTTTGCAGATCCTACGGCCACACGGGTATATTACCGCACAATAAGTGACATGAATAATGGCGTAAATCCCATTACCAATCCTGCTGCATTTTTCACGGCAGCTCCTACTGCGGTTTATATGCATGTTACCACCGCTCACGGCTGTACGGACTACGGCACCATTTCCCTGGAGTTTTATCCTACCGTTGTGATGAATGATGCTTCGCTTACCACCTGCTTCATTGAAACAAACCCAGCTACAGGACTGTTTGATCTCAACAGTGCTGCAGTTGGCGGGGGAACAGTCACAAAAACCTACTATCCTTCCTATACTGATGCGGCCAACGGAACCAACGCCATCGCTAATCCCTCCGCTTTTATTTCGCCAACTACCGTGGTTTACGTAAAAGGTACAAGCCCGAACGGCTGTACCGGGATCTCCGAAATCACCCTTAATGTAACTCCTCCCAATCATTCGGCGGTCTTAAAGGATAAAATCATTTGCCCCGAAGATACCACCACACTTGATGCCGGTCCGGGATTCAGCAGTTACCTGTGGAGTACCGGAGCAACTACTCCCGCTATTTCAAATATAAGTGTGGGCAGCTACTGGGTGAAACTTACCCTGGGTGAATGTGTTACCACGCAGACAGTAACCGTTTCACCAGCTCCCATTCCTGTTGTTTCAGCAATCGATATTTCAAACAACACCATCACCGTGAATGTAATGGGGGGCACCCCGCCTTACCAGTTTTCTATGGACAATGTGATATGGCAGGATTCCAATGTCTTTACCAATGTTCCAAGGGGTAAAAACATGATTTATGTTAAGGATTCTTTCAACTGTGAGCCTGCTGTTATAGAGGTAACGGTGCCGAATCTGATTAACGCGATTACGCCGAATAACGATGGGGTAAACGATGCCATTGATTATTCTTCATTGGGTTACAAAAAGAATCTGGTGATAAAGATATTCGACCGTTACGGTATTAATGTGTACCAAGCCGACAGATCAAATGGCTATAAATGGGATGGCAGACGTAATGACAGAAATATTTCAACCGGCACCTACTGGTACACGGTAACCTGGAACGAGCCTGATGCTGCCGGGACACCGGTGAAATACTCAGGATGGATTCTTGTTAAAAACGTAGAATAGCATACTTTAATTTATAAAGAAATCCGACTCACCACTGAGCCGGATTTCTTTTTTTTATTCACTCATCATCTCCTGATTGTACAGGTCCACCAACGGTCACTCTGTCATCCCGCAGCGATCCCCGGGACGCTCGGAAGCCTCATCCCGCAAGGATCTCCTCCGACTGCATCGAAGCCTATTTCATCCCGTAGGGATCTCCTCAGAATCCATTGACGGCCACACGTCACTTTTTCTTTTGCCCTGCCTCTGACTCCTTAGTATCCCGGTATCAGGCAGTATACCTGTGTAATTTCATATAAGCTTCATTCACAACTTCCCCGCTCAGAAATAAACCGCCTCAAAGACCGCCAGGGTAGTGCTGCCTTTTTTCAGGGACAGCTTGTCGCCGTTCAGCAGGTAACTGTCCGCGTTATAAAATACATTCAGGAAAGCGCGCTCGTCCAGCTTTAGTTCCGGGCAGGCCCGCATGGTCACGGCCATATTCTCATCAAAGTCAACGCGGTTGCTGTCCTTCAGTTCATAGGAACCGCTGAAACTGTTGCAGCCGCCAAATCCGCTTAGGCTGCCGTCGCTCTTCAGGATAAAATGCGCCTCGCGCTCCTGGGCAGCTTCCATTGTCACCGGCTTGCCGTCCAGCACGGTCAGTTTCCAGTATTTATTCACCACGTCTGGATGGTCGATCTTTTTGAATTGGGCCATGGTTGTACGGTTTTCCGACTGTAAGTTAAGGATTCCGTCTTCCAGTACAAAATATGCAGTTTTGCGCAGGGCTCCGGTCACATCATTTTCCACCTGCTGGTCCGGGCAGGTCATGCGCGTGCTGGCCAGGCCCTCCAGACTTAGCCGGTTGTTTGTAAGGTCTGCGGTGTAGTTTCCGCGTACGGTATTACAGCCCGTGAATCCCGTTAGTTTCCTGTCCGCTGCCAGTTCAATATAGACCGGTTTCCCGGTGGTGCGTTTCTGGCCCTGAAGTTCCTGCATTTCCCAGGTGCCGTTTAATGCCGGTGTCTCTGCGGACGCTTTGCCGGCGTTGCAGCCTGTGGCAAGTGCCGCTGCAAAGAGTAAGTGGATCAGCTTGTTCATGTTTTTTCAGTTAATAGGTTAATGATGTTACGCTGAGGGTGCCAATTTGATACCATCCTACTTTGCCGCCTCTAATTTCCTCTGTAAGTGGAGTAGCCATAGGCCGAGAGCGTAATTGGAACATGATAGTGCTGCCCGTCGCGGATCTGGAAAACCACCTCAATAAATGGGTAAAAGCTTTCTGTATTGTTCTTTTTGAAGTAATCGCTAACCAGATAAGTCAGTTTAAAGATGCCGTTGGATGTATTTCCCGGCAGGAAATCGGTAATCCGGCCGTTGGCATCGGTGGTCTTTTCATCCACAAAAGTCCAGGAGCCGGCCACCTGCTTTTCCAGGCGGATCTTTACGTCGCTGGCGGGCGTTCCGCGCGACACATCCAGGATATGACTCGATAACTGGTGGCTGTGCGTCTGGCCGAAAGCAATAACCGACAGGACTGCAAAGACAGCAGTAAAAAACATTTTTTTCATATTGATTATTTTCAGATTATTTGGATGTTAAGATTCCTTTCTCCGGAATAGCGGCCGCACGGGCGATCGCGTCGTCATTTTCGGGGCTGCCGCCACCTGCCACACCTAGGCTGCCTATTACATTACCGCGGTACCAAATGGGTACACCGCCACTCAGGAGCAGGAGCTCGGGCAGGGTGTTCAGGTTATGGGTATCGGCGTTGGCTGCGGCGTTCCTCAGGAGCGTACGCGTATTTGTTTTGGTGGATACCGCCGTGTAGGCCTTGCGCCGGGCGGCCTCAGTATTGTGAATACCCACACCGTCGCCGCGCATAAGCAGGATAACGTTGCCGGACCCGTCCAGCACCGCTAGGGAGACTTGCTTATCCAGTTGCGCGGCCTTTTCAGTACTGTTCTTTGCAAGTTCCAGCGCAGCCTCCAAAGTCAGATGATCCGCCGGCTTTACCAAAGTGGCAAGCGGTTTCGGGGTATACTCCGGGCTTGTTTGTGCCAAAACCAGTGTGGACAGCAGCATCAGGAAGGGTAGGTACATTTTCATACTTAAATTTCAGCAAAGGTAATTTGCCGTGACGAAGAAAATGTTGCTCCAGGTCAACGTTTTCCTTAAAGCCTGGATTTAATCCGGCTGAGCGTAGAGGGTGAAAGTCCCAGATAGGTTGCCGCCATTTTGTTGGAGAGGCGCTGCAGCAGCAACGGCTGGTGACGGATCACCCATTTTACCTTTTCTTCGGCGTCAAAGCTCTGGAAACCGTAGATTCTTTTCTGTGCGTTTATAAATCCCAGTTCCAGGATTTCAGTATAAATAGCTGCAAATGCGGGTTCGGTAGCCACCAAGCGGTAAAAATCCTCGCGGCTAATGCGCAGCAGAACCGAGGGCTCAATACTCTGCAGGTATTCATCCGCAGGCAGCTGGTCTATAAAGCTGGGCAGCGCGGTAATGAAACTGCCTTCGAAGGCGAAGTAACGCGAACTCTCATTCCCCTCCTGATCTGTGGTAAAGATGCGCATAGAGCCCGAATTAATAAAATAATAATGCCGGCACACTTGGTTCCGGTCCAGCAAAATCTCGCGCCGACCTGCCTTCACCGCACTGAAGCACGCACAAATACGCTGCAGCGCGTCATCATCCGTTGGTTGTCGCGTGAGGATAAAGTCTTTCAATAATTCATACATGAAGGGCAGGAGTTGGGGGCATTGGCAAAGGTCAATTTCCGGACCATTGAGGTGCTGATGGGAATACGTTTTACTATTTGGTTTTCGCCCTCATCAGTTCAGTAAGTGATACAGTAAACGGAAGGCCTGCCTTAGAGTAGGGGTTTTGCTCTTCACGTTGAATCCTTTGGTAAGCCTCCAACCGTTTGAAATCCCAGCGTACATTTTTAAATTCGTTATCTGTTACAGGTTCGATCTGAATTACCAGATAATTGTCCTGAGATGGTGTAGGATAGCCTTTTCTGATTAAGTCGTCTTTTGAAAATACTTTAAGACCTTTGCTTACAATCCTCCATAAATTACTGGAGTCAGTATCGCCTGAAGTGTGAAGTAATAAGTATTTTGAACTAACTGTTTCTTTGTCGAGTACAAGTGAACCTGTACCTGATCCCATTCTAAAATTGTAAAGTCCGGTTCGTCTAATCCAGTTGTATTGTTCCTCTGAGTTGTAATAACCCACCAGAACGAAGGTGTCGTCAGGAATTAAGTTTCTATTGGTATTGTATGGTTCCGGCATAGCTTCCTTGATCATATCGTCGGATGCAGGCGGATTTTTGTAAATGTCAAATGTTCTGAAAGCAATTTTTTCCCGTTGCGAAGCACGGTTTATAAAGTGTTCAATTATTTCAAGAATAAATGCTTTCAATTCTCCGATTCCGCTGTCTGTTTTTGATGGTTTTACAGGAAAAGCTCCCAATCCCGGAATAATTTCGTGAAAACCTTTCTGGTTAATGGATTTGTCGCCGGGGTATAAAACATACGCACCTCCTGTTCTTCTGATCGCATCTTTGTATGCGTGCATCTTCAGAAGGTCTGCATTTTTATATATACCTTTTTTGTTTTCTACTTTTTCTTCGTCATGGTTTTTTTCGGTGGTCTGTTCCAGGAAATCTGCTAGGTTGGCAACTTTGTATTTTGCATCAAAATGAACATGAACGATAAGTTCCTGCTTCTCTGCTTCAGCTTCTGAAATGCCGAAAGGCCAGAACGATAGGGTATAATCAGGGCGTAATGTGGTTGTCCAGCTTCCTGAATCGGGATAGGTTTTCCTTCCACCGAAAGAACGGTTGTAATTAAAGCGAATATTCAGTTTTCTGCTGCCGGAATCATAAACTCCCCGCAGTGCTGTGTATTTGCCTTGCCTAATCTGAAGATTTAATCCGTCAGGCGTTTCTTTGATTAATTCTGAAATGTCTTTGGGTTCAATGTCGAAAATGGATTGAAATAAGTCGAGCAGTTTAAAGAAAAGCCAGTATTCATAAAGGGTGGCAATGTCTTTTTTTCCTCCGCTATAAATATCATCACCGCCTTTCCAAATAAGTTTAGCGGCAAGGTCAAACATAAGCCAAACACGGAGAACTTCCCGGTAACCTTCTTTTCGCTGCAACACCGGACTGTTTAGCTTTAATGTTGTTGGTCTTAAAATGTCTTTGAAAAGAGTATGATGCAATTGTCCTTCAAGTTCACGAATCAGTAATTCTGACTCGTTTTCCATTTTTTTGTGTCCGAACTCTTGGGCTTTGTTGTTTATATCTGTGCAGAATTTCAGGAAGTTTTCAAGCGCATGTTTAATAAAACGATTTTCAGGCGTATCAACGGAATCTGTTTTTCTGATGGTTGTAATTCGTTCCGGCAAGGTACCAATCCCATAGCTTCTCAAATAATGCGTCTCGGGTAATTTAGTTCGTCTGCCGCCTTTCAGTATTTCCTTAATATTGGCATTTGAAAATCGCCTGGCGTTGCGAATGTCCTTTTCTTCAGTGGTCTCTGTCCATTTTGTTACTGGTGCAGTCACAATCCGGTGGACAGCTTCGGCAAACTCGTCAGTTCCAATTACTGACTTAATGAATGCAAATTTCTGATACAGCGTCTGGCTGTCTTTGGTATAATCAATTTCAAAATGTTGCGAAACGGGTGAATTTGCCTGCAACAAAAGGTCCGTGCATTTTTCGGTAATCAGTTCCAACATATCGCGGTAATCGTCACGATAACCGGATTTTATCGACTGCACCTCTAATTCGACTTTGCAGTGTTCCTGAAAGGATTCTTTTTCCAGTAAAGGAATTGCAAGCGTTCCAACAAAAATATTAGGAGCAATTGTTCCCAGATTTTTGGTTCGCCTGTGCTGTTGTATTATGTTTTCGCCAACATCACCCAAAACAAAATCAGGATCGCTTATTTGAAAATCATACAAGCATCCTTCAACCAATTGAAACCGGGCTTCATTATGCTCACTTGCGTTTTCTTCCGCATCAAACAATGAGTCAGTCCTGCGGGCATCTATCCAAAGCCGCAAACCTTCCTTAACGGAATCAAGGTTTATTTCTATGTTTGATACTGATTTCATCTTTTACGCTTCGGCAAAACTTGCAAATCCGTTATCGATGGCTCCGCGGTACATGCGGGAAATTTTTTCGAGTGAAAGCGAATAAAGCACATTTGTACCATTGAAATCAAAGTCGACATTTTCAAAAACATCTTTAATGATTTTGATGTCACCGGTTATACAGAACGAACCCAACGTTTCCAATACCGGACACAACTTTCTGCGTGAACCGTGCAGTTTGGGAAGCAGTTTCTGCATGATGGCAATGTCAATCTTTTGATGCGCTGTAAGCGTATAGTCCAAAACAGTAAGCTGATGAATCAGGCGAAGGATTTCAATTGCAGTGCGGTAACCAAATTCTGCTCCCGTTTTCTTAAGTTCCCCAAAGAACTGAAGCAGAGCCTCATTGATTTCGGTAATACCAGCAGTTGCAAATTCTTTACTGGCAGCCAGTTCCAGAAAACTTTTAGCCATTCCGGCTCCGTTGCCTGTTAAGGTGCCCATATTAATGTCTTTGATATTACCTAGGAAGTTTTTCATTTCATCCTGTGTAACTCTGAACTCAATGGTGTTGGCTCTGTCGAGTACCTTGGGGCTGAACATGTTGGTGGTTTCGTCAATGTTTACGGTACCTATAATGAACAGATTGGAGGGCAGCTTCAGTCTGGCAGGAATTCCGTTTTGTACGGTTCCTTCAGCATATAGCGGAATTTCTTCCTTCGATTCCATGACACTCAGAAAGTCTGCGAAATACCGTTCTACATGGCTCAGGTTCATTTCGTCCAGAATCAGGAAATGCGGCAAGTCGGGCTGATTATTGGCCTGAATAATTAAATCAAGCACACCACTGTCAGGCTTCACATATTCTTCAGGCTTCAGGGCATTGGGATATCCCAGCAAAGGCTCACGGTTGGTCCAATCGGCACCCACGGGAATAATTCGGTATTGGCTCTCATCCTGACAAATCCACTGCACAAAGGCCTGTGCCAGTTTGGTTTTCCCTGAACCGGAAAGACCGGTGAGGATGACGAAGGGTTTTGTGAGGAGGGAGGCAACGAATCGTTGAGTTAAGGTTTCGGAAAATTTTAGATTTACATTTATTAAATCCTTCTTCAAAATTAGCAAATCAAAATTATTTGGCTTAGGATCCCGAAGTGAAGTGTCGTCCAGTTCTAATGATTTGTAAAATTCTAAAAGCGAAATCAAATCCTCATCAATCGTCCTTTGATCAGGCATATTGTTAGCGTCGTACACTTTGTAAATATAAGATCTACCATATCTAAAAGGCTTGCCTAAATTATTTTGTCCAAAGTATTCCTCGATGGTTTGATGTTGTTTTATGGGCCAATGGAATTTTGAGTCATTAGTTTCACTAATTCCATACGCTAAAATTAATATCCCCTCTTTTTTGTAGTACAGATAAACCGGGTAAATTCCGTTGCTAGTGGTAACCTCTTTTCTCAAAAAAGAGATCCAAGGTATTTTCGCAGGAGCACCTTTGCCGAAACTAACGTTAGCAGATAGATCTAAAAACGACTTTTGATATTGTGATGTTTTTTGGTCAGCTGTCCGGGCTTGTTGTAGAAATTTTATAAGCTCATTATAATAAGACTGGATCTTTCTAATTATTTCAAAACCATGGTCTTTGAGGATTCTAAAAGGGACATCAACTTTTTTGTCAAAATCATCTAGAAATATTTCTTTTCCATTTTTCAATTGATTCGCAATTGACAGCACGAGTATAGGAGGATACGTTTTACCTTCGAAAAAAAGATCATAAGTTGAGGAACTTCTTTTATTTCTAAGTGCGGGATTTTCATCTATTATATTAATAGCTTCAAGTAGATCATTTCTGCTAAATTCCATCATTTGAACGTCAGTGTATTTTATTAGCGAATTCCAAATATATTATTAAAATTAGCGATATCAGCACTCTTTAAATAATTTATTGTGTCTTAAAAATTTCTATGAATACAATGTTGGAGTTACAAAATGAACTACAAGCTTTGAACAAATTATTTAGGTTCAATCTTTGCTGAAACTCTGCCACCCATCCAAAATCTACCACATGATTCCCAAAAAAATACATTACTGCTGGTTTGGCGGACAGCCTAAGCATGACCTGGCCGAACACTGCATTGCTTCATGGAAGCGTATTCATCCTGATTTTGAGATTACAGAATGGAATGACAGCAACTCGCCGCTTGACGATAACCCGTATGTGCGCGAGGCGTATGCCCAGGGAAAATGGGCTTTTACCTCAGATTATGTGCGGTCTAAAGTGATGTATGAACACGGCGGCATCTATATGGATACCGATATGGAACTTAAACTGCCGCTGGATGAGTTCCTGAATGAAAAAGCCGTCTGCGGTTTCGAGGTGAAAGGTGTGCCATACTCCGCTTTCTGGATGGCCGAGCCGAAACATCAGCTCTCCAAGGATTTTATGGACTGGTACACCCGGCAGGAAGGTTTTTTTGAACGCATCAATACCGATATCTTCTCAGAAATGCTTGAAAAGGAATACGGTGCCAACCGCGACAGTGACACCATTCAGGAGCTTAAACACGGCGTGAAACTGTATCCGTCGGTGTATTTCTCGCAGGACCTGCCCCGGAATTATGTGAGTCACCATTTCAACGGTTCCTGGTTTGGCGGCGATGCTGAGAACACGCATAAAAAGATGGTCAACGTTTACGGTCTTCTGGAACGTCTGGTGAATTATCCTGATGCGGCTAAAGCGGTAAGGAGCATCATTGACGAACATAAGATCATCGACATCAGTAAAGTGCTGGATTTAATTCCGAAAGAAAAGATCAGGGATTATCTGAACCGTTAAATTCTGTGTTAAGTAATGAAAGCTTCGTTAATTAGAAGCAGACTGTTTTGCTGTTCGGGTGAATATGGGGGTTATCGTTAGTGAAATCAGAACGGCAGCAATCGCGCTCACAATCATATTTCCGTAGAGTTGATAATTGAGGCCACTGAAGATCCGCGCTGCAATGATAATACAGGTTAAAATAATTACGGTCAGCCAGTAATTTAGGTTTATTTTACGTTTGACCGGCACGACAGGTTTAATACTAAAAACCGTCACAGCAATCGCGATGGCACCGATTAAGGTACTCAGGTGCTGTAATATTTTCAGTATCGGAACTTCTTTTCCTAAAAGGTTAATCGTACTTAGTAACGCCGGAATTGCCTGGACAAAGTAGCCGCTGTCATGGGTAAAACCATCCCATAGAAGATGCGATGCCGCACCAATCAACACCGACAGAGCCACCACAGACCAATTGGCTTTAAAATAACGGTTCCAGATAAAGCCATTGAACCTCGCAAATCTTGTATGCAGCCCTTCGGGCAGGTTGGCAAAAAGCTCCCGGCGTATAAGGTTGTGGAAAATAAAAGCCAGTAAAATCCCCAGCGGTAAATCGAACCAGAATAACCCGGCTGCGGTATGGCTGTAATTACTTTGCAGTCTCATGCGGATAAAATATTCAAAGTCAGGTGTTACACTGCCCGCCACAAGTCCTGTGAGAGAAAACCATTTTCGGCGGCAAAGAATGAAAGGCAGCACAACGGCGGGATGAGAAAATGTAAACGGCATTAGTTAAAGGTTACATTAGTTGGCTTTGGATAATGGGATTGGGTAAATGTACGTCGATAAATTCGCAACTGAAATTAGGGTCTAATTAATTTATTCTCCTCACTCACAAACTCCAGTAAATCCCCCGGCTGGCAGTCCAGCGCTTTACAAATGGCCTCCAAAGTTGAAAAACGAACGGCTTTGGCCTTGCCGGTTTTCAGGATGGAGAGGTTGGAAAGGGTGAGGTCTACTTTTTCGGAGAGCTCATTCAGCGACATCTTGCGTTTGGCCATCATGACGTCCAGGTTTACAATGATCGGCATGGCTTAAACGGTTAAGTCGTGTTCGTCCTGAAGTTCAACGCCTCTTTTGAAGATAGCCGCAATGATGTAAATGACCGCGGCCATCAGCACAAATGCCTGACTGTCGTTCCAGTACAGATCAAGGACGGAAGTATTGAAACCACCGCGCTCTACCTGTTTTGCAAACTGTCTGCCCATAAAACTTAAGAGCCCGATGCACAAAGTAAAGTAACTGATCCTGGCAATCTGCCTGGCCACCGTCTGTGTGAAGGGATGATCCAGTTTCAGCGTCCAGGTCAGTTTGATAACCTCATAGAAAAGGACGGCTTTCAGCACCGCAATGACCAGGATAAAACTGTAAAGTCCGTAGAAGGAAGTGCTGTCTCGGCTGAAGACTCCGGTGAGATCCAGTTTGTTGTAGAGCCTGGGCAGCATATCCGGACTGAAGATGCTGAATACGAAATTAACAATAAGCCCGCCAGCTTCTATGCTGAGACCTACAAAGATAATCCAGGCGAATACCTGAAGTATAATAAACAGGGTGTAATCGGTTTTTGACATGACTTAGGCTTTTAAGTTTAGTCAAAATTAATAAATATTTATTGAAAAATAATAAATAAAATGCTTTTAACAATAAATACGTTGTTTTACGTAGTGCTGTAATCGGCCAGGTACTGAGCTCCTCCTGGCAGCTGATAAAAAAAAGCAGTCTGAAAACAGACTGCTTGTATTAAGAAGTGACCGCAACCTACGCGCGGCGTAATTTCCTTAACAGAAACCCCGCCGAAAACCATATCACCGAAATCATGAGGTAAATGATCGCCAGCATTCCCGCGAATTCTGCAAATCTCACACCCATATCCTGCTCCTTAGCATCACCATCCATAAGGTAGGCAATGGTGGTAAACAGAAATGCTGCGCAAAATAATTTTAAGAAAGTGTTTTTCATCTTGAATTTTGGTCAGTTTGAATGCCCGGTCTGCAATTATGCTTCTGCGTATTTCAGTACCTTCTCTTCAAACAGTTCAATGTCGAAAGGCTTGGCAATATAATCATCGGCGCCTGCCAGCGCGGCCAGTTCGCTGATATTGCTGTTGGCCGAGAAATAGATGACCGGAATGTGGCTGAGTTCTGAATTTGCTTTAATGCGTTTTGTAGCTTCTATGCCGCTGATGTCGGGAAGCCAGTTGTCCATAAAGATCAGGTCGGGCATAAATTCCAGTACCTGCTCTTCCACCTCATTGGTTGTGGGCGAAGTCTTCACCTCGAAGCCCAGATCCTCCAGGATCTCCATGCAAAGCTCCAGGATCTCCACATTGTCATCAAAAATAAATACTTTTTTATCCATATATATTGTCTGTCAGTTTTTTAATGAGTTGATGTAAGCAGGCATAAGGTCCGGCGTGAGTACTGCATTTGTGGCAACCTGTTCCAGGGCATGCGCCGGCATATAACTTACCACAGCGGTATGTGGTTCCTGAACCAAAACCTTACCGCCTTTTTTGGCAATGGTTTTTAATCCGGCTGTGCCGTCGCTGTTGGCTCCCGACAGCAATAATCCGGCCAACTTTTTGCCGAACACATCCGCAGCACTTTCAAAACTGACATCAAGCGAGGGTCGCGAAAAATTCACTTTTTCTGAGGCGTCCAGTGAGAAGGTGCGGTTGCGCTCAAAAAGCAGGTGGTAATTGGGCGGAGCAATATAGATGGTGCCGGGTTTCATCTTTTCCTTTTCGTCCACTTCCTTTACATGAAGC
The DNA here is from genome assembly GCF_029194425.1 of Kaistella sp. PBT33-4. NCBI lineage: Bacteria > Pseudomonadati > Bacteroidota > Flavobacteriia > Flavobacteriales > Weeksellaceae > Kaistella > Kaistella sp. PBT33-4. The sequence continues at coordinate 9,243 of NZ_JARFYL010000006.1, read as the reverse complement.
AGGGTTCTGGCAGCCAGCAGACTGGTCAGGATACTGTCTTTACCGGGCATGCGGTGCAGGACGATGATCAAGGGGAAGGGCAGTGCAGGATCCAGTTCCGGCAGTATTTTCAGCAATACTTCCAGGCTTCCGGCCGAGCCTCCTATGATCAGTGCTTCACATCTTTCCATTTTCGGAGATTTTGCGCCAGATTTTTTCGCCTTTCAGCCTTTCAAAGTTTTTGGCAGTAGGCGAGAAGTCCAGGGATTCCTTGGTGCCCAGAGCCAGGTAACCGAATTTCTCCAGGCTGTTGTCGAAAAGGCGGAACACCTTGTTCTGCAGTGGCCGGTCAAAGTAGATAATTACGTTGCGGCAAAGGATCAGCTGGAACTCGTTAAAAGAATTGTCCGTCACCAGGTTATGGCTGGAGAAAATGATTTTGGACCGGAGTTCGTCTTTAAGCTTGCCAAGGCTGTAATTCGCTGAGTAATAGTCGGAAAAGTTGTTACTTCCGCCCGCAGCGATATAGTTTTCCGTGTACAGCTGGATTTTGCTCATCGGGATCATGGCCTGGGAAGCGTTATCCAGAACGGCATTGTTGATGTCTGTGGCATAGATCAGCGATTTCTGGAGCAGGTTAAGTTCCTTCAGGAAAATCGCCACCGAATAGGCTTCTTCGCCGGTGCTGCAGCCGGCAATCCAAATGCGGATAAAGGGATAGGTGCCCAGGCGCGGCAGGATTTCGGTGCGAAGCGTCCTGTAAAAGTCTGGATCGCGGAACATCTCGGTCACATTAATGGTTACTTGCTCCAGAAAGCGCTTAAAGTAAACTGCGTCAGTGCGGATCTTATAGCGGTATTCGGCGAAGCTGACGAACCTGTCCAGTTCGTAAAGGCGGACAATCCGGCGCTTCAGTGAAGCGCGGGAATAGCCTGTGAAGTCGTAACCGTAGATTTCAAGAACATCGGAAAGGAGGATTTCCAGATATTCATCAGCATGTTCAGAAGTCACTTAGTTCAGTATTTCATTCAGTAACTGCAAAAGTTCGTCCACATTCACCGGTTTCGAAATATATCCGTCGGCACCGGCCTCCAGACACTTTTCGCGGTCGCCTGTCATGGCCTGCGCCGTAACGGCGATCACCGGGATGTCTTTCAGCTGGTCATCAGATTTCATCAGGCTTATGGCCTCATAACCATCCATCTCGGGCATCATCATGTCCATAAGTACCACACCGATATTGGGGTTGTGAACCATGAGTGACAGTCCTTCCTTTGCGCTGAGTGCCGACAGGCAGCCGTATTTTCTGGCCTTCAGTACCGCGCTGAGAGCAAAGATATTCTTGCTGTCATCGTCAATAATCAGGATTTCTTTATTTTCGTTCATCAGGAATGGTTAAATTTTGTCATACAGCCAGACACGCAGAAGCGATATCAGCTGGTCGATGTCTACAGGCTTTGAAATATAATCTGAGGCGCCTACAGCGATACATTTTTCGCGGTCGCCCATCATGGCTTTGGAAGTAACCGCCAGTACAGGCAGGTTTTTGTACTCGGGCGTGGCGCGGATCTCACGGATGCTCTCGTAACCGTCCATTTCCGGCATCATCATATCCATGAGTACCACATCGATATCCGGGTTGTTTTGCAGCGCTGTAAGCGCTTCCTTACCGTCCATGGCCGGGATGACCTTCATGCCGTGTACTTCCAGTGCTTTGGTCAGCGAGAAAATATTCCTCACATCATCATCTGCAATAAGAACGGTTTTGTCCTTCAGTATATTTCTGAGTTCACCGGAATTCTCAAAATTACTGCTTCCGTCCACTTTCTTTCTGTTCTTTTCCTCCACAAGGTGCAGGAAGAGTCCGGCTTCATCCAGGATGCGCTGATAGGAATAGGCGGTCTTTACAACTATGGAATCAGCGTATTTCTTGATCCGTGTTTCCTCGCCCTGCGACAGGTTCTTACCGGTAAATACGATGATGGGCAGTTGTTCCAGTCCTTCGCTCTGCTTGATGGTTTCAAGTGTTTCGTATGCATTATGGTGCGGCACCCCCATATCCAGGATCACGCAGTCGATCTCTCGGTTTTGAAGGGAATTTATGCTTTCCGTCACATTGGAAGCGATGTCTGTCGTGATATTATTGGCTGAAAGGAAATAGCTGAGTGCCTTGGCGTGCTGTTCATTTTCCTCCACGATCAGTACCTTGCGCGGACCCTTGTTCAGTGCATGTTCCAGTTTGCTGAAGATGTCCTGCATCTGTTCCAGCGCGAAAGGTTTGTTGATGAAATCCACCGCGCCGCGCAGCAGACTTTCCTGCCTGAATTTCATGGACGACATGATGTGCACCGGTATTGGTTTGGTTTCCGGATTGGCTTTAAGCGCCTCCATTACCTGCCAGCCGTCCATTACAGGCAACTGTATGTCCAGCAGGATGGCCAGGGGTTTGTAAAGCTGCGCCATTTCAAGGCCGGCATCTCCGCGGACCGCCGCGATGCCTTTGTAACCTTTACTGCGTGCATAATCAAGCAGGATCTTGGCGAATGGCGTATCATCTTCGATGATCAGTATAATCTTGTCACCCGCTTTGATGTCATCACGGTCATCTTCTATAGGCTGCGGAATATGGGAGGCGATGTATCTTTCCGGCTGTTCGGAATCGGTTTCTTCCGTTACCTCTTCCACTTTGTCTGTAATTTCAGTAGCCGCCAGTGTCGCTTTGGTAGCATCAACCGGCAGGATCAGTGTAAATTCACTTCCTTCACCTTCGGTGCTTTCGAGTGTGATTTCGCCACCCAAAAGACGGGCAAGTTCACGGCTGATGGAAAGTCCCAGACCGGTGCCGCCGTATTTACGCTGTGTAGAACCGTCGGCCTGCTGGAAGGCTTCAAAAACAAGCCTCATCTTGTCACGCGCAATCCCGATACCTGTGTCTTTGACCTTAAAACTGATCCTGTGTCCCGAAGCATCGCCCAGCACGCGAAGTGTGATGCTGCCTTCAGAGGTGAATTTGATGGCATTGGACAGGAGGTTCTTCAATATTTGCTCCAGACGCAGTTTGTCCGTATGCAGTGTTTCTGCGGCGCTTTCCGCTGTTTCGAAGATCAGCTCCAGATTTTTCTCCTTAGCCAGCGGCGAAAAGAGCATCTTCATATCATAGGTGATGTCGGCTAACGGTACTTCCTCTATTTCCAGCGTCATTTTGCCCGATTCTATCTTGGACAGATCCAGGATTTCGTCAATGAGGGTTAGCAGGCCCTGTCCGGAGCTTTGCATAACCTCCGCATACTCCACATACTGCCCGTCCAGGTCGTCACTTTCAGTCATCAGTTTTGAAAGCAGCAGGATGGAGTTCAGTGGTGTGCGCAGTTCATGCGACATATTGGCCAGGAATTCCGACTTATATTTTGTACTCTGTTCCAGCTCAATTGATTTTTGCTGAATGTCGATGTTACGCTGCTCGATAAGCAAGTTCTTCTCTTCCAGAAGTGCGGTCCTTTCTTCCAGTTCCTGATTGCTCTGCAGCAATTCCTCCTGCTGTACGCGCAGTTCCTCTTCCGAGGCCAGAAGTTTCTGGGACTGTGCTTCCAGTTCCGCGTTGATGTTTTCGAGTTCGGAATGCTGGGACTGGAGTTCCTCAGACTGTGCCTGTGTTTCCTCCAGCAGTTCCTGAAGTTTGATGCGGCTTTGAGCGCCGTAGAAAGCCAGACCTACGTTACCGGCCACGGCTTCCAGGAATTCCAGCTGTCGTGGGGTATAGGCCTGGGTACTGCCGAGTTCAAGTACGCCCAAAGGAATCTGATAACGTGTGATTGGCAGTGCGACAATATTGGTGGGTTTCGCGGCACCGCTTGCATAGCTTATGGTCAGCGCGTCATCTTCAATCTCTTTAACCATGATAAGTTTCGATGAACGGAAAGCTTCACCGGAGATTCCTTCGCCCATCTGTACCGTTCTGCGCAGGTCTGTCTGCGAAAGTGCGAAACTTCCGGCCAGGTGTAACTGGTTGTTATCATGCAGATAGATGGCTGCCACGCTGCTTTCTGTGAGATCTGTAAGCGTATCCAGGATGTCGGCGGCCAGCGTTTCCAGGCTTTTTTCGCCCATCATGCGGGTATTCAGTTTGGCTGCGGCACTGCTCAGCCACTCCTTTTCTTCCAGTGAATTAAAGGAATCCTGTAAGGAAGCGGCCATACTGTTCAGCGGGCCGGCCACATTGCCCAGGTTTTTCTGCGCATTTACGTCACTCAGGATGTCGTAGTCGCCGTTTGAGATCTGTGATGTCACCTTTTCAATGGCTTTCAGACGGTTCTCTGTTTCCTCGTTCTTTTCCTCTAGCTCCTGCGTAAGTCTGGATTTTTCCATGAAATCCTGATTCACCTTGCGGAAGAAAACAAGGGTGATGGTGATAGCAAGAATAGCTGAAAGAATGATAAGCAGAGGAGTATAGGAGGCAAACTTATTCATGTTATCCGTACGCGATGCCAGTACGTTTTTTTCCGCCGACTGCATAATGGATACCATAGTCCGGATTTCGTCCATATACTTCTTACCTTCCAGCAGCTGTTCGGGCGAAACCGGATTGTTACCGCGTTTGTAGTTAAGATTGCGGTCCAGGATTGCAATTCGTGTATCGATACTGTTGCGCAGCTTTTCCATATTCCGGGTCTGCCCGCCGGTTTTGGTTAGCTGTACCGATAAATCCGTAATCGCATCGTCTATTTTGGCTTTGGCACGGGTGTAGGGTTCCAGGAACCTTACATCACTGGACAGCAGGTATCCGCGCTGTCCCGTTTCTGCGTCTTTTACCAGGGAAAATATATGGTCCAGGTCCTTGATATTCTTATTGGTTGCGCGAACCATTGTGGAACTGTCTATCAGGTTCCTGATGCTGATAAAGGATGCAGCGGAACTTACAAGAAGTAGGAGGAGCGAAAAGCCCAACCCAAAAAGTAGATTTTTTTTAAAACTCATGCTGTAATTGATTGATTTTTTCCCCGGTTGGATGCAGGGGGATGTAATAGAAGAACTCTGACCCTTCGCCTAAAGTGCTTTTTACACCTATGGTTCCATGGTGGCGGTCAATGATTTCCTGACAGATATAAAGGCCGATACCCAGTCCCTGAAACCGCTCTGAAGTTTCTTCGATTCTGTAAAACTTATCGAAAATCTTTTCCTGATGCTCTTCGGACATGCCGATCCCGAAATCACGGACAGAAAAATAAATCCTGTCATCTTCCAGTTTACAATTTACATGTATTTCCTCGGTATCCGGTGCATATTTGATCGCGTTGGAAATGAAATTCACGATTACCTGTTCCAGGCGCATCTCATCACCGTAAATCTCACAGTTTACGCTGCCTTTTTTAAGGATCTTTATTTGCGGATTGGATTGCTGCATAATCTCGACAATATGATCCACCACCTCATTGAAGGCAAAATATCTTTTGTTGAATTTAAGCTTTCCGCTCTCGATTTTAGAGATATCCAGGAGGTCAGCAATCAGCAGATTCAGTTTTTCCACCTGGTTGTGTACTTTTTTGAGTTTCGTCCGGATGGATTCGATATCATGTTTATCCAGACTGCGTTCCAGCAACTGTATATAGCCTTTGATGCTGGTCATCGGGGTTTTAAGCTCATGACTGGCTATACTTATGAATTCGTCTTTCTTACGCTCAGCCTCCTTACGGAATTCAATTTCCTCGCGCAGGGCATCCTGCATTTGGTTCAGCGCACGGCTCTGTTCATAAATACGGTAAAAGGTTTTCACCTTCAGCAGCAGGATATTCATATCCACCGGTTTGCTGATGTAGTCCAGGCCACCGGAGGAATATCCTTTGGTAATAAGATTGACATTGGCGCTGGCGGCCGACAGAAATATAATGGCAGTCTCCCGCGCGCGGCTGTAACCCGATATGGCTTCAGCAACTTCGAAACCGTCCATACCCGGCATCTGAACATCCAGGATTATAAGTACATACGACTTCTTCAGAATTTTCTTTAATGCCTCCTCGCCGGATGATGCCGTGTCCACTTCAAAGTCATTTTTCTCGAGCACCCGCTTTAGGGAAATTATATTTTCAGGTGAATCATCTACGATTAGAATCATTATTCAGTACGCATTTAATGGTAATAAGTGACCAAAGATAATCTTTTTGGAATTAGCTGCCGGAATTTCGGGTGACTGTCTAACTGAAAACCATGAAACGAAAATGCAAGGAAGCCTGTCACAAAACAGGTAACCTTCGGAGCGGCTCTATTCATGAACGCACGCATATGAAACGGTCGTTGCCGGAGAGGTCTTTCAGCAGTTCCGCGCTGGGGAAATTATTATAGAGTGCAAGGGTTTCCGGACCAAGTTTCTGGTTGATTTCCAATAAAACCATGCCCTCTTCTGCAAGATGACACCTTGCATCGGCTGCGATCTTCCGGTAGAAAACCAGTGCATCGTCCACAGGTGAGAACAGGGCCATTTTAGGTTCGAACTCTTTTACCGAGTCCGCAATCTCATCTGCTTCATCCTTTCCGATATAAGGCGGATTGGAGATGATCAGGTCAAACTTACCATCGAGCGGCGAATTAAGGTAATCTGTATGAATAAAGTTGATTGAGGCATTGTGCAGTTCAGCGTTTTTTGCCGCGGTCTCCAGCGCGGCTTCTGAAAAATCGACAGCCCAGACCGTGGCTTCGGGAAAATGCTTTTTTAGGGTAATGGCAATGGCGCCGCTACCGGTTCCGATGTCAATGATCCGTAGGCGATTTCCTGACGCAACAACACCGTATGCTGACCCTTCGGCCCGTCTTTGGGTTAGAGTCCCAAGCTCCGTGATGGCCATCTCCACCAGTTCTTCGGTTTCAGGCCTTGGAATAAGTACAGAACTGTTCACCATGAATTCCAGGCCATAGAACAAAGCCTTATCCAAAACCTGTTGGTAAGGAATTCCGGACTTCAGCTGCTGCAGTGCCACCCTGAATTTCTGAGAAGTTTCGGCGGGAACAGCGTTTGGCAGGGCCAAACGCAGCTCAGAGCGGTTCAGTCCCAGCCATTCTTCACAGAAGATCTCAAAAAGAACCTCGGTTTCTGAGGCGGAATACTGCCGGGAAAGTTCCCGCTGAAATTCCGATTTAATATCTCCAAGCAAAGTCATCAGCGTGTAAAAACCAGTTTCGTAGCGGTCGACAGCGAATCATCCAAACGGTAACCTTCCATATTGAACGCTTTTACATCATTCAGCGTTTTGGCCCGGGTCTCGGCACAAAAGCGGACCATCATGCCGCGTGCATGTTTGGTGTAAACTACTATTGTTTTGAGTTTGCCGTCTTTCAGCTCAAAAAAATCAAAGTCAATAACGGGAGCCTTCAGTTTTTTGCGGTCCAGCGCCTTGAAGTATTCCGAACTGGCCAGATTCAGGATCAGGTCCTTAGACGTCAGTTCGCTGTTCAACTTGTCCGTCAGTTTTCCGCGCCAGAACTCATACAGGTTTTTATACTGTTCAAATTCGAACTTGCGGCCCATTTCCAGGCGGTACAGCATGATTTTATCCGATGGTTTCAAAAGTCCGTACAAGCCGGAGAGTATCCGGTAATTCTTTTGAAGGTATTTCAGTGAATCACTGTCCATTGTTCTTGCATCCAGGCCACGGTATACTTCGCCGGTAAAAGCGAAGATGGCCTGCGCAGATGCCTTTTTGGAAGGTTTGGAACTCCAGTTCTGGTTCCGTTCCCAGTTTTCATCGGCGAGTTTCTGCGAAATCTCCATAAGTTCCGACAGATATTTGGGAGATTTTTCCTTCAGATAAGAATGGATGTATGCGGCATCATCAATGAAAATAGGCACGGTAGGCTTCAGCGGACTGGCCGCCGGCTCCACGGTCATGAGTTTGGCAGGTGAGGTAATGATTTTCATGAATTCTTCTTGAGTGTTGAACTAAAGGTCACCTTTTCCCTGGCGGATGAGTTCCGGTTCGCCGCTGGTGAGATCCACAATTGTGGAGGCTATATTGTCGCCATAACCGCTGTCAATAACCAGGTCGACAAAGCTGTCGTATTTCTCGGCAATGAGTTCGGGGTCCGTGGAATATTCCAGGACTTCATCATCGTCCTTAATAGAGGTCGAGGCAATGGGATGCCCCAGTTTTTCCACAATCAGTTGCGGCACGGCATGGTCCGGCACTCGGATTCCCACGGTCCTGTTGCCTTTATAGGCTAACGGCAGGCTTTTATTGGCTTCCAGGATAAAAGTGAATGGCCCAGGGATTTTGCTTTTCAGGAAGCGGAAAACAGCCGTGTCTATTGGTTTTGTGAAGTTGGAAAGGTGGCTCAGGTCGTTACAGATAATGGAGAAACGAGCCTTCTCCAGCTTGATTTTCTTTAGCTGGGCAAGTTTTTCCATAGCGCGGATGTCAAAAATATTGCAACCAAGAGCATAAACTGTATCGGAAGGGTAGATGATGAGTCCGCCGTTTTTAAGAACGGTAACTACTTCATTAATTACATTTTCCTGAGGATTGTCGGGGTGTATTCGCAGAATTTTTGCCATACACAAAGTTAATGAATTAAGCCGACACTATAAATAATGTCCATTTATTTTGAAAGCCGGAAAAAAGTTGTACATTTGCAGTCATATCGCGGGGTAGAGCAGTAGGTAGCTCGTCGGGCTCATAACCCGGAGGTCGCACGTTCGAGTCGTGTCCCCGCTACTAAACAGAGAGAATCACAAAAGTGGTTCTCTTTTTTTGTAGTCAATGGAGGGCTCCTATTCGCCGCGGCGGACGCACGTTCGAGTCGTGTCCCCGCTACTAGACAGAGAGAATCACAAAAGTGGTTCTCTTTTTTTGTAGCATGTGGAGGGCTCCTATTCGCCGCGGCGAACGCACGTTCGAGTCGTGTCCCCGCTACTAGACAGAGAGAATCACAAAAGTGGTTCTCTTTTTTTGTAGCATGTGGAGGGCTCCTATTCGCCGCGGCGGACGCACGTTCGAGTCGTGTCCCCGCTACTAGACAGAGAGAATCACAAAAGTGGTTCTCTTTTTTTGTAGCATGTGGAGGGCTCCTATTCGCCGCGGCGAACGCACGTTCGAGTCGTGTCCCCGCTACTAGACAGAGAGAATCACAAAAGTGGTTCTCTTTTTTTGTAGCATGTGGAGGGCTCCTATTCGCCGCGGCGGACGCACGTTCGAGTCGTGTCCCCGCTACTAGACAGAGAGAATCACAAAAGTGGTTCTCTTTTTTTGTAGCATGTGGAGGGCTCCTATTCGCCGCGGC
>NZ_JARFYL010000005.1:0-222336 GCF_029194425.1 Kaistella sp. PBT33-4 | reverse complement strand
GCAAGGGTTACCGAAAGAAGAGTTATCGCAGCAGCGAGCGCGCCTGTAGTGACTGCCCGCTGAGAGCGGAGTGTTGCGGCAAGGTCACGAAGTTCAAGAAGATAGAAGACAGCATCCACAAACCGCTGTACGATGAAATGCACGAAAAACTAAACCGGGACAAGAAATACACCCGCTTTCTCACCAAACGCCGGAGTTCGCGCGTAGAGCCGGTTCTGGGAACGCTCATCAACCACCACAACATGAAATGCGAAGCATTCACGAACACCAATAAAGAAATAAAAACTAGTGAGTAAAATAATCAACTCGCGGGGTATGGCTCAGGCCAACAAACATAGCCTGTCCCGTTCCGGACGGGATTTTAATGGCTGCGCTCACTTATAACCTGAAAAAATACCTGAAATTCATCACCCGAAAAGCGTACCGAAATGCCCAAATCATCAACCTTCCAAAAGGGAAGTTTTGGTTTTGGCGAAACCGCTCGCTCACGGCTTCCACACATTAAGTATAAGCCAACATAAATTCCAAAGAATCAGTCTTGAGAAAAAGTAAAACCTCTCTTAAATCGCTTTAAAAAAGGTTGTTTTTTATTGAATTTTCAGACCTTGCCGCTGAAATCTGAAGTTGCGCAACGGTTACCAATGTTAGCCGTAGTTTTTATTCTACTTTAATTTTTAAAAACCTAATATTTCCCAATCCTGTTTGATTTGTACTACGATCACCAACAATTAAAAATTCATTGTTGCTTAAATCGAACGCCTTGTTTGCAATAAATGTATCTGTATTATATCCAACACCATCATTCCATTCCCATAAAAAATTTCCATTTTCATCAAATTTAGTTAATGTAATTATGTTATATTGGGGAAATGTAGGTGCATACATTTCATTCATTAATGAGTAAAAATTATTTTGATTATCACTGAAAAAATCTAAACCATTGTAAATGAAATATTGTTTCACTGGTAATTTATTCTCCCAGATAATGTTTCCAGTTAAGTCTGTTTTGAGAAGCCAATGTTGATTATTGGCGTAACCATTATTTCCACCATAAAAGCCATCAATAAAAATATTGTTATCTTTAATTAAGAAATTATCAAAACTATCATCTCCACCATAATCGCCATAATATTTAGTCCATATATTGCTTGAAAATCCATTATTGAAACTCATTCTATTAATCATTCCTTCATAAGTTACCAATATATCATTTGGTATTTTATCACCTTTACCTACATTAATAATATCTCCATTATCAAGATATTTTGCATTTATTATCCAATACGGAGTTCCATTAGTTTCTATAGTTTTGTGTGATAAAATATTGCCATCATTGTCTACAAATAATTCTTCAGCATCATAAATATTTCCGCTTCCATTAATGATTTTCATAATATTATTCTGATAAGAAAAACCATGAATATGATCACCTTGTAATCCATTTAAATCAATAGAAGGATATTCTTTTTGCCAAATAAAGTTGCCCGTTAAAGTATTTATTTTTGTAATTATGGTGGCCTTTTGGGTCGATTTTCCTGTTATGACAGCTATATTATTGTCTGATAGAATTTGTAATTTATAAGTCCAAGGTGAATTAGAATCTTGAATCAATTTGCTCCAGATTTTAGTTCCGTTTACATCCATCTTATGTAATTCAATTTTTTTCCCTTCAGTTGGATATTGTTGAATTTGCCTAGTTAATAAATATACAGAGTTTTTTGTTGGATCTATTTCACTTGCACTCAAATATAAAAAATTTCCATTCTCAGGATTAAGCCCAAGGTTTTTATCAATAACTGTTGAAAAAATGATCTCTTTGGTAGTTGCAGAGATTGTATTGCTGTAACCAGAATTATACCATCCTTTTATGTAATATTTCTTGTTAGCAGACAGATTATCAATTGTCAAGGTTCCTTCATTATTTTGTATTGGAACTTTTACTTCATAATTTTGAATATCAAAATTTTCAGATGAACTACATATTAAATACTTTTCAGTATTAACATTTTGAATTTTATAATTAATTGAAACACTACTATTTGTTACATTGCTTACAGTTATTTCAAATTTTGATTTTTCGGAACCTATTTCATCATTTCTGCAAGAAACAATCAAGAAAATAATTAAAAAAAGGAATAGAATATTTTTCATTTAATATGTTATTTGTAAAATTACGGCTAACGTTTTGGGCATTTCTGTAGCCTGGACTTTTAAGGTAAGTTTTTGTAAATATAACAAAAAGAACAGTCGGTGAAAGTCTTCATGAGGTAAACCTCAAACCCGGTTACAGAAATGCCGTGTTGTAGGTAGCGCCATTTTTCAGGATCTTGAATCCGGCCGCAAAGTGCGCTGGATGCTTATTCAGTTTAAGCTCATGAGTGTGGACGGCTTCAGGTTGGTTTCGGGAGAAAAGAAGGGTGTTTTCGGGATTTACTATCAGCGGCAAGACTGTCAGTGGCGTTACGTACAACGGAAAAAGTATTTGCGAAGGGCGGGCTAAATTTAACTGCAAGTTCAATTTCGACCGAACGAAGCAAATTGCTTTTTCAGATTGTTAAATTGCAAAAAAATACAAAATGAAAAGCAACTTGCGACTAAATGCATCGCGTTTTTCTATTATATATTCAACCCCGCCTTTTGCAAATACTATGTTAGCTGCAGTATTTTTTAAGGTTTATCAGTTTTTTGTAGAGTATTCTTTTTGTAATCGTAAGTGAAATAAGTCTTCAAAGCAGGAGAATAAACGGAAAATTTATCAAGTTTTGTAAACGGTGCATAAAGTTTAAAAGTGCAAATGTCCGTTGCTGAAATGAAAGGACTTGTTCTCAAATGACTATGAGTTGACATTGTCATGTAATTTCCGTTTCCGTCCGAAGTATATTGAGGAATTAATCTTGAATGAAATTTCTTCCAATCTGTAATTTTACCTTCGTTATCTGTTATGAACAAAAAATCATTTCCAAAAGGAATGACTTCAGATTCATGACTTCCGGTTATCAGATAATTTTTGAAACTATTTTCAAAAGGAATTATGATTAGATTTAAGCTGAAATTTTCAGGGACACCAACTTCATATTTAGCATCTGATAACTGCGAAAATAAATTTTGTCTAACACTCAAAAGCTTTGATTCAGAATCATTCAAAGTTCGTGTTGCAATTTTTTCTTTGATTGGTTTTTTATTATCGTTTAAATAGATATATTCTGCAATTATTTCGTTTTGGTTTTTATTAATAATTACCGTTTTAATAGAATCATTTGATTGATATGTTAAATATCCTCCAAAATCTTTTTTAAGTTTTTTATTATCTCTTGCATAATCTGTAGAATTCCAAGAAGCATTTTCGAGTGAATAGAGTAGATTTCCTTCTTTTTTTATTGAGTCTAATTTTATTTGAATTTCTTGATCAGAATATTCTAAATCTTGTCCGAATATATTTAATGATAAAAAACAAAGAGTAAGAATTGAAAATATTTCTTTCATAATGTTCTGTTTGTCAAATATTGCAGCTAACGAAGCGCGGATTGGCGAAGTTTCCTCTGAAAGCTTGCTTTCCTGAGGGAATTTTACACATCGGAGCGGCGCTTGGCGAAGGTGGCGACTTTTATCGCTAAACTTCAAGCGAAGCACGAAATTCAAACTTACGAAAAAGTTTCATACGAAGTACGAAACCGCCACTTTTGCCAAACGCTTGTTAGCGGTTCGGGCTTTGCTTTTCGTTTAGTAATTTCAACTCATTTTCTTTTTTCCATCTTCCGAGAATAATTATCCATATAAAAATTGAAATGCCTAAAATAATTAGTTTTTGTGTTCCATCTAGTCCATCTTTGATTAATGAATTAAACATCATTATTTGGATTATTAAATGAAAACAGGAACTTGCCAAAATAGATTTAGTCGATTCTGCAACTTGTCCAATTCCCCAACTTCCAAATAACAAAATACCGAGAAAAAATAGATTTTCAGATAAAGTCGCTTTTGTCAGAAAAGACAAATGCCAAAAGTACCAAATGAAGCCTATTAGCAAGTATCGTTTTATAGGTTTAATGTCTTTAAGTTCTTCTTGTAAATATCCACGCCAGCCAAACTCTTCCATAATGCAATAAATCAAACTTCCCAAAACAACAATTAAGCCGTACAAATTTACATTTATACCGTATTCATTCTTTACTCCGATAATTGCCAATAATATTATTGGAATAAAGGACATTAACAGACCTTTTCTTTTTGATGTTCCAAAAAATGAAATTTCAGTTTTCTGTTTTTTACGAAGTAAGTAAATGGCAATTAAAGCTCCTATAAAAACCCCACTTCCTTCAAGCAATATAACAGAAAGTAAATAAATCCAAGTTGGTAATATTTCCAAAATTTCTTTTGTTCCAAAAATGTCAAATCTAAATATATTAGAAAGTGCAATAGCTATTACTAAAAAAATAAATATTCGTTTAAAATTAATTGTATTCTCTTTCATAGATTTATTTTAATTGCCTTCAATAGCCTGACCGCTAACGGAGAAGGTGTTTCTGAAGCAGCGGTATTCTGTGTTACTTCTGCCACAACCTTATTCGGTTGGTTATTAAAGATATGCCGTTGAGCATTTGTTTTCAAGCCGCTGTTTTAGAAACACCCTGTTAGCGGTTCGGGCTTGTCAGTGTCGAGCATCATAAATGTTCTCGATAATTTTCCGAACAGCGTCTTTTGTTCTGGGCACACTGTCTGCTCCCAAATATCGCTGAAGTCTGGCAGCAACAATCTCTGGTCTTGGGTTGTCAATAAGCTTTGGTTGAATTTGACGCATCCATGGTGATTGATTCAGCCTTTCGCCGATAGTCGTACAGAAAACCAATGCATCAAGAGCAATAAGACTTAAAGGTCGACCTTTCTCCAGCCATTTGGTCGCTCTATCCCAGTTGAATTGAGAACTGGCAGCCAAGTGTCCCCAGCTAAGACCAACATCGATTATTCGAAGTGTATTCTTTTCAATCCAGTCAAGAACCTTTTCAGAGCGAATAAAATTCAATGCTGTTATGTACTCGTTGAGATACTTGTCTTCACAAGCCTCTATTTCGGCAGAAATTATATGGAAAGCGCCGTCTTTGTCATGGTTTTGAATGACTTCTTCAGAGCGTTGAATAAAATCGTCTACTTTCTCCTGATTGTACATTAAGGAAGGTTCTTGATAGCCTGACCGCTAACGAAAAAGTATTGGCGAAGTGCGGGCTGGATTCAACTGAAGGTTCAATTCAGACTGAGCGAAGCCGATGCTTTTTCAGATTGTCTAATTTAAGAAAAAAAAATATGAAAGCAGCGGCGAATAAAAAAGTAGAGTAGTTCAACTTTGCACTTCCTCCCGCATTTTGCCAATACAATGTTAGCTGACGTTTCCTTATTCACTAATATTAATGTGTGGTAATTTTTCTTTGAATTTTTGTAAATCTGAATTTTTGAATTCATTGGTGTAAATTAATTCACGATTTTTTGAATCTAAAAACATTGTACCGAAATATTTTATTTTCCCCCTTTCAATACTAAACTCAAGGTTTTCTTTAATAGGATATCCAATTAATTCTTGTATATATCCAGAATTGAAGAAATATGTATACTCATTGAATTTATAATTTCCAGGTTTTTCTTTTAAAACGAAAAAAAAGTAAACATATTTATCATCTTTGTTTTTTTCAAAATCTGCAATAGCTTGAGGTGCTTTTGCTCCTGTTCCAATTTGAAAAGCAAACTTTTGTTTATTATTTTTATCTTGCTCAATTAGTGTCTTTATTTCTTCATTAGTATAATAAATGTTAGAACCTGATGAATAAGTTCTTTTAAGTATTCCAATTACACCAGCAATTGCTCCCTCATTTTCATTTAAACTAAAGTTTTCAGAAGTCAAATTTTTAGACGGTACAGTTGCACAAGAGATTAAAATCAAAGCAGTAAAGATCGTTAAAATTAAATTTTTCATAAATTGTATTGTGATTTTTTTTGAAATGGCAGCTAACGTTTTGGGCATTTCTGTAGCCTGGACTTTTAAGGTAAGTTTTTGTAAATATAACAAAAAGAACAGTCGGTGAAAGTCTTCATGAGGTAAACCTCAAACCCGGTTACAGAAATGCCGTGTTGTAGGTAGCGCCATTTTTCAGGATCTTGAATCCGGCCGCAAAGTGCGCTGGATGCTTATTCAGTTTAAGCTCATGAGTGTGGACGGCTTCAGGTTGGTTTCGGGAGAAAAGAAGGGTGTTTTCGGGATTTACTATCAGCGGCAAGACTGTCAGTGGCGTTACGTACAACGGAGCGCGGATTGGCGAAGTTTCCTCTGAAAGCTTGCTTTCCTGAGGGAATTTTGCCAATCCGCAGATGTGTTGAAGGTTTTTGCGACAGCGAAAACGCTTTGACACAGCTGCGGATGTAATCCGCGCTCCGATGTGCAAAAGTTGGAGCGGAGCGGAAACTTTTGCACATCGGGAAAGGGCTTTGCGAGGTGCGGGCTACTACAACCGGAATTCCAAGATATAACCGCACGCTAGCAAAAACTTTTTCCTTTTTTTAAATTACGAAAAAACTAAAAAATGGAAAAGTTTTTTGCGGGTATTTTGTAGGATTTTTCAAAGAACACCTTCAACCCCGCATCTTGCAAAACCCATGTTATCGGCAGTTTCTTTAATTCATCTTTTCAGGTTCAACTATAAATCCATTTTTTCTTAATTGGTTTATCAGACCATCTTTATACATCAGGTGCATGTAACCGACTGCAATAAACACATTTTTTTGTTTTAGTTGTGGTATAACTTCGTTTATCCAATTGGTGTTTCTTTCTGTTACTGAAATTTTCAAAGTAGATGATTTGTCAAATTGATAATCTAAATCAAAATTTTTATATATTTCTGCAAATCCGCATAAATTCTCTTTGTCATTTTTATTGGGTTTTGAAGAGTTTATATTTTCGAAATAGTGTAAAATATTTTTCCTTTGATTTTTCCAAGTGAAATATTCGTACTGTTTGTTAAGCAGTTCAAGTTGTTTTTCTAATGTTTCAAATCCTATTTTGCGGACATTATGTTTGTCGGAAAGTTTGATTAAAAACCCATCAAAATGGCCATTTTTTTCATTCTTTTCAACAGTTGTACAAATAATCCTCGTGTATTTCTGCTGTAATTTGAATAGCAATTCAATAGGTGTGAGTTTATACAAATTCAGACCACTTTTGTTAGTGTAGTTTTCAAGTTTTTCAATTTGAGATTTAGTGAAATATTTTGTAATAGAATTATCAGTTTTGCGAGAATTAATAATCTTATTTGTTGCAAGAGTATCAATAGTCAAGTTTTCAAAGAATGCGGCGTCAGATTTAGATAGATATTCTTCAATTTTGGGATACTTTTTCACGAAGCTTTCACCATATTGATGAAATGTTCCAACAAGATATGAAGTTTTATCATTTTCTGGATATGTGATTTTCCAAAGAATTGTATTTTGAGAATAAAATAAATGACAAAAAATAAATAACGTAAATATTGAAATTTTTTCTTTCATTGAAGGTTTTTTTATGAAATTGCCGATAACGGAGCGCGGATTGGCGAAGTTTCCTCTGAAAGCTTGCTATCCTGAGGGAATTTTGCCAATCCGCAGATGTGTTGAAGGTTTTTGCGACAGCGAAAACGCTTTGACACAGCTGCGGATGTAATCCGCGCTTCGATGTGCAAAAGTTGGAGCGGAGCGGAAACTTTTGCACATCACGTAAATATATGTATATTATATGATGACGTAAAGTTTTTTGTTAAAAGATCACCATTCTGAAATAACCGTCAGATTATTAATACTTTACGTTTGTATTTGAAGTGCGTATTTTTTATTGTTTAAATAGAATACCATATTTTTTTGTAAATATTAACATATCCAAAATGCGCATAGGGTTTATGAACAATCCGACCGATGGTATCAATTCATGAAGGTACCCTCGAATGGCTCGATCATAAAGTCACCGGAACATACGGTAAGTCTTTCAAGTTAAAAAATCGCTAAGTGTTATAATAGTTTTCTTTAATCCAAATTGTTGAGCAAACCTTCTTCTCAATTACTTCTTATCTGGATTATATAGCAGTGTTTTCAATCTTTTAAGTAGCATTACGCTCAGCGGAAATTTCGTAACTTTGTATTCTTTAGAAAATCAATAAAATTTATAATATGTCAAAAGCCATTTCGCAGGTTCCGTTTGCTGTAAACGAGCCCGTTAGATCCTATGAACCGGGCTCTCCGGAAGTAAAATCCCTTATCGCCACCTACAAGGAAATGTGGAAGGAGAAATTTGAAATCCCAATGATCATAGACGGCAAAGAGGTGAAAACCGATACCAAAGTTCAACTTCAGTCGCCGCAGGACCATAAGCATGATTTCGGCTTCTATTATAAAGGGGAAATGCAGCATGTGGATCAGGCCATCAAAAGTGCCCTGGCTGCACGCCAACAGTGGAACGACCTGGGCTGGGAACAGCGCGCCGCCATCTTCCTGAAGGCTGCCGACCTTATTGCCGGACCTTACAGAGACCGTTTGAACGCGGCTACCATGATTGGCCAGTCCAAGAATGTACACCAGGCCGAGATTGATGCTGCCTGTGAGTTTATTGACTTCCTGCGCTTCAACGTGGAGTTTATGACCGAAATGTATGCCGAGCAGCCGGTTTCCGACAGCGGAATCTGGAACAGGGCAGAGTACCGTCCGCTGGAAGGTTTCTGCTTTGCCGTAACTCCGTTTAACTTTACCGCGATCTCCGGAAACCTGCCTACATGTATGGCCATGCTTGGAAATGTGGTGGTTTGGAAACCTTCTGACAAGCAGGTACTTTCTGCAAAAATCATAATGGATATCCTGCACGAAGCCGGACTTCCTGCAGGTGTCATCAACATGATCTTTACACCGGGTAAGGAGACTGCCGAGAAAGTACTGGCGCACCGCGATTTTGCCGGACTGCACTTTACAGGCTCAACTTCTGTTTTCCAGAGCATGTGGAAACAGATCGGAAACAATATCGAAAACTACAGAACCTATCCGCGCATTGTAGGCGAGACAGGTGGTAAGGACTTTATCATGGTGCACCCGTCAGCAAACGTGCAGGAAGTGGCTACGGCTATGGTAAGAGGTGCCTTTGAATATCAGGGCCAGAAATGTTCAGCAGCTTCGCGTGCCTACATTCCGAAATCCCTTTGGAATGAGGTGAAGGAAGTGGTGGGTGCTCAGCTGAAAACAGTGAAGATGGGTTCTCCTGAAGATCCTTCCAATTTTGTTAATGCGGTGATCGACAAAAACTCTTTCGAGAAATGCAAAGGCTATATTGAAAGAGCAGAGCAGGCGGCAGACGCTGAAGTGATCTTCGGCGGTAAATGTGACGATTCCAAAGGCTGGTTTGTGGAGCCTACCGTAATCCTTACCGAAAACCCAAAGTACGAATCCGTTTGTGAGGAGATCTTCGGGCCAATCCTTTCGGTATATGTGTATGATGATGCCAACTGGGCTGAAACCCTGAAGCTTGTTGACGAGACTTCACCATATTCACTTACAGGCTCCATCTTTGCAAAAGACCGTTACGCCATTGCTGAAGCTTACAAAGCCCTGGAAAACGCAGCCGGTAACTTCTACATCAACGACAAGCCAACCGGTGCCGTTGTAGGTCAGCAGCCGTTTGGTGGTGCACGTGCTTCCGGAACCAACGACAAAGCCGGTTCCAAGATGAACCTTTTGCGCTGGGTTTCTGTACGCTCCGTAAAGGAAACTTTCGTTACTCCAAAAGACTACAAATATCCATATTTGGGTTAAGTCCTTTTAATTTATACTTAATCCGCGGCTCAGGCTGCGGATTTTTTTTAGCCCTCTTTTTGGAAAAGTGTATATTTGCTCTAATCAAAACAAATAAATAAATTATGAAAAAGCTGATCGTTCCTGTGCTTGTAGCCGTAGCTGCAGTTGTTGGCAGTTGTGCACAGGAAAAAGAAAAAAGAGAAGAATTTAAGGAGAATCATTATAAAAATGAAATGGTGAATGACCTTGGTGATTCGGCAGTGGCTGCGGGCGACAGTACGGAGGTGCGCACCGATTCTACACTGGTGAGATAGATTCCATTATTAAAGATGAAAAGCCGGCATTCATACGTTTGAATGCCGGCTTTTTAATTGACAATACCTTTTCCTTTTTAGTACTGAAAGAGCACGCTTCCCCAGGTAAATCCGCTGCCGAAGGCGGACAGGCAAACCAGGTCGCCGCGCTTTATCCTGTTCTGCTCGATGGCTTCGCTAAGCGCGATAGGGATAGAAGCGGCGGTCGTATTACCGTACTTCTGAATATTGTTGAAGATCTTATGGTCCGGCAGACCCATCTTTTGCTGCACGAACTGCGCAATCCTCAGGTTGGCCTGGTGCGGGATGAAAATATCCAGGTCGTCAATGGTTTTGCCGGCTTTTTCCAATGCTTCAGTAATGGTTTCCGGGAAACGGGTAACCGCGTGTTTAAAAACAAAATTACCGTTCATAATAGGGTAGATTTCACGGCTCGTGATGCTTTCCGGCTCCAGACGCATGCGGTCGCTCCAGCCATACTTGGTGCCGGGGAACAGCGTGCAAAGTTCCTCGGCATATTTTCCTTCAGAATGCATGTTTACAGAAAGGATATCACCGGCGTTCTCATCCTCGGAAGCGGAAAGGATTACGGCACCGGCACCGTCGCCAAAAATCACAGAAACGCCACGGCCTTCATTGGAAAAATCAAGTCCGAAGGAATGGATTTCCGCGCCTACGACCAGGATATTTTTGTAGATACCGGACTTCAGGAAAGCATGAGCCACACTCATGGCATAAACGAAGCCAGAACACTGGTTGCGCACATCCAGCGCGCCGATGGTTCCGCAGCCCAGAAGGTCCTGCAATACCACACCGCTGCCCGGGAAATAGTAATCAGGAGAGAGGGTAGCAAATATAATATAATCAATATCCTGGGCAGTCATTCCTGCATTTTCAAGGGCTTTTTGTGATGCCTTGAAACCCAGGTACGCCGTAGTTTCCTCAGGATCATTGCGTTCTTCCCTGTGGTGGCGCTGCTTGATTCCGGTTCTTTCGGTAATCCACTCATCACTGGTGGTCATCAGTTTGGAGAGGTCGTCATTGGTGACTATATTTTCGGGGACATAATGACCTGCGCCCTTTATGATACTTTTGATCATTAGTTTCGTTATTTTTGACAAATTTATCAATTTATTCCTGACCCTCTCATCTTAATATTCAGCCTATGCCCTTTAATTCCGTTTTCAGAAACAGCCAATGCGAATGGATCGATGTAGAAGCGCCTGATTTGAGCGACCTTGATTTTCTGCATTCAAAGTTTGGCATAGACATGATGCTGCTGGAAGATACGGTGGATCCGGACCACCTTCCTAAATATGAGGAGAGCGGTGATATCAGATTTATTCTCATGCGGGAGAATACTGATGCCGAAAGACAAAACCTGGGCGGCATCAGTGATGTTTCCACAAAACTTAGTGTTTTCCTGCTGCCGGGCAAAATTATCACTGTTCACCGTTTAAAGACAGCTACTGTAACTGATACTCTTGAGGAAATTTCTGCCAAAGACAGTGCAGAGATAGTGACCGCAGAAAATATTGTGCTGTTATTGGCCCTGAAGGTGATGAAAAGCTACAATGACGAATACAGTGCGCTGATGCAGATCCTGGACGGACTGGAGCGGGAGGTCTTTCTTAAGCGCACCGTAAATAATGAGTTGCTTCGCGAACTCTACCTATTGAAACGGAAATCCAGCCTGAACGCACGCCTGCTCAGTATGTCGGCTGAATGGATACACAGATTCCGCGGGCTGAAGCTTAAACCTGTACAGATAGCCGATTTGAATGATAAATACACCGATGTAAACTCAGACTTTGATCATCTGAGTGCAGAAGTAAACAGCCTGATCTCCATGTTTTTGGCACTCAGTGACCAGAGAGCCAACCGTGTGATGAAACTGCTGACCCAGTTTTCCGTCTACTTTCTTCCCATCACTTTTATCGCGGGTGTTTACGGTATGAATTTCCGGTATATGCCTGAACTGCAGAGTCCGTATGGTTATGTCCTTACACTTGCAGGCATGTGTCTGGTGGTTCTGATCATCTATATGTATATGCGCAGGAAACGCTGGTAACAGGAAAAACACCCTTTTTTTGAGCGTCCGGATGCGGGCGTTTCTTTTATTCCTAATTTTGGTTATGTAATGACGCCCAATGCCTTACCCGCATTGGATAAAAACGATAACCATGAAAACTGACCAGCTGAACCAGCTGCTGCAGGACAATACGCTCAACCGGGAATCGAGGGCTATGCTTACCGCGATGCATGAACGTTTGTCGGCAAAGGAATATTCGGATATACTGGATACTCAGGGTAACCAGTACATCAATTTTGTTCAGGAGGGCGGCGGTGTGTGGGGTACCGCTCTGGTGGGCTATCTTTATGCCCTCGAGACTTTCGGTATACGCTTCCTGAGGATTGCCGGAACGAGTGCGGGTGCCATTAACACCATTCTTATAGCCGCACTGGGTGACCGCTCCCGAAACAAAAGCTCTGCGATAAAGGATGTTCTTTTTAACTGGAATTTTGTTGATTTTATGGACGGTAAATCCATCGTCCGCACGATGGCCGGTGTTCTGCTTAAAAATCCAAAACTGCTGAAGCGCAGTGGACTTTTATTGCTCGTCCTTCTGGCAATTATCATTTTATTCCCTGTCATCACACTGTGTCGTCCATTCTCCATTTGGTTTTATCTTGTACCGCTTACCATACTCGTCATTGTCGCTCTCGGGGTGCGCTATTACTATGACCTCTTCCGCAAAAACCGTGTCGGTCTTAATCCAGGTCATGCTTTTGAGCGCAAGCTGAAACAGACACTGGATCATTTCGGTATAAAGACCGTGGAAGAACTTAATGCGGTATATAATAAAAAAGGCGCGGAACTTAATCTTAATTACCGTTTTGGCAATACTTCAGAATATTATTTTAACGCCCTGAATCATGTGGAAGAAATCCATGCTGAAAAAGCCGCTTCCATCGACGAAAACCGGTACCGGACCTTTCTTGAAACTATGAAGAATACCGAGCTGTATAAAAACAATCCGTTTATGCTGCTTCGGTCCGACTATACTGTCATAACCACTGACATCAATTCCCGGATTAAGGTAGAATTTCCGAAGATGGCTGATCTTTACTGGACACACAAAGACATCTGCGATATAAGCCCCGCAAAATTCGTAAGGGCCTCGATGGCTGTTCCCTATTTTTTTGAGCCCATGGTGCATAGGATTAACCGCAGCGAGCCGGAAATTATCAGCGCCTGGAAATTCAGGCTGAACGCCGATCCTAAAGGAGTTTTTGATGAAGCCGTGTTCATTGATGGCGGCAGCATTTCCAATTTTCCTATTGATATTTTTCACGAAAGTGATATTTTTTATCCCAGGATTCCTGTATTCGGCGTGCGGCTGACGGACAGCAGTGAGGCAGGTGCCGAAAATGGTCTGGGCAGCAAAAAAATACTTAAAGGTCCGGGAAGTTACCTGATGAATATTTTTGATACGCTGCGCGGTTATAATGACAAAACTTTCCTTAATAAATACACCTTCTACAGCAAACACAGCATCCAGACGGTAGACTGCAGTCCAAGCAGCTGGCTTAACTTCTTTATGAAGGATGCGGAAAAGACTGAACTCTTTAATAAAGGTTTTCGGGCCGGCCTCGAATTTCTGGACCGTTTCGACTGGGAGAAATATAAAACCGAAAGAATGCTGGTCGCACTTAAGGAAAGAAAAATCCTTAAAGATGAAAATGAACCCACAGTAGGATAGGGTAGAATAAAAATAGAATGATTATACAGGCGGTGTTTAGTTCCTTCAATTTAAATTTAGTAACTGCGGCATGGACGAATTACTTAAAACCATTCTTACAGCTTTGCTTAGCGGTGCTGTTATCTCTGCCGTTCTGGGTCTTGTCTTCAAACGCAGGACGGAGACGATTACGGCTGAAATAAAAAACCAGTTTGAAATGAATTTGCTTCGCAGGAAAACAGGCCAGCAGTGGAAAGAGAAAGCACTGATTGAGCTGTATGGTCCGTTAAACTACCATTTCACAAGAACAAAAAAAGCGCTGAGCCGCTATACAGACAAAAACCTGTATCTTGAGGTAAATGTATTTAAGGATTCCAACCAAAAGATAAGGGACCTATTGCTGGAAAAATCCTACCTGATCTATCCGGAACTGACCGGTGATGCCGAGGAACTGATTACACATTACGATGTCTGGCTGGAACAGTATCATAAACTGCGGGTGAATCCGGATGCTGCCGAGGTGGCAGCTACATTCGTATTTGTGCAGGACCTGGGATTCCCTTTCCCGCGTGCCGCTGAAGAGAAATTCAAGCAGAAATACCGTGAGCTTTGGAATGATGTTTATAAGAGCTGATGCTTTCCTGTTTACGCAGTTTTATGGATGTAGCGTGATAGTTTGATCCCCAGGTCCGTCCACACAATCCGTGGATTGGCATTGCGCTGAAGGTGATAGTCGGCTTCATTGATTTCAGTGATGATGCTTTCGATATTTGCGCCGTGAATGAATTTGCTGAAGCTGTCCCAGTTAAAACTACCGGACTCAATTTTTTTGTGTACAAGTTCCTGTGCCCCGTAGTTTTGTATCATGGCCATGCGGAACATCTCAGCGCAGTACTCCAGGAAATTTTTTTGCTTTTCCCGGTTCCAGCCGGCAATGGAACGTGCCCAAAGTATGATGTTCTTCAGGAATTCCGGTCTTTTCTTTACCTGAAAAGCATCGCGTACCCACTGCACGAAGAGTTCCTCAAATTCGGTGCTGCCTTCCTGCTGCATCAGTTTCAAGGCGGTGTTAAGGTTGCCCTGCGACTTGTGAATGACTGATTTCTGCCGGTCTTCTGTCATTTTGAAGTTCTTTGACAGATAATCACCCAACTCGGTGTCCGACAGGCGGGGAACCTGAACCAACTGTGTACGCGACAGGATAGTAGGCAGTAAATCATCAGCATTTTCGGCTGTGAGAAGGATTACTGTCTTTTCCGGCGGTTCTTCCAAAAACTTGAGCAGCTTGTTCGAGGCAGGAACGTTCAGTTTATCGGCGCGCCAGATAATAAGTATCTTACTGCCGCCTTCAAAACTTTTTAGGGCAAATTTTTTATTCTGCTCCTCAACTTCATCGGCCGAGATAAAAAGCTGTTTGTTCTCGGACTCCAAAAAACTGCTCCAGTCATCAAAACTGGAGTATGGATTGGCGAGTATCATTTCCCTGAACTGATAAAAGAACTGTTGGGACAGTGATGACCTGTTCGCTGTAAAAACGGGAAAGCTGAAGTGGAGGTCCACATGGTTAAGATGCGATACACGCTGTGCTGCAGCAGGCTTTTCCTGCTCCAGGATTTCTCCGGCATACGCCAGAGCCAGCGGCAGTGTGCCGTATCCTTCTTTGCCCAAAAACAATTGGGCATGGCTGATGCGTTGATTCTGTATACTTTTTCTGAGCTGATCCTTCAGCAATTGCTGTCCGGCAATAAGGTCCCAATCCATGTTTCAAAGATAGGCTTTTTGCTGTAATCCGGGAGTTCCCGTAACGCAGTTGGAAGGGTCTGCACCAGGTTTTACGCTGATAATCACTTAACAAACTTTAACCAAAGGAAATTTCCTGGTTTCAGTTATAATTAGGATATTTGCGCATTATTTTAAAAATTAAGAATGAAACATATTTTCGCCCTGTCCTTCATTACCGCGGGATTTTTCCTAAACGCTCAGAATATTGGAAATTCTCCCTACGCCGCTTACGGTATTGGAGATGTAAAATATGACAACACGGTAGAAAATACTGGGATGGCCGGACTCACCACTGCCTATATCACAGATTTCAACAGCAGTTTCAACTTTATGAATCCGGCTGCCAACGAAAACCTGCAGCTTACTGCAATCAAGGTAGAGGCAACCAACGAGAATAATTTCTTCCGCTCAGATTATAATGATTACAAGGTAACCAAGCATTCTACTTACCTTTCCAATATTTCTATCGCTTTTCCGCTGTCACAGAAAGTGAAGTTTGGACTGGGCTACCAGCCTTACAGTTCCAAAAGTTATGATGTGGTGGTTTCCCAGACCGAAGCAGACGGATCGGTAAAACTCAATGCCTACCATGGAGAGGGATCGCTTAATACGGTTCAGGCTGCGTTATCCTACCAAATATCGCCTGCTTTTGCATTAGGCTTAAGGACCAATTTCTATTTTGGAAATCTGTATGATATTGACGAATTGGTTTCTTCCAATGCCGAACTGATCAATGGTTACGAAACCAGGAACCGTGTAAACAATTTTAACTTTACTGCCGGCGCAACCTATCAGAAAAAATTTGAAAATGACAGAAAACTTACGCTGGGCGCCACAACCACTTTCGGCAACAGCAGTAAGATGGAATCTACCTACATAAACAGTACCTATTTCTATAACAGCAACGAAGTTAAGAATTACGTAAGCATTATAGAACAAACAAACACTACGGCCAATAACCTGCTGCCTTTGGAAGCCTCACTGGGTCTTGGTTTCGGACATAATCAGCGCTGGTTTATAGGTTCTCAGGTTAACTACAGGAGAGGTGAGACCATTCAGTTCGTGGGCCAGGATTTCCTGAATAAAGATTCATACAGGGTTGCAGCCGGTGGTTGGATTCTGCCCAACGTTAACAACTTCCGGAATTATTTTGAAAGGATAATTTACCGTTACGGTGCGTTTTATGAGAAAGGTAATCTCCATATTAACGATACGGATATTAACAGATTTGGTGTGACCTTCGGTGCAACGTTACCATTCAAAAACACCTCAATAAACCGTATGAGTGGTCTTGATGTCGCGGTGGAACTGGGCAAGAGAGGAACTTTGAACAATAACCTGGTGAACCAGAATTATATTAACCTGAAAGTAGGATTCAACTTTGCAGACCGTTGGTTCCAAAAAAGGCTTTATAACTAAATGAAAGCGTTTCTTTGCGGTCAGAAATTTAAAAGTATAGCCTGCCTTTTGGGTCTGGCTATATTTTTTATATCCTGCGAGGAAGATCTTACCACCGTAAATTCGAAGACAAAGAAGGTAAACTTTCCTTCGCAGGTGATTTACGACGCTAAAATTGTGCAGCGTGATTCCGGAAGGGTTAAGATGCGGGCAACTGCACCGCTTATTGAAAAATTTGAACTTATCGACACACCCTACGTGGTGGCAAGGAAGGGTATTGATATTGAGTATTTCGACCGTAAGAACCCGGCCAAACCCGGGAGGATCACTGCAAAATTTGCGAAGATGACCGAACTGAAGCGTTTTTATGAAGCGCGCGGTAATGTGAAGGTGGTCACGAGTGAAGGACAGATGTTTGCCATGCAGACTGTGTTTTGGGATCAGGCAAAAAAGGAAATTTACACCTCCGACACGGTGTATGTAACAGACAAAGATGGCTCCACTCTCGTGGCAGCCAACGGAATGAGGGCTAAGGACGATTTTTCGGAGTATACCTTCCTCAACAATGCAGGAGACATCAACGCCAAGAAGATTCCCGAGCAGAAAAAATAGCAGGCCCGTCTGCCAGGGTGGACCAAAGAAGTTCCTTAAATAAAATTTAGTATGCTTTACCATGCACTTGGACTCATGTCCGGTACCAGCCTGGATGGTCTGGATATCTGTCACGCGTCATTCAGTTATGAGCACGCTGACGGCTGGAAATACCGTATCCTGAACTGTGAAACCGTTAAATATCCCGCTGCCTGGGAACAGGCTTTAGGCGGCGCGCGGATGATTTCAGCAGAGGACCTCTTTGCGCTGAATACAGCTTATGGCAAATATTTGGGAGAACAGGTGAACCTCTTTCTTAAAAAAAATGGTTTAACGCCGCCGGATGTCATCGGTTCTCATGGACATACGGTCTTTCATCAGCCAGAGCGCGGATTCACCGTGCAGATTGGTGACGGGCGGGCCATAAAAATGTTGAATGATGTTCCCGTGGTCTATGATTTCCGCAGTGCCGATGTTTTGCGTGGCGGAAACGGTGCACCGCTGGTTCCGATTGGAGACCGCCTACTTTTTGCTGAATATGGAGCCTGTCTCAATCTGGGCGGTTTTTCCAATATTTCACTGGAGTACGCAGGTCAGCGCATTGCCTTTGATATCTGTCCGGTGAATACTGTACTTAACCGTTTTGCCCAATTGCTGAGTAAGCCTTTTGACCTCGGTGGCCAACTGGCCGCCACCGGAACGGCAGACCTCAAGGTTGTGCAAAAGTTGAACGAACTCGGTTTTTACTTGCAGTCTCCCCCCAAGTCATTGGGTGCCGAATGGGTGGAGCGGCAGGTTTTGCCGCTGCTTGAACCACTTTCTGCCCGCGATGCCCTGGCCACTTTTACGGAGCATGCGGCCATCCAGATTTCATTTGCGCTGGAAAACTATAAAGTGAATAATTTGCTGATAACAGGAGGTGGTGCTTACAATGCTTATCTTCTGGAAAGAATAGCTGCCAGGAGCGGCTGTAAATTAACAGTACCGGAAAGCGAAGTAGTGGAATTTAAAGAGGCGCTGATTTTCGCTTTTATGGCCGTTTTGCGGCTGCGGCAGGAAAATAATGTACTGTCTTCGGCTACCGGCAGCGACAGTGACCACTGCAGTGGGATTTTGGTTTAACTTTCCCGGTGCGTAATACCCCGGTTTTTGACCTAAAATAATTCCATGGCTCGGGCAATAGCGATATCTTTGCCCTCTAAAATTTGAATAATAATGATATCCAGGATAATTATACATAAGGTAGGAAACAAAATCAATCAGGAAGCCCTTGTGCTTTCGCAGGAAGATTATCGGCCGGAAGAGGAAATGAAGGAAATCCTGGAAGATTATTTCCTGAAATCCTTTAAATCTGAAGAGCATTTCCGCTTTTACAGTGATACTTATCTGGTAAATAATCCGGTTTACAGCTCAGTTTCTGAAATTTTTGAAGACCCTGCGAAATTCGTTTACGAATCCGAGAATATCGCCCAGCATCTGTATGACATCACAGAAAATCCCAGGGTACAGACGGGCGAACTTTTTATTGTCTATTTTGAAGGTGAGGAAAATGCAGATGGTAATAAAATAGATTCGATCGGAATATTTAAGACCGAAAACAAAAGTCCTTTCCTGAAAATCTTCCCGAACGGTGATGCATTCGACGTTGAGAAAGATTACGGTATTGGGCTGTCCAAACTTGATAAGGGCGCGCTGATCTATAATTCCGGAAAAGACACCGGGTTTGCCGTGAAGGTCGTGGATAATAACAAAAACGGCGATATGTATTACTGGTTTGAGGACTTTTTGAAGGTCAGACAGCGCGATGATGAATACTTTCATACCCAGGAAACACTTGCCGTTTACAAAGAATATATCACGAAACAGCTGCCGCAGGAGTTTGAAACTACCAAAGCCGATCAGGCGGATTTCCTTAACAAATCAATTAACTTTTTTAAGGAGAGGGAAGTGTTTGATTATGACCAGTTTACAAAAGAGGTGCTGGAAGATGACAATGTTATTGAAAGTTTTGGTAATTTTAAATCGGAATACGAACAGGATATGCAGGTGTCCATTGCTGAAGATTTTGCCATTAATGAAGCGGCTGTTAAGAAGCAAAGCCGCAGTTATAAAAGTGTGATCAAACTGGACAAGAACTTTCATATTTATGTTCATGGCGACCGTAAGCTTATTGAAACCGGTCAGGATGAGAAGGGAAAGTATTACAGACTCTATTTTGAAGAAGAGCAATAATATATTATGTTAAATTAAATGATTATCTTTGTTCATATACCTATCATTAATAATCTATGAATTTTATTGACTGCCACCAAGAAATGATCCACATATCAGGCCATGTACAGGATTTCGGTTACCTGCTGGGTCTGGAAGCAGATACCAAAGGAATCAAATTTTACAGTCAGAATTTAACTCAGCTCTTTCCTATAGATGAGGCTGTGTTTGGTAAAACACTTGAGCAGAAACAGGAAGTTTTTGAACCATTGCTTTCTTCACCTGTGCTTTCATCGCTGGACATCGCTGGAATGACTGATACAGATGTCCTTTTGGATAAATTTGAGGTTGCGGGTGCTCATTATCATCTTACCATTTACCGCTACAATGGCGTGGTATATCTGGAGATGGAGCCCATAATCGAGTTTTTTAAACAGAGGAGTTTTGTTTCCAAAAAATACGAACGCATTCATAATGCCGTTGATTCCGCCGGAATTTGGCGCGAATTGCTGTCATCTGTGTCAGAAGCCATAGATTACGACCGTGTGATGATTTACCGCTTCCTGGAAGACGGCAGCGGGAAAGTTATTGCCGAGAAAATAAAGGAAGGTGTTGAGAGTTTCATGCACCTGCATTATCCGGAATCAGACATTCCACGCCAGGCAAGGGAACTTTATCTGAAGAAAAGAAAGCGTATTTTCAGTGATGTCTATTCGGAGCCGGTGCCCATCATCAGTAAGGATCCGGAACCGATAGATCTTACCTATTCTTCAGTGCGCGCCATGTCGCCTGTACATGGGCAATACCTGAAAAATACAGGTGTGGCTTCCAGCTTCAGCACTTCAATCATTATCAATAACAAGTTATGGGGCATGGTTACCTGCCAGAATTTGGAGCCCAAGCATATAGATCTGGTAAACAGGATACGTGCAGAAGTTTTCACCGTGATCGCAGCAAATGCCTATACTTCTTATAAATCTGCGCAGATGCTGTCGGACAGCATTGAGCTGGAAAACAAGATCGGCAGCCTTAAAAGCAGGCTGATGGCTGGTGACAGTCTGGAGGATTCGCTCTTCAGCAATATAGATGAAATGCGGAGGTATCCCGATGCGGATGGTCTGGCAGTTATTGTACACGACCATATCCGAACTTCCGGTGAAGTCCCGTCAGACAGGGATATTTTGCAGATCGTAAAATATGCGCGCGAAAATCCATTGAAAAACTTTTATTCCACCAACGATTTTTCCGATTCGGAACAGGGAAATCTCGGTAATCTGGAGAATGCGGCCGGTGTGATGTTCGGGTTTACGGATGACAAGCGTAATGAGCTTCTTATCTGGTTCCGCAAAGAAATCGATACCCAAATCCTTTGGGCAGGTAATCCGTCCAAACAGATGGAAACGGTAGTGAAAGACGGCATAGAGCAAATGGTTATATCGCCACGAAAGTCATTCGCCACTTATATTCAGGATATAAAAGGTAAATCCCGCCCCTGGAAGAACAAAGATGTGTTTGCGGCCAAAAAAGTGGTTGCCACCATCCTGGAAACAACTTATTCGCAATTCAGACGTGTACAGGAACTTAACCGCGAACTGAAGAATCTGAATGAAGAACTGGATAGTTTTTCATACACGATCTCTCACGACCTGGGCACCCCGCTTACTGTTATGAAGCTGAATGCACAGCTTCTGGAAAAGTCGCATGGTACGAACCCCGATGTGAAGAAACGTGTCACCAGTATACTGGATGAAATTATGGGTATGGAACTGATGATGAGGGGAGTTCTGGACTTGAGCCGTGCCAAGTCTGCACAGATAGCCGTTGAGGAAGTGGAAACTCGCTCACTGATAGAAAAGATATGTTATGACGTGAAGCTTACGCTGAATTGCCCTGAAACTGAGATTACAGTCCATGAATGTCCAACTGTTATGGCTGATAAGATTATGCTGATCCAGGTATTTCTGAATATCATAGGAAATGCAGTGAAATATTCCAGTAAAACAGATAAGCCCCGGGTCCTGATTAATGGCAAGGTGGTGGACGACACGGTAGTGTATACGGTGCAGGATAATGGCATCGGAATCGCCGAAGAGGATCAAGAGCATATGTTCAGAATTTTTCACCGTATGAGTAATTCCAAAGGATTTCACGGTAATGGAGTAGGACTCTCCATCGTTTACCGTATTATGAGCAGATTAGGAGGCTTCATCACTTTCGACAGTGTGGAAAATGAGGGAACCTCTTTCCACCTTACCTTTTTAAAACCACCGGGAAAAGCATGATAGCAGATATCTTAAAGCATCAAACCAAGGAACTTCATGACAGGGTGGAGCTGAAATTCAACTCCTCTAAAATCTTTCAGGATGATTACACATCGGACGATTACAGGAAGCTGCTTACTTTCAATTATATTTTTCTAAAAACTTTTGAGCAACCAGTTTTCCGCTTACTTTCTGAGAAATATGGCGACATGCTGATGCTCCGGCACCGGCGAAAACTGCACCTTTTTGATCTGGAAAGGGAAGACGTGATTTCTTCAGGCGACGACATCCATGAAATTGCGGTCAATTGTGAAGCGGAAGCATTGGGAATTCTTTACGTGATGGAAGGTTCCACGCTCGGTGGTACGATGATCGCTAAGAAACTGGAAGGGAATCCGCTTTTTACAGACAAAACGTTCCCGTACTTTCGCTGCTACGGCGAACGTACAGGCTCTATGTGGAAAAACTTTAGATTTGTTTTAAATGATGTTGTTCGCGAAGAGGAACATGACCAGGTTCTGATAGGTGCAGAGAAAGCATACCATTTCCTACTTGGACTGCCGGATTAATTCCGGATGGTTTCATTTTTGCTGAAATCATCTGAAAAAACTATGGCAAAGGAACTTTACTATTCGCCGGAAATGGACCGGCTCACACCTAAGGAGCAGGAATTACTGGATAAGGATGTCAAGCTCACTAAAAGAGCAGTCCTTCTGTCAGCAAAAGTGAACGGCAAAAGATATGCTACACGTAATGCGCATGCCAAGGCTTTCGGTTACGTACGCGGCAAATTTATTCCCGTAAAGAATAATGCGGGCGACATTTCCGAGCTGCTGCAGGGAAATAATCTGGGAGTGATTATCCGCTACTCACATCCTAATTTCTTTACTCTCAAAAATGGCCCCGAATATCCTTTATATGGCTGTTCGGTGAAAATATACAATAAAAATTTACCTGTCAGTGCCAGGTTTCCTCTTGTAAACCTTCCTGTATTTATCACGAATTCGGTTTCTAAATTCCTTAATATCCATATTAACGCCAACAGGTTCTTTATATCGCGCGGTAAGATATATGGGCTTTCCTTTTTAAAGATTCCCGGACTTGTCCTGGCAGGATTGTCTCTGTTTTGGGACAGGCAAATACTGTCGATTCTGAGAAATACACTGCGGGTACTGGATATTGAGAAAATATTTATCGCTACTTATGCCTACCACTCGGTGGGCTGCTACAGGCTGGGGGATAAGGTGGTGAAAATAAGGCTGAAACCCACAAAACATAAAAATACACCTGAAGAACCATTGATGGACCAAACCCAAAAACTGTTTGAATATTTTTCTGCGGAAGAGCTTGGCCTCGATTTTCAGGTGCAGGTTGGTACCACTGAAAGGAAAACCCCCGTTAACAATTTATTGAAGATTTGGTCCGAAAGATCCGCTAAATTTGTCACAGTTGGACGAATTGTTCTTCCTAAACAGGATATAAGTGAGTACAGGAGAATGGCCTACGAAAACCTGTCATTTAACCCTTTTGAAAATGCAGATGAGCTGAAACCCGTAGGCAGGATGCAGAAAGTCCGTCAGAAGATTTATAATGCAAGCATTGCTGCGCGCCAGCATTATAACCAAACTGCCAATGTCAAAAATAAAAAATAATGCCTGAAGGACCTACCATTTTAAACCTGAGGAATAAACTGAACCGTTTCCGCAAAAAAACTGTTACCGAAGCAGGCGGTTACGGCGATATGGATAAAACCGGCATTGAAGGTCAGCAGTTACTTGACATTGATTCCTACGGAAAGAACTTTATTTTTGTTTTCAGGGATTTCTTTGTAACCGTACATCTGGGTCTGTTTGGAAGCATGCTCATTAACAAGCGCAAGAAGTCCAATGCAAGTTTTTACCTTCATTTTGATGATGCGCAGATTAATTTTTACATAGCGAATACTAAAAGAATAGAAGGAAAACCGCAGGATCACTTTAATTACCGGACAGATATCCTTAAGGATATTTATGACGGCGAATTGGTGCTGAGCACGGTTCAGGATAAATATAAAGAGAGAATGATCGGAGATGTGCTCATGGAACAGGAAATATTTGCCGGTGTGGGCAATATTATCCGGATTGAATCTTTGTACAGAGCCAAGATTCATCCTGCAAGCCTGGTGAAAGATATCCCGGAGAAAAAACTGGTTTTCCTTATTGAGACGGTGGTCAACTACGCATATGAGTTTTTGGAACAGTCCAAAACCGATACCGTGAAGGAGAAAACCCTCATATACGGACGCAAAATTTGCCCCAAAGACAAGCGTGAACTTATTATAGAGGAAATGGGGAAGGTAAAGCGAAAAACCTATGTTTGTCCTAAATGCCAGAAAATGTATTCATAAAAAATCCTGCCGACCGGCAGGATTTGCTGTAAAATATTTTTAAATATCCTTTAATATTGGAATACAGACTCTTCAAAAAGTCCTTCTACGGACCAATATCTTTCGCCGGTATCATAGTTGAAGGTCAGAATTCTGGAACCCTCCGGAATTTCGCTGAGTTGCTTACTTATTGCCGCCAGCGATGACCCAGTTGAAATCCCAGCCAGTATACCTTCTTCGCGGGCCAGCCGTTTTGTAAATTCAAAAGCTTCCTCCTTTTCAACAGAAATTGTTCCGTCCAGGATGTCTGTATTCAGCACCGCCGGTACAAAACCGGCTCCAATTCCCTGAAGCGGATGGGGACCGGGTTTCCCGCCTGATATCACAGCCGAGTCCATAGGTTCCACCGCAAAACTTTTCAGGTTGGGGAACTTTTTCTTTAAAACAGCACTAACACCTGAAATATGACCGCCAGTGCCTACTCCCGTAATTAAGTAGTCGAATCCTTCCGGGAAATCTTCCAGGATTTCCCTGGCGGTAGTTGCTGCATGAATTTCCGGATTGGCATCATTTTCAAACTGTTGCGGTATCCAGACATTATCAAGTTCTACAGCCATTTCCGCAGCCTTCTTTACAGCGCCGGAAGTTCCCTGCTCGCGCGGTGTTAGTACGAACTTCGCACCATACGATGACATGAGTTTCCGCCGTTCCACACTCATGCTTTCAGGCATTACAAGCACCAGTTGATAACCCTTCACCGCACAAACCATAGCCAGTCCCACTCCTGTATTTCCGGATGTAGGTTCTACAATGAGGGTGTCCTTTGTTATTTTACCTTCCCTCTCGGCTTTCTCAATCATCGCCAGAGCGATCCGGTCCTTTATGCTGCCGCCCGGATTCTGCTTTTCAAGCTTCATCCATACCTCGACCCTGTTATCAAAAATAGTGTTAAGCTTTACTGTTGGAGTATTTCCAATGGCTTCCAGTACATTATTCAGTTTCATACTATAGCTGTTTTGTTAGATTAATTTAAATGTTTAGCGTCCTCTTAAATAATGAAATTGATGGGTTCATTTACAGGTATCTTGTTGCGGACGGTTACAAGCCCTTTATGAAAAACTACCGAGTTGGGAGCTACGCTTTCAGTGATCCACACATTTCCGCCGATAAGCGAATCTCTTCCGATGACTGTTTGCCCACCAAGAATCGTGGCATTGGCATAAATAACTACATTATCCCCGATGCTGGGATGCCTTTTCCTGTTCTGAAGCTCTTTTGTTACAGACAGCGCACCCAGTGTGACTCCCTGGTAGAGTTTTACATTGTCGCCAATTACCGTAGTTTCGCCAATTACGATTCCGGTGCCGTGATCTATGAAAAAATTTCTTCCAATGCGCGCACCCGGATGAATATCAATCCCTGTTTTACTGTGTGCATATTCGGTCCAGATCCGTGGGATAAGCGGTACGCCGTTCTTCACCAGTTCATGAGCCAGACGGTACACAGCTATCGCAAAGAAACCGGGATAGGAAAATTTTACTTCCTCCACACTCTGTGCAGCCGGATCGTTTTCGTAAATGAAACGCGCATCATCCTCAAGAGCCTGGTAAACCTGAGGAAAAGTATCAAAGAAAAAACCGGTGTCATGGCTGTTTCTGCCGTTACTGGCTGAAACCAGGATTTCTTCAAACTGTATTTTGAAATTTTCGAGTCGTCTTTCTATTTCTGAAAGCTGTGCGCAACTGTTCTTTTCCAGATAGAAAATGAACCGGAACAGGCTGTCTATGAATTCTTCAGTCTTCTTTTTGTCAATATTGAATTTCCGCGCGGTATAACCGGTATGCAGCTGTTTTGCGAAACTCATTGTCTTTATGGATTTTTATCCAAATATAATACAAGAATGTTTCCAAAGACCTTGATGCATGTTAAGTAAAGTCCATCGGTGCATAAATAATTAAGTATAAAATAGCCGGGTAAAGTTGGTCACCGCAGGTGAATTTCATAAATTTGTAGCACTTTTAAGCAGCCGGTGTTCCGGTTATGTCTCACCATATGGATCAGATAAATTAACAAAAAAATATTATGAAAGTAACCGTAGTAGGAGCAGGAGCAGTAGGCGCAAGTTGCGCAGAATATATTGCTATGAAAAATTTTGCTTCAGAAGTAGTTTTAGTAGACATTAAGGAAGGTTTCGCCGAAGGAAAGGCTATGGACCTTATGCAGACAGCCTCCCTCAATGGTTTTGATACCAAAGTAAGCGGAACTACAGGCGATTACAGCAAGACTGCCGGATCTACCGTAGCTGTGATCACTTCCGGAATCCCGAGAAAACCCGGAATGACAAGGGAAGAACTTATCGGTATCAATGCAGGTATCGTGAAAGAAGTTACCGCTAATCTTGTGAAGCATTCTCCGGAAGTTATTATCATTGTCGTTTCCAATCCTATGGATACAATGACTTATCTGGTGCATAAAACATCAGGTCTTCCAAAAAATAAAATCATCGGTATGGGTGGAGCTTTGGATTCCGCGCGTTTCAAATATAGATTGGCTGAGGCACTTGATTGCCCGATCTCTGACGTTGACGGAATGGTAATCGCTGCTCACAGCGATACTGGAATGCTTCCCTTAATGAGCAAGGCAACAAGAAACGGTGTTCCTGTTTCTGAATTCCTGGATGCCGACAAGCAGGCTTATGTTGAAGAAGAAACAAAAGTAGGCGGTGCTACATTAACCAAGCTCCTGGGAACATCGGCATGGTATGCACCGGGTGCTGCAGTTTCAGTACTAGTTCAGTCAATCCTTTGCGACCAGAAAAAGATGATACCCTGCTCGCTGATGCTGGACGGCGAATATGGTGAGTCTGATATCTGCCTTGGCGTTCCTGCAATAATCGGAAAGAACGGTGTTGAAAAAATTGTTGACATCTCCTTAACTGAAGAGGAAAAAGAAAAATTCGCTACAGCTGCTAAAGCCGTAAGAGAAGTAAACGGGGATTTGAAATTCTAATTAGCCGTACAAAAATGATCTAAAGCCTTCCCGTATCTGGGAAGGCTTTTTTGATGAGAAAATGTTTCAACAGGGGCAGATATTGACCGTGACTTCCACCTGCGAGTTTCCCTCGTTGAAAAATAAGGTTTTCTCAAGAATTCCTTCCTGAAGGAGTTCACGAATTGTTTTGTCGAAACGGTCAGTTTGCTTCCCGGACACACCTGTGAAACCGTCTCCGTTACTTCCTGCCGGATAAATTTTTATCCTGTATTGAAGATTGTCCACCACAAGGCTTACGGGTTTGCAGTTTAGGACCGACCAGGAATGATCCAAAGTCAATCCCGGTTTCAGGTTTATTGGAATTTCAGTGCTGCCGTAACGGATGCGCGTGGTCGGAGGATTTAGTGATTCCAGATAGGAAGGCATTTCCTTACCATCTGCCAGCATTACCCGGTTTTTGTCGTTGTAGATATAAATGCAAAGGCAGCCGGATAGCTGTTCATAAGACCGCACGGCATCTTCGGAGGGCAGTAGGGTAATGGATTTTATTGATACGCGGATCTTCCGTGTTGTAAAAACATTCTTTTGTCTGATGAAAACCTCAGTCTTTAGGCATACCGGCTTTCCCTCCAGATCGGATATTCTGAAAGAGACAGGAATGAGCGGAAATTCCTGGAAGGATGCAGAAAAATATTCGTCCACTGTAGCTTTTGCTTTCTTAGCATCAGTTTCTATATAGGTCGGTTTTCCTGTGGCATGAACACGAAATGAAATCTGTCTGAGGAGGTTGGAATCCTCAGGTTCTGCGGAAAGTCGGGAACAGAATTTTTCCCAGTTCAAAGTTCCGGTAGGGGTTATTCCGAATTTATCCAGTCTGATATGGGATTCAAAAATGATAAGAAGCTGACGTCCGTATTCCACCTCCTCAATAAAGAAGCAGTCGTCGCGTGACCGTATTTTCTCCGCGAGAGAATCCACCGATGGATGACCGCTGATATTCACGTAATTCTGCCGGAAGGAGAACAGGTAAAAGTAGTTCGCCGCCGATGCAGTCGAAAAAGTGCTATTTGCATCAGTTGCGTCCATAAAAAACGACGAAGGTGCAGTCTTAAGTTTAAGGAAATCCTCAATTGTGCTTTCTGCACTTTGCAAATGTGTTTCCGGCACGTCATCCGGAAATTCAGACGAGTTGATCAGTTGGGAAATGGAAGCTGTTACCTCTTCGCGGAAGTTGTTGTCGTTTACCTGCACAATTTTGCTTTCTGTAATTTTGGGGTTGTTGCTGAGTCTTGCCCGTAAAGTGACTGTTTTATTCCCGGTAATTTCAGGTATTTCTATCCTGCCGTATTCAAGCAGTTCATTTCCCGTGAACAGTGTGCCGGGAATGAGGTTTGCGCAGTCTGCAGGATCTGAAACGGCAACAGGGTTTTCCAGCTTTGTTCCGCCCACCTCTTCCTCACTGTAAAAGATTTTCTCATTAAGGAATTTAATCTTTGATTTTAAAGAGTCGCTGGGCTGCAGAAACTGCGTTGTAAACTGCATACGGATCTTGTTTCCGTTCCGCATGGGCAGAGTCCTTATTTTGGTGCAGCTGACTTTGCTTGCAGATTTGGCTTCTTTATTAGTTGTTGAAACACGTTTGCGTTCCTGTTTTATAGTTGTCTTTCGTTTCTGCGAAAGTTCCGGGTCTGCTTTGGTGCCGGCTTCTTCCGCGATTATGTTTTTTTTCGTCATTTTCTATTTTTTTTATTTTTTGATCCAAAACATGGCAGATCTTCGCACACCAATCCTAAATTCCCACCGGTCAGGTAGTTTGAATGAGAGAAAAATATGCGTAATGAGGATAAAAGTAAATAAAACTTACAGGGTAAACGCCTGTAAATGGCGAAACTTTTACCTGAAACTACGAAATACTGTTTATATGTGATAATGGTGTTTAGGAGGTTTTTACTAGCTGATTTTCACCCATATCACCTTTTTTTGGGAGATCCGAAACTTGCTTTTGTTGTCAAGTATTTTTAGGTGGATCCTTAACAATTTGTTATCGCTTCATAACGGGTTTCCGGCGCAAAGCTCCTTATCTTTGCAGCTTAAAACAATTCAAAATTTCATGAAAAAAATTAGTGCTGTTGTTCTTGTTTTTGTCTCTGTATTCACATTAAACGCGCAGAAGCCGAAAGATGTGGGAACCGGGAAACCCAAATTGGTAGTGGGAATCGTTGTGGATCAGATGCGGTGGGATTTTCTCTACCGTTATGAATCGAAATACGGCAACGGGGGATTCAAACGTCTTATGAATGAAGGATTTAACCTTAATAATGTGATGATCAATTATGTTCCTACGGTTACAGCATTGGGACATACCTCCATCTATACAGGTTCTGTGCCCTCCATTCACGGTATTGCAGGAAACGACTGGACAGACCGTGAAACGGGGAAAAATGTCTATTGTACCACAGATAATTCTGTAAAAGGAGTTGGCGCCAGCACCGAGAGAATCGGCGCACACTCCCCACATCAACTTTGGAGTACGACGATTACTGACCAGTTAGGAATAGCAACCAACTTCAGGTCTAAAGTGGTAGGGGTATCGCTTAAAGACAGGGCCTCCATTCTGCCGGCTGGACATAATCCAACAGGCGCATTCTGGTACGATGAAGGTACGGGACATTTTGTTACGAGTTCCTATTATATGAATGATTTGCCAAAGTGGCTGAAGGACTTCAATGCCCAGAACTGGGGTGCAAAACTCGTAGCAAACGGTTGGGACACTTCGCTGCCTATAGCGCAGTACACAGAAAGTACTGCCGACGATGTTCCCTGGGAGCAATTACTGGGCAGCGCAAAGACGCCTACTTTTCCTTACAGTAATCTGGCAGCCGATTTTGCCGCCAAGAAGGGAATTATCCGCACTACACCTTTTGGGAACACACTAACCCTTAAGGTTGCGGAAGCCGCACTGGATGCTTACCGCATGGGCCGCAATCAGGAAACCGATTTCCTGGCAGTCAATATTGCATCCACCGACTATGTGGGACATTCGTTTGGTCCCAACTCCATTGAAATTCAGGATACTTACCTGAGATTGGATAAAGACCTTGAAAATTTCTTCTCTATGCTGGACAGGAAAGTCGGGAAAGATAATTATCTGGTTTTCCTTTCGGCAGATCATGGCGGGGCACATGCTATGGGCTATATGGAAGCGAACAAGATGCTTACAGGACTTTTTGACGATGGCTTACAGAAAAATCTGGAAGAAGAACTTAAAGCGAAGTACACACATGAAAAACTGATCTGGGCCATAGACAATTATCAGATTTACCTGAACCAGCAGCTTATACGTGAGCATAAACTGGATGTCGAGGACATTAAACAAAATATCATCAACCGACTGAACAGGGATCCCCGTGTACTTTATGCGGTAGATTTGGCTAAAATAGGGTCGGCGGCGATCCCGGAACCTATTAAATCAAGAATTATCAACGGTTATAACTGGCAGCGCAGCGGTGATATTCAGATTATTTCGCATGACGGTATGCTGCCTAATTATGCTAAAAAAGGTACCACCCACAGCGTTTGGAATTCCTATGATGCGCATATTCCGTTAATCTTTATGGGTATGGGAGTAAAGAAGGGACAGAGTACAAAACCCTACCACATGACAGATATTGCTCCTACGCTGGCACAAATCCTGAAAATTGAAAATCCCAGTGGTAACATTGGAGAACCTATTTCTGAGGTGATTGGCAACTAATCACGGTCTGTACATCTTAAAGACAGAACGCGCCGGCAGGCGCGTTCTTTTTTATAATTAAGAAGCTCAGTCCTCCTCATACTGCTCCAGATAATAGGAGAAACCAAAGTCTTCAACTTCATCTTCAGCATCTTCCATAGTCAGAAGCAGGTCTTCAAAAGTTTCCAGCTGATCTACGGTCATATTCACAAACTCCAGATGTACAGGCTGTTCCGCCTGGCCGGTTATGAAATCATAAAAAGCATCCAGGTTGTCGCCAAAATCTCCCGGGACCGCCATTTTTTCTTTTACCTGAGCATAAAAATCCTCAAAATCACCAATATCGCTAAAGTCAATATGGACCGTTTTCATATTTTCCATCTCCTGATTTTCTATTTTTTAATCTTAATAATCACTGTTTCTTAAATGTTTTATAATGGTCGGTAGTTAACCAGACCTCACCCTCTTTAGTATAAATGATCCTGTGGCCGTTTCTGTTACCGCAACTGTAATTGACATCTGCTTCAAAGTACTGTTTACCCTGGGGAAGTTGCTTTTCCCTGTTTCCGAACTTATCTCCTCCAATTGCTTTTCCCGGCAGTACCTTACAAAGGTTTCCTTCCGAAGGTATCCAGCCCAAAGCCCGCGCTTCGCTTTTCGTTAAATAGAAATGCGGCAGTTCCTTATTGGTTTTTACATAACTGGTTACCCTGCCGGCTTCAGTAAGTGCATCAACATTTTCCCGTGCAGGGTTCTGACCGCTTTGTATTTCAGTCTGTGAAACTGAAGCACTCTTATCGCTTTCGACCTTATCTTCATTTAAATAATATAGGATCAGGTAAGCACTCAGCAGTCCGATAATGAAGATAAGGAATAGTTTTATATGATCTTTCCGCATAAACAGTAGCCGCAGACGTAAATTTGATCTGTCTTATTTATCTTTTAAATAGTTAGATATGTGAGCATTTCAATTACGCCATTCTTCCGGAATGTCACAAACCGGTATTGGCTGAATTTTGTGTTGAGCTGCCTTGTTCATTCTGCTGAATATCCGGTAGACTTCCAGATCTCTTCCGCTGTAGTCAGCCTCAGTTTTGGTTCCCCATTCTTTCTGAATCTTTTCCAGTTCCGGATAGGAAGCACCTATCTGTTGCTCGTCTGTACGCTCAGTGTCCCACAGGCCGTCTGTAGGTATCGCGTTCTGAATCGATTCTACGAGGTTAAGCGATTTGGCAAGTTTGTAAACTTCCGTTTTATAAAGATCAGCAATTGGGGAAACATCCACACCGCCATCGCCGTACTTTGTATAGAAACCTATACCGAAATCTTCCACTTTATTTCCCGTACCGCAAACCAGAAGTCCATTGGTCTGACCATAATAATATAAGGTTAACATCCTCAAGCGTGCTCTCGTATTGGCCAGAGCAAGTTTCTCATTTGGAGAATCCGTCTCATTCGCTTTAAAGG
This sequence comes from Kaistella sp. PBT33-4, assembly GCF_029194425.1. Taxonomy (NCBI): domain Bacteria; kingdom Pseudomonadati; phylum Bacteroidota; class Flavobacteriia; order Flavobacteriales; family Weeksellaceae; genus Kaistella; species Kaistella sp. PBT33-4. The sequence goes on along the minus strand of NZ_JARFYL010000005.1, from coordinate 189,694 downwards.
AGCTGTACAACTCGTCAAAGGAAGAAGTTAAGTCTGTTGTCTGCGCCTCGATATTATCGAATCTGCTTTTCAGGTCATTGATATGCTCCCACGCACGGCTTACATGCTCCGCGTTCTGGTGAATGGGCATTTCAAGCAGCATTGTTTTAAGACCGGTCATCGCGCAAAGCGTTGAGACCACAGCAGAGTCCACACCTCCGGAAATACCGATGACATAACCCTTCACCCCGGCCTGATCCGCATAGGTGCGTAGCCAGGAAACAATTTTTTCGGTAACTTTTTCAGTCTGCATAATAGATGTTTTAAGACGGATGTTAAATAGGACAGTCCTTAAAATTTCATTATTTTTGTAAAAATATAAAATTAATCGTCACTGCCGTGGCAAAGCCCCGAAATTGAAAATAATGAACGTCAGAAATAGATTACATTCAATAAAACAACCGTCCAGCATCCGCGGTGCTTTAGGCGCTTTAGCTGTTGTTTTATCTTTAAGTGTTCTTCAAAACTGTAATAAGGAAAATAAAAATATTTGGGATGTAGAGGTGGAACAGCCTGCTGCAAAAGTTACTGTTACTGATATTTCAAAAGAATTTTTCTCGCCTGAAGTCAGTATGGAGCAGTTTAAAGAAAAATATCCCTGGTTTCAGGGTTCCGTAACAGATGAAGATTTTGTAAAACGCCGTAATAATCCCGAGGAGGCAAAACTGTACCGTGAGGCAGCCACCAAGGTAGACCTGAACCGTTTGGGAACAGATCTGACTTCTCTTTTCGCTCGGGTAAAATACCATTTTCCAAATTTTACCAATCCAAAGGTTTACACCTTTTCATCCAGTACGCAGATGTATGAGGAACCGGTGATTTACGATCCGCAACAGGGTTTTCTGTTCATTGACATCTCTGGATTTATGGGAAGCAAGAATCAATATTATAAAGGTATTGAAGAGTATTTCAAGGTTTCCATGAATACTGAAAATATTATTCCGAAGACTTCGGAAGCCATTGCCATCAGTATTGTCCCATTTGACAAGACATCCCAGAAATTTCTGGACCAAATGGTATATAATGGTAAGATCATGACTTTGCAGGATGCTTTCCTGCCTCATTTGCCGGATCATCTTAAGATGAATGCGACAGCCGAACAGTATGAATGGAGCAAGGCCAGCGAAGCGAGCATCTGGGATTATTTTATTGAGAATGATTATATCTTCAGCCCAGATCCCAGGCTTACTGAGCGTTTTATTAATCCGGGCCCCTTCTCCAAATTCTATACTGATGTGGACAAGCAGTCGTCGCCACGCGTGGGTGTCTTTACCGGATGGCAGATTTGCAGGGAATTTTACAGTAAGAATCCTGAAACTCCGTTAAGTGATTTTCTGTCCATGAGCGCAACCGACTTATTTAACAAATCAGAATACAAACCTAAAAATTAATGCGAGGGAATATTCTCCGTCAGTAAAGAGGATTTCCCCAATACTTATATAATGAAGAAGACTCAGATTACCCTTGATGTGGAACTGGACGAAAACCATGTTCCCGAAAAGATGACCTGGAATGCCCAGGACGGCGGAATTGAAGCCCAGGAAACCAAAGCAGCTATGATCTCCGTATGGGACGATAAGACGATGGAAGCACTGAGAATTGATCTCTGGACTAAGGAAATGCCGGTGGATCAGATGAAGATGTTCCTGCACCAGATGCTTATTTCACTCAGTAACACTTACAAAACCGCTACTGGGGAAGAAGATGTTGCTCAATGGATGGAAGACATGGCAGAAGAGTTTGCTGTGAAATCGGCGATCAGGATGTAAAAATTGTTTCCCTGTGGCTAAAAGACTCGGCCAGCTTAGAAATAGTAATAATTTGCAGATTGGAAATGCTTACCGGTAAATCCATTTGCTGAAAAACAGTGAAAATATGAATTTCAACACTAAAGTAATACACGGAGGACAGCAGCATGAACCTATTACAGGCTCTGTTAATGTTCCTGTTTTTTTAACATCGACTTTTGCACAAAGTTCTCCGGGTGTGCATTCCGGTTACGAATATTCCAGAGCCGCCAACCCGACACGGCAGGCTTTGGAAGACAGTCTGGCCAGCATTGAAAACGGTGCCCGCGGCCTGGCATTTGGCTCCGGTCTTGCCGCGATAGATTGTGTTTTAAAACTTCTGAACCCCGGCGACGAAATCATTGCAGTAGATGACCTTTATGGCGGAACGTACAGGATGTTTACACGGCTTTTCGACAAATATCAGCTTAAGTTCACCTTTGTGAATTTTGATGATGTTTCCAAAATATCTGACCTGATTACCGATAAAACGAAATTGATTTGGGTTGAAACACCAACCAACCCACTGATGAAACTTGTGGACATTAAAGCCGTAACCGAGCTGGTAAAAGGAAAGGATATCCTGGTGGCTGTGGACAATACCTTTGCTACGCCGTATCTGCAGCGTCCGATTGATCTGGGTGCTGATATTGTAATGCACTCGGCTACAAAATATCTGGGCGGACACTCCGACGTGATAGCCGGCGCACTGATTGCCAAAACGGAAGAACTTGGTGACAAACTTCATTTTATTCAGTTTGCCAGCGGTGGAATTTTAGGTCCGCACGACTCCTATCTGGTTCTGAGAGGAATCAAAACCCTGGCACTGCGCATGCAGCGCCATTCTGAAAACGGTTTGGCGGTAGCCAGATATCTGGAATCCCACCCCGCGGTAGACAGGGTGATTTATCCGGGCCTGGAATCACATCCTCAGTATGATCTTGCCAAAAAGCAGATGAAGGATTTTGGGGGAATGGTGTCTTTTACCTTTAAATCCGGTAAGAAAGAAGACGCTGTAAAATTTCTGGAGAATGTTAAAGTCTTCACTCTGGCAGAATCATTGGGGGGTGTAGAGTCATTGGCAAACCATCCGACCCTGATGACACATGCATCTATTCCAGCGGACAAACGTGCAGAGTTAGGGATTACTGATGATTTGGTAAGACTAAGTGTAGGTATTGAAGACAGTGAGGATCTTATAGCCGACCTCGAAAGAGCTTTCAAATAATAAAAACCTTCAGGGATATCAATCGCTGAAGGTTTTTTATAATACTCCTATGACTGATTTCCAAAAATACATTCAGCGTTATCTCGATTTAATTCCATCGGAAAAGTGGATTGATGAAATGAAAATTTCCGGTGTCAAGACCCTGGAATTCTTCAACAGTTTAACTCCGGAACATTCAGAATATGCTTACGCCAAAGGAAAATGGACATTGAAAGAACTGTTGCAGCACCTCATCGATGCCGAAAGGATTTTTGCCTACCGTGCCCTGCGCTTTGCCAGAAAAGATAAAACCGAACTTCCGGGTTGGGATGAGGAATTGTACGCAAAACATTATTCAAAAGAAAGAAATCTCAAAGGTCTCATAGATGAATTTGATGCGGTGAGAAGATCATCGGTACTTTTTTTCGGGAACTTAAATGCTGAACAGTTCGCTGAAACGGGTGTCGCTAATGGAAACGAAATTTCTGTGGAAACTTTAGGTAAATTAATCGTTGGGCACAATATTCACCATCTGAATATCATCAATGAAAGGTATTTATAATTTTAAAACTGGTGACATTAGGAATGTGCTTTAGCCCGTTTATAAATTGTGCCTGCAAATTGGCTTTAGCCGAAATTTATAAAAAAAAATGAACTGTCCCTGCTGTTCCGGAAAAGATTATATGGACTGCTGCAAGCCCTATCACAGCAGCGAAAAAAATGCGCCCACCGCGGAAGCGCTAATGCGGTCACGGTTTTCTGCATTTGCGATTCCGAACGGTGGATATTTAATGGAAACGACATTGCCTGCGAAACGGAAATTTCACAACGCACAAGATCTGCAGGATTGGGGAGAAATTAACCAATGGACCAAACTCGAAATCATCAGAACACCCTCTTCAGATCAGGTAGAATTCAAAGCATATTATACCGACGATGACGGCAAACCCCAACTTCATCACGAACATTCCCTCTTTAAAAAAGTGAATGACAAATGGTATTATGTTTCCGGGAAGTTCCTGGATTAATATTACCCATCTTTTCTTTCGTTTTTCTTTTTTTGTCTTAAAACAAACAGATACAGGCTTTCCACTTTCGTTCTTGCCCAGTCCGTTTTTCTTAAAAACTTTAATGAAGAATTGATGCTTGGATTATCCGTAAAACATCTGATATTGATCTGCTTTCCTAAATCTTCAAATCCGCCGTAATACTCTACCAGTTCCTCTAAAATCGCATCCAGGCGCTTTCCATGCAAAGGATCTTTCTGTTTCTGTTCCATAATTATCGTTAAAATTAAACATTCCAAATAATTTACACTGGAGTTCTTAAAATTTCAGTATATTTTTGAATTCATTTAAGAAAACCAACAGTCAGGATTCAGAATAAAAACTCCAAATGGGTTAATGAATAGGACGGGCTTTAGCCCGTATATGAAGGTGTTAATTTCAACCACAGCGTAACAATAATTTGGATGATGAATAGGAACGGGCTTTAGCCCGTTTATTTAAAAAAAACCATCAAGATTCAAAAGAGGTCCAAATTGGTTTATGAATAGAACGGGCTTTAGCCCGTATATGAAGGTGTTAATTTCAACCACAGCGTAACAATAATTTAAATGATGAATAGGAACGGGCTTTAGCCCGTTTATTTAAAAAAAAACCATCAAGATTCAAAAGAGGTCCAAATCGGTTAATGAATAGGAACGGGCTTCAGCCCATTTCAAAAAATTAATCCCACCATTGGCTTTAGCCAAAACCTATAAATTCATATTTTTGTCTCAGTTATGCCGTTTATAAAAATATATATCCATCTGGTTTTTTCTACATTAAACCGTAAACCACTGCTCAATTCTCCGGAGTTGAGAATAAAAGTATGGAAACATATAAAGGAGAACGCGGCCGGAAAAGGGATTTTTTTGGAAATGGTAAACGGATTTGCTGACCATTGTCATTGTTTAATTTCTCTAAGTTCCAATCAGACGGTAGAAAAAGTCGTGCAGTTGATCAAAGGAGAATCTTCATTTTGGATTAACAAAAATAATCTGACCTCGGAAAAATTTAATTGGCAGGATGAATACTTTGCAGTTTCTGTTTCGGAATCGATGATTGATCAGGTGAGAAATTATATTAAAAATCAGGAGAAGCATCACGCGCAGAAGTCATTCTCAGAGGAATATTCAGAAATTATGGAAAAATATAATTTTAAAAATACTGATTAATAGGTTTTGGCTAAAGCCAATTCATGCTTAAAAAATGTAAAACGGGCTAAAGCCCGTTCCTATTGATAGGCATAAATGCAAACCGGTATCTACTGATAATCTAAGCCAAAAAAAAGAATGCGGAACAGAGTCAAATATTTATAATAGGATTTAATCAATATCTACATTATGCAAAACCTTATTGACGCCCTTAATTCCGGCGGGACAATCCTTTATCCTACCGATACCATCTGGGGCCTGGGTTGCGACGCTACAAACGTGGAGGCCATTCAGAAAATATTCGAAATCAAGAACCGCGACCGTTCCAAATCCGTCATTATTCTTGTTGAATCTGAAAAACGTCTGCAGGATTTGGTAGAGGTGCCGGAGATCGCGTGGGATATCATGGATCTTTCCGAAAAGCCGGTCACTCTGATCTACGATAATCCTAAAGGCTTACCTGCAGAACTGCTGGCTGAAGACGGCAGTATAGGCATCCGTCTGGTTAAAGACGATTACCTTAAGAAATTAATTGGCAAACTGAATAAGCCATTGGTTTCAACCTCTGCAAACTTCAGCGGCGATAAATCTCCAATGAAATTCTCTGATATTTCCGAGGAAATCATCAAGGCTGTAGACGCTGTAGCAAATGAGAACCGTGATGTGGTTTCCAAATACCCAGGATCTTCGGTAATCCGGATCTGGCCAGACAGCCGTGTAAAGGTCATCAGAGAGTAGGTTTTATTCTAAATCTGCTTCAAAGTTTAGGACACATCGTTTCGGCAGATAAAAAAATCCGGTCTTAATTCCGGACTCCAACCCAACTTTATAAAATTTGTTCCCTGCAAGCTTTTGGATACCTTTGCAGAATCTCCGCATACGCTATTTGTAATGAACATCAACCTTACCCAAAATATCAATTTTAAGTTATTTAAACAGATCTCCGAAGTAGCACATCAGAAAAACCAGTCTGTGTACATTGTCGGAGGATACGTTCGTGACCTCTGGATGGGGCGCGAAGTGCCCACGGATATTGATTTCGTGACGGAAGGTAGCGGGATGGATTTGGCTAAATCCGTCGCTAAGGCTATTAATCCGAAACTTAAAGTCTCTGTCTTTAAAAACTACGGAACAGCCATGTTCCGCCATGATAATTTGGACCTGGAGTTCGTGGGTGCCAGGAAAGAAAGCTATTCCGAGGATTCCAGGAAACCTGATGTGGAATCCGGAACACTGGAAGATGACCAGAAACGCCGCGACTTTACCATCAATGCGCTGGCGATTTCGCTGAACAAAGAAAATTTCGGTGAACTTCTAGATCCTTTTGACGGTATATCAGATATCTCAAACCGCATTATCCGGACTCCCCTGGAGCCCTCTCAGACGTATTCCGATGATCCTTTAAGGATGATGCGGGCCATTCGATTTTCATCAACCTTAAACTTTGAGATTGAAAAGCAGTCACTTGAAGCGATAAAGCGCGAAGCAGCCAGAATAAAAATTGTTTCCATGGAGCGCATCATGGTGGAGTTTAACAAAATCATGCTTTCTGAAAGACCCTCTGTTGGACTTAAACTTCTTGCAGATACCGGTCTGCTGGATTATTTTATGCCGGAACTTACAGCTTTAAAGGGGATTGAGGAGGTTGATGGCCAAACCCACAAAGATAACTTCTGGCATACACTTGAAGTTGTTGATAATATTTCCAAAAATACCGATAAACTATGGCTGCGCTGGGCAGCTCTGCTGCACGATATCGGCAAGGCACCAACTAAGAAATTTGTTGAAAAAATCGGATGGACCTTTCACGGTCATGAATTTCTGGGCTCCAAGATGGTGAAATCCCTTTTCCTGAGGTTAAAACTTCCCATGGGAGCAGATATGAAATATGTACAGAAACTTGTAAAACTGTCTTCAAGGCCAATAGCCCTTATCGATGACGGAACTTCCGATTCAGCGTTGCGCCGTTTGCTGTTTGATTCGGGTGAAGATTTGGAGGATCTTTTCACCCTTTGCAAGGCTGATATTACCACCAAGAATTCACACAAACAGGAAAAATTCAAAAAGAATTTTGAATACGTCGCGGTTAAAATAAAAGAGGTGGAGGAAAAGGACCAGGTCCGCAATTTTCAGCCGCCCATTACGGGTGAGGAAATCATGACTTTATTCAACCTGAAACCCGGGCGTGAGATTGGCATACTCAAAGAGAAGGTGAAGGAAGCGATCCTGGAAGGAGAGATTGGAAATGATAAATCCGAAGCCCGCAACTTCGTGATTGCACAGGGAAAACAGCTGGGTCTTCAACCTGTGGGGTGATGATTCTGTTAGCAGGAGAAACAGTTTTAAGATTAATTTAACCTTTATTTTAGTCGGCAGCATGTTTTAAAGAGCTAAATTTGAGTTAAACAAATAATTAAAAGCTATTATTATGGCAGATATAACATTGAAAGGAAACAGTATCAAATCAGTAGGCAATTTGCCCGAAGTAGGAGCTACAATGCCTGATTTCTCATTGGTGGATGGTGAGTTGAATGAAAAGAGTCTGAAGGATTATGCCGGAAAAAGAAAGATATACAACATTTTCCCAAGCATCGACACCGGAATCTGTGCTGCTTCTGCCAGAAAATTTAACGAAGAAGCCGCAGGCCTGGAGAATACTATAGTCATCAATGTGTCCAAAGACCTTCCGTTTGCTTTAAGCCGTTTTTGCGCTGCTGAAGGCTTGGATCATGTTGAATCCCTGTCGGATTTCCGTTCTTCCTTTGGTGATGATTTGGGTGTAACCCTTGCAGATTCACCGATGAAAGGGTTGCTGAGCCGAGCAGTAATCGTTACCGATGAAAACGATAAAGTAATCTATACAGAGCAGGTGCCGGAGATTGTACATGAACCTGATTATGAAAAAGCGCTGAACGCTCTAAAATAAATACACTAAAACAGTACAGGTAAACGCAAAGCATTTTGCGTTTTTTTTTATCATTACAGTATGAAACGCTCGGGCTCAGCAGATCTACCTCTTCACTACGGCCAGGTTCCCGCATGGCTTTATGAGCGTATGTCCAAACTGGGACTTGCAGTGGTTGAGGTGATCTTAAGTGATTACGGAAAAGATGAGGTGATCCGGCGTCTTAGCGATCCGTTTTGGTTTCAGTCTTTTGGTGCTGTAATGGGTATGGACTGGCATTCTTCCGGTATAACCACCTCCGTAATGGGTGCGCTGAAAAGAGCTATAAACCCTAATTCAAAAACATTCGGTATTTATATTGCGGGCGGAAAGGGTAAATTCTCTCTGGAAACTCCCGCCGAACTGATGAGGATTTCTGAAAGTACCGGTCTAAACGGTAACCAACTTGTAAGGGCCAGCAAACTTTCTGCAAAAGTGGACAGCACTGCCATTCAGGATGGCTATCAACTGTACACCCACAATTTCATCCTGAATGATGGTGGTCGGTGGGCCGTGATACAGCAGGGCATGAATACGCAGGACAAAACTGCGCGCCGTTATCATTGGCATTCTCAAAATCTGAAGTCTTTTGTTGAGGAACCGCATACCGGGATTGAAGGGATTAACCGGGGCAGGATTCTGAATCTTACCTCAGATCGTGCGGCAGACAACAGGGCCGGCATAATGGAGATCTCCAGGACCCCTAATGACAGTATGCTGCATGATTTTTCCCGGCTTATCCTGCCCGCTCATCACGACGTCCGTGTTTCTGATGTCAATATGAAAAGGCTGGGCGCGCTTCTGCACATGACACGTGAAGTCCCACCGGAAAACTTCGAAGAACTCTTACTGCTGAAAGGCGTGGGGCCGCGCACCCTGCAGAGTCTGGCCCTGGTAAGTGAAGTCATACATGGTGCACCTTCGCGCTTCAAAGATCCCGCCAGATTCTCGTTTGCTCATGGCGGAAAGGACGGACATCCTTTTCCTGTTCCGTTGGATATTTATGATGAAACGGTTGCTATCCTTCAGAAAGGAATTGAAAAATCAAAACTGGGTACTACCGACAAATTAAAATCCGTAGAAAAACTGCACCACATCATTTCCCGGGCAGAAAAGGATTTTACACCCTCTTTTGATCTAAATGAAGTAATTGAGGACGAGCGCAGTAACTCCTGGAAGTATGGCGGAAAGACTGTTTTTGGAGATGCAAAAAAGTCTGTGGATCGGGGCGGTATTCAGCTTTCATTGTTTTAATTTTATATCTGTGAAAAACTCATTGCAGCATATTTACTCCCATTTCCTTCTTAGCGAAGAAAATTTGCGCGAAATTATGGATGCTCACGAGGAGGTAAGCATCGCTAAAGGCGAGACATTGCTGATTGAAGGGCAGATTGCTGAGGCTTATTATATTGTTGAGAAGGGCTTGGTGCGGGCCTTTGTAAATGGTCTGGAAGGTTCAGAGATTACCACCGAGTTTTTTGTTGAAAATGAAATTGTAATTATCCCGTCCTCTCTTTTTCAGAAAATTCCCTCAGTTGAAAATGTGCAGGCTGTCACCGACTGCACTTTGTTCAGAATGGATTATGAAAAATTTCAGGAACTTTTCCACCGCCTGGAAGGCTTAAGGGAATGGGGGAGAGCCTGGTTCTCTTATCAGGTTTTTACCATGAAACAGCGTTCATTGGACATGGTTACAGAAACAGCTTCCGCCAGATACCTAAAACTGATGAAAGAAAAACCCCAAATTATCAAACAGGCACCGCTAAAGCATATCGCCACGTTTCTTGGGATTACAGATACTTCCCTTAGCAGGATCCGAAAGGAGATTTCCACAAAATAATTTTCTTGTCCTATGACAAGCGCAGTTTTCTGTTGCCATTCTTAACTTTGATTGATGTTAAAGTAAAGAAATGACGGACACACCCAATTCTACCAAACTTGAAATTATAGTTCCTGCTTTCAGGATGCATTCGCAGAGTTTTACAAATGCACTCGACGGCATTTCTGAAGAAATTGCCCTGCAGCGTATTGACCAACGGACTAACCATGTAGTTTGGATGGCCGGTAACCTTGTGAACTGCCGCTATTGGCTGGCGGAACTTTTGGGACTGGAAGATAAAGATCCTAACGGCGAACTGTTCCGTGAGGGTCGTGCACTGGACCAAAGCCTCAACTATCCCTCACTGGAAGTACTGAAGAAAAACCACGCGCTGATTTCGCCGAAAGTGTATCATAAACTTCTGCAGGTAACAGATGAACATCTGGATGCTCCCTGTCATTTTGGAATGGGAATCCCTTTTGTGAAGGAAAACGTCCTTAATATGATTGGCATGTGCATAGGGCGTGAAGATTATCTGCTAGGTCAGATAGGGCTTATGCGAAAACTGCTGGGCTTAAATGGGATGAGCTACGACCTGGATGAAAGTCTGAATTACTGAATATTTCAACTTACTAATAGATCAAATCATGGACAACAAACAAATTGCCGGACAATTTTTCAATAATCTGTTTGTGGACAACGATAAAGCCTATGAGGTTTTAGCGGATGATGTGCGGGTGAACTGGCCGGGCTTCGGCATGGACACACTAGTAGGTAGGGAACGCCTGCGTGAATTTATGGACCGTGGCGGACCGGATAAAGTCCTTGGAATGGAGATAAGAACCTTAGTTGCCGAAGATGATACTGTAGTGGCGGCAGGAAATATCCGTACTGAAAGGGCCGGAAAAGTGGAACAGTCTCACTTTGCTGATATATATACCGTCCGGGACGGAAAAATAACCTCCCTGGAAAGTTATATGGTTTTTGACAAGAGTGATGACAACTAATACATTAAATTGTAAATCATGGCAAAACTGAATCCTTATCTGAATTTTGACGGTACTGCACTGGAAGCATTTACCCATTACCAGAGCGTTTTTGGAGGTGAATTCGTTGGTGGAATTATGCGGATGGGCGATGCGCCGGGCACTGAGAATCTTCCTGAAGATGAAAAAAACCGCATCTTGCATATCGCATTGCCAATAGGCGGTGAATTGCTGATGGCTTCGGACGTAAGTCCCAGCATGGGACAGAGGGTTTCGGCAGGCAACAGCAACTATATTTCTGTTTTCACCGAATCGCGTGTAGAGGCAGACCGTCTTTTTAATGCACTTTCCGAGGGTGGCGAAGTGGAAATGCCCATGGAAGATCAGTTTTGGGGCGATTACTTCGGAAGCTTCCGGGACCGCTTTGGTATATACTGGATGATTAATCACAATGACGGTTATAATGTGTAAAGAATGGTAGCGGATCTCCAAACGTTTCCGGTTTGAATATGGCCATTATTCTAAGTTAGCCGGAATACAGGCAACTTGGGTTGTTTGCAACTGCTGCAGCCCTGCAGAACCTGTTAAGATAAATGAAAAAGTTGGTGAGCTTGGAACCTATGGCAATTTTTCATACTTTTAAAAGAAAAATATGGAGCCTATTAAGATCGATATTACCATTCTGGAACCTGTTCAAAAAGTTTGGGATTATATGAATGACCCAAAACACATCACCAAGTGGAGCTATGCGCATGATACGTGGCACTGCACCAAAGCCGAGAACTCTCTTGTTGTTGCAGGCAAACTTAAGATACGTATGGAGGCGAAGGATGGCACTTTTGGTTTTGACTACGAAGGTATTTATGATGATATAGTATTGTTTGAAGCCATTAAATATCATCTTACAGACGGGCGCAAAGTGGAAGTTTACTTTAATAAGATTGATGAAAAAACCACTGAAGTAATACAGATTTTTGAACCGGAAGAACAGAACTCACGGGAAATGCAGCGTGATGGTTGGTACGCAATCCTCAACAACTTCCATAAATATGTGGAAAACCATTAAAACTCTTTCAGTAGCGGCTCTGTTTCTGTTTGCGACAGCATGTGATCAGAAAAGCGTTAAAAATTCACAGGGTACCACACAAACTCCAACTGCGGATGAGCCCCTGCCTGTCGATTCCGGTTCTGCTGGTGTTATAACATATGTGAAGTTTACCGGTGCGTGGTTTACCGTGGAAATCCCGGCCAATTTTTCAGTTACACCTTCACTGCGGTCCGCGACCCGCAGCGAAGGTTATGACAGTGCGGTTTTTACTTCACCGGACGGTAAAGTTCAGTTCTATATCTTCTCGCCACAGTGGAGCGGAATCGCTACCGATATAAGTTTGCAGCCCGGCGAGACACAAACTGAATCTGTAAAAACCACCGAAAACGGACTGGTTGTAGAAAGGTGGACAATTAAGGCGGATAACGCAGCCTACTTCCGTTCTTATGAATCTACTTCTGAAACCGGCGGGATTAATAAGATATTTGGAATCCGGTATACTTCGCAGGAAGAACTTGAGCGCTATCGTCCTGTATATTTACATTTTAAAAATTCACTTCAGCAATACGCAGATTAACAGTGGATAAGGTAGAACAATATTTCAGCAGTTTTCCGGCTGACACACAGGATATACTGAGAAAAATCCGCAGGGTGATACTGGAGAATGCAAACGGAGCCGAAGAGCGCTTTTCTTACGGTTTGGCCGGCTATTATGTATGCGGCAAGCCTCTTGTGTATTTTGGCGCATTTGCAAAACACATCGGTTTTTATGCCACACCGAATGCCCATGAAAAGTTCACTACCGAACTGTCTGCTTATAAACAGGGCAAAGGATCAGTGCAGTTTCCACTGAGCGCAGAAATTCCTTATACACTCATAAAGCGGATAGTTAAATTCCGTTTGGCGCAGATCAAGCAAAACGATTAATCTTAATTCAAATATGAAAAACAATATTTTCCCCTGCCTTTGGTTTAACGGAAATGGCCGCGAAGCTGCAGATTTCTACTGTAATACGTTTTCGGGTGTAATAAGTGCTGATGCCGGGATGGTCATTAACATCGACCTCTTCGATCAAAAATTCATGATACTTGATGCGGGACCGCAGTTTGAAAAGAATGCGTCGATTTCCTTTATGATTCTTTGCGAAAGTGAAGATGAGGTAAGCAGTTTCTGGCAGGCGCTTTCAGGGGGTGGTACAGTCCTTATGGAGCTTGGTGAATATCCATGGAGCAAAATGTATGGTTGGGTCCGTGACCGCTATGGTGTGACGTGGCAACTGTACCTGGGAGAGAAGCAGGGTAACCAAAAGATTATTCCAACATTAATGTTTCTTCATGAAAATAACGGCAGGGCTATGGAGGCAATGCAGTTGTACACCAGTATATTCCCGGGGTCCCGCCTGGGCAGAATATTGAAATATGGAGATGGTGTAGGTAATGAATCCCATGAAATTCCGCAAAATATTCAGCATGCCCATTTCGAACTGGACGGGTACTCGTTTTTCTGTATGGACAGCTCCTATGATCACAAGTTTGACTTTAGTGAAGGCATCTCAATTATTGTAATGACAGCTGACCAGAATGAAACCGACATCCTGTGGAACAGTCTCACTGCGGATGGCGGTAAGGAATCAATGTGCGGCTGGCTAAAAGATAAATTTGGTGTGAGCTGGCAAATAGTACCCCGGAGGCTGTTGGAACTTATGAATGGTGCCGACCGTGGCAAAGGGGCAAAAGTTGCCCATGCCATGATGCAGATGCAAAAAATTGAAATCGCTGAAATTGAAAAGGCTTACAGTTCTTAGCAGAAGATGATGAAGGAACTTAAATTCAGTATCATTATTGAAGCTTCGCCTCAAAAAGTATGGGATGCTCTTTGGAATCAGGATTCTTACAGTCAGTGGACGTCCGCATTCCAGCAGGGCTCCAGGTACGAAGGTTCCCTGGATGAAGGCAGCATCGTACGGATGTTCGATGCCGGGAATAACGGAATGTATAATCTGGTATTGGTGAACAAACCATTCCGCGAAATGAAATTAAGGCATTTGGGTTGGCTGCATAATGGAGCAGAAGACCCGTAGGACTGGACTGATTCTACTGAAACATATCTTCTCCAAACCGTAAACAGCACAACAGAACTTACCGTTCTGGTAAATGCGCTGGAAGAGTTTGTGGACTTCTTTATCAGCAGGATGCCGGAAGCGCTGAAGCAGATTAAAATTCTGGCTGAAAAATAAACCAAAACAAAATATTATGGTCACACTATCACATGCAATTGAAATTAAAGCACCGGCAGCTAAAATCTGGGAAGTTCTTTGGAATCCCGGAACCTATACAGAATGGACCCGTTTCTTCAGTGAAGGATCGCAATACCGCTCAGACTGGAAAGTTGATGGCCGCACGTATTTCCTGGATGCTTCCGGCGGGAATGGTATGGTTTCTACCATTGAAAGTCTTCGCGAGCCTTATGAGGTGGTTTTTAAACATCTTGGTCTTATTACCGAAGGGGTGGAGGATATTCATTCCCGTGAGGTGATGGAATGGAGCGGTGCACAGGAAAAATATTTCCTAACTGAATTGGAGGGCTTTACAAAGCTGGTAGGTGAAGTTCAAACCGCGGAAATGTATGAGCAGCATATGAGAACAGGTTTCGAAAAAGGATTTGAAGTAGTTAAAGAACTGGCTGAAAGGTTATAATTTCAATTCAGGTGCCTGAAATAGTGTGCCGGAAACTTTTTCGAAAGATCTTCTGCTTCCAATTGTGGGGTGTAACTAAAATTTAGTCTGAAAAAAATCCCGATATTTGCAATCATTATGCAGGACCCACATAAACCGCAGACGGGGCTGTACGCGACAATACGTTAATCAAAGAGTAATAGATGAAGATTTCGAACAATTGGCTGAATGATTATATAAAAACAGAACTGAAACCCGAAAAAATTGCTGATTATCTTACAGATATCGGTCTGGAGGTAGAAGGCATTGAAACATTTGAAAATATAGTGGGCGGGCTGGAAGGTATCGTGGTTGGTAAAGTGCTGACCTGCGAAAAACATCCCAACGCCGACAAACTGAGTATAACAACCGTAGATACCGGTGGTGAGGCCGTACAGATTATATGTGGTGCGCCTAATGTGGCTGCCGGTCAAACTGTGGCGGTAGCCGTTCCAGGAACAGTTATTCATACCCGCGACGGAGGTTCCTTTGAAATTAAGGAGGCTAAGATACGTGGCGAAAAATCACAGGGAATGATTTGCGCCGAAGATGAAATCGGATTGGGGGACAGCCATGATGGGATCATGGTTCTGGACAGTTCCAAATTTGAGGTGGGTACGCCGCTGGCCGATTATTACCATATTGAAAAAGACCATATTTATGAGATTGGACTTACTCCCAACCGGACAGATGCCATGTCGCATTATGGGGTAGCGCGCGATCTTAATGCCTTCCTTGTTACCAACAGCTTAAAGTCCGAATTTGAAAAAGCAACTCTTCAACCCATATTGTTCACGGGAAGTAATGATTTTAAGATTGAAATTGAAGACTCTGCACTTTGTCCGCGCTATATCGGTGCTGTAATCGAGGGTGTAACCGTTGCTGAATCACCGGAGTGGCTTAAAAACAGACTGAAGAGCATTGGTTTGGCATCTACCAATAATGTGGTAGATATCACTAATTATATTCTTCACAGTTTCGGACAGCCATTGCATGCATTCGATGCCGACCGGATTGCAGGTAAAAAAGTGGTGGTGGGTCACAGTCATCCAGGCACTGACTTTACGACGCTGGACGGTATTTCGCGCAAGCTGAACGGTTCCGAAATAATGATTAAGGACGCTAATGGTGATCCGCTGTGCATCGCCGGTGTGCTGGGAGGCCTGGATTCGGGTGTTTCCGCGTCAACCAAGACTCTGTTTTTGGAAAGTGCCTATTTTAATCCTGTGGCGGTGAGAAAAGCAGCAAAGGCACACAGCATTAATACTGATGCATCCTTCCGTTTTGAGAGAGGTGCAGATCCTGCAATGACATTAACAGCCCTTACATATGCCGTGAAGATGCTTGAAGAACTTGCCGGCGGCAGACTTACCGGCAGTATCCTTGAACATTATCCTGAAACAGTTGAAGACCATTATATTATCTTAAGGTTTTCCCGTATCGAACAGCTGCTCGGAACGAAGATCCACCGCGAGAAGGTGAAAGAAATTTTAAAAGCATTGGAAATCACCGTCCTGAACGATATCCAGAATGGTCTTGAGATCTCCGTTCCTGCTTACCGTGCGGATGTAACCAGGGAGGTGGATGTGATAGAGGAAATTCTAAGGATTTACGGCTATAATAAAATAGAAACGCCTAAGAAAAACTCATTTTCTTCAGTTAAATTAGGTGTTCAGGACCGTGCACAATTGGAAAACGCCTGGGCGGCAAGCTTGCAGGGTAATGGTTTTAATGAGGTGATGAATAATTCACTGACCAGTGTAAAGGACACGGAAAACGTGGTAAAACTGCTTAATCCGCTGAGTAATGATTTGGCTTATATGCGCAAATCACTTCTCGAAGGGATGCTGGATAATGCGGCTTACAATATAAACCGTAAATCTGCTGACCTGAAATTTTTTGAACTTGGAAATATCTATCATAAAAAAGAGAAATACGAAGAAAGAAAACAGCTGGCCCTCCTGGTTACAGGCCGCGAAAAAGCGGAGAACTGGCTGGTGCAGAAATCTGCTACCGACTTCTATTATCTTAAAGGCTATGTAAATCTTTTGCTGAGTCATTTGGGCATTGTTCTGGAAGAAAAGCCGCTCAGCGATGATCGCTTCTCCGAAGCACTGGAGATTGTTTCCGCCGGCAGGACTGTTGCGCGTTTAGGGAAAGTAAGTCCCTGGCTGCTGAAGGACGCCGATGTGGAACAGGAATGTTACTATGCAGAAATTGAACTTGATACTGCGCAGGAGCTCCGTCACACAGGGACCTTTAAATTCGCTGACCTGCCAAGATTCAATAAGATCCGGAGGGACCTGGCACTGCTGGTTGATAAATCGGTATCTTATGGTGACCTGCATACACTTGCACTTAGAAATAAGTCAGCACTTTTGCGGAATGTCAGCCTTTTTGATGTGTATGAAGGAAAAAATCTTCCTGACGGTAAAAAATCATACGCGATGAGTTTTGAATTACTTAGTGAGGAAAAAACGCTGGAGGAAAAAGAAATTACAGCGGTAATGAATTCGCTGATTAAGAGTTTTCAGAAAGAATTTAACGCGGAGTTACGGGGATAGCCGGTAAGTGACCACAAGAAGCTGTCTGCGAACTTTCTAAGTTTAATTTAAAAAAAAAAGAGAATAAAATGAAAAAATATATAGTTACCGGTCTTATTTCTGCCGCACTGATATCCTGCGGCACAGCAAATACACTGCTGAGTACGGCCAACCAACCCTCGCTGAATGAAACACACTGGCAACTTGCCGATAATGTGAAAGGTAAAATTCCTACGCTGAATGTGCAGGAGGGCAGAATCACGGGCACGGGTGGCTGCAACAATTATTTTGGTGAGCTTGCGACTGAACCGGGCACAGGAACCTTTGCCGCTACAAAAATTGGATCTACAAAGATGGCTTGTGAAGCTATGGAAACAGAAACATCATTTTTCAACATGCTTTCGAAGGTAAATAAATACAGGGTCTCAGGAAATACCCTGGAACTCTACCAGAACGGTTTACTGCTGCTTAAATTCAACAGGATGCAATAAAAAAATGGAACTCAGCTGAGTTCCATTTTTTTATTATTCTTCGTCTTCCTCGTCATCATACTTAGCGAGTTCCTCATCGCACCATGTAAAGGCCTGCTCAACCACCTTGGTGGCCTCCTCCGCCATAGATTCCTCATCGTCGCCTTCCAGATCGTCCAACCACTCCACTTCTTCTTCCTCCACATTCAGGATAAATCTCGGATATTCTGTGTGAACTACAAAAAGGTCTTCCGGCATTTCGGAATTATCTGCTAATAAAAACTTAGGTAATTTCATTTTCTTAATGTTTTAAACTTCTCAAAGATAATAAATTTATTGATAGCCGTTCTCGTCTAATTTAATTTTTGACAGTACGCGGTGTGGTGTCAGTGTTTCCTTTTTCAGCGTATCTGCGGCGTTCTTTGTATAGCGTACTTTCGGGTTCACGCTGCTTATGAGTTCTGCGACCTGCAACTGCCGGCTGCTCATGCTGTCATTGATGTAATAATAAATATCTGTCTCAAGCTTTTGCTCACTTTTCAGGTACTCGCGTATTTCTTTACGGTTTTCCAGATAATTGGCTTCCGACAGAAAAATGAATGCAGCGCCTGTACCTATACTGAGAACCGGCACGGAATACGCAAAAAGCCCAGCAATCCTGTAGAGTTTTTTGAAATACAGCATCCATAACGGCAATGCGAACGGAGCCAGCAGCCTGTAATCAAGGGGTGTAATTCCGTAGAAATACTGGATGAAGAATGAACAGGCAATTCCTGTGATGCCACATACAAGCAGGAATTTTTCAGTTTCAGATATTCCCATTTTTATAAGCAGCACAACAAGCAGTAAAAGGTTTGCGGTGCCAATGCCATAGATCAAATAATTAAGCAGTCCTCCACCCGGGCTGGCAATATGAATAAACGGATTGAAGGTGGTGGCAAGCCCCTGATAAAGTTCCACCAAAAGTTTCGGAGTAGGGTGCAGACCGATTTCAAGAAAGGTATCTACATATTTTTCATTAAAATAGTCAATGAAAGTAAACTTGTAAACTACCACAAAAATTATTGCAGCAATTGCAGAGGCGATAAACAACTTACCATATGTCTTCCGGATACTGGCCAGTCCGAAAAGAAAAAACGCCCCCATAAAGAAAAGAGCCGGATACCGGACATTGAAAACCAGGATAAGCATCACACTTAACCAAAAGAAAGCTTTCCAACCCTGCAGTTGCCCGATTATTACCTGCCGTCCTGTATAAAACAGCATAAAAACCACTGGCAGCATCATGGCCTCGCTCATTGTAAAAGAGAAAATGGAAACCAAACTGAAGAGGGCGCCTATACTTAACGCCTCCCGGAAGTAGTACCGCTTTATCCAGGCAAACCAGATCATCATACCAAATGCCAGTACCCCCAGCAATTTACTGGCCCAGAATTCATCTAAACCGAAATATGTGAAAAACCTGATGCCCAGAGGATAGCCCATTGGAGTGGTTGTGTTATCAATTTCGGGGAACAGATGTGCTGTGCGAAGAAAGCGGACCGAATCATAATTCATCCTACCTTTTTCGTTCAGCAGGAAACGCAGAAAGATCATCACCAGGCTGGTGATGATCAAAAATATCTGTATTCTGTATTCCAGAATCCGCTTTCGCATGAGATTTCAAGTTATTTCATAAACGCCCGTGCTACTTTTTCTGCTTTTTTCGATTCTGAATAATCGTAGAAGCCTTCACCGGACTTTATTCCCATCTTCCCGGCAGTCACCATGTTTACAAGCAATGGACACGGGGCATATTTTGGATTTTTAAAACCGTCGTGCATTACATTCAGGATAGCCAGGCATACGTCCAACCCGATGAAATCTGCGAGCTGCAGCGGGCCCATAGGATGCGCCATACCCAGTTTCATCACCGTGTCTATTTCCTTTACACCGGCCACACCATTATATAAGGTTTCAATGGCTTCGTTAATCATAGGCATCAAAATCCTGTTCGCCACAAAACCGGGATAGTCATTAACCTCTACAGGCACCTTTCCCAAAGCTTTGCTGAGTTCATATACTTCGTCAAACGTCTCTTTTGAGGTGGAGTAGCCTTTTATGATTTCCACCAGTTTCATAATCGGTACGGGATTCATGAAATGCATTCCGATTACCTTTTGAGGTCTTGAAGTTACTGAGGCAATTTTTGTTATAGAGATGGACGAGGTATTGGTAGCAAGGATACAGTTTTCGGGTGAAAGTTCATCCATCTGCTTGAAGATCTTCAGTTTGAGGTCAATATTCTCGGTTGCTGCCTCGACAATGAGGTCGGCCTCTTTTGCTGCATCTTCCAGCTGCGTGAAGGTGCTTATCCTGTTCAGTGTCGCTGATTTCTGTTCTTCGGTAAGGTTTCCTTTGGCAATGATCCTGTCCAGGTTTGAAGTGATTGTTTTCAGTCCGCGGTCCAGTGCTTCCTGGGAAACATCAACCAGACTTACCTGGTATCCGGTCTGTGCAAATGTATGTGCAATACCGTTTCCCATAGTTCCGGCGCCAATGATTACGATTTTCTTGTTCATAGGTTTTTTTATCTTGAATTAATAATTTTTGTGGTAACTCTTTTTTTCCTCCAGTATTTCAGCTTCCTGTCCGGTAGTGCGGAACCGTGTTTTGATATACTTCCTTTTTCCGTCTATCATGTTATGGAAAACTGAAAAATGAAGATGCGGTCCATTGGAAAAACCAGTGTTGCCGCTGTATCCGATATGTTGCCCGCGTGTCACTTTTTGGCCAGGCTTTACAACACTTCCGTATTGCTTCAGGTGAGAATAATCTGCAAAACTGCCGTCGCTGTGCAGAATGAGTATGTTATTATTGAAGCGGGCGCAGCTGATGTCGGGGCAATTGCGGTTATTACTTTGTTCTACAGCCACCACCATACCGTCTCTTGCTGCAGATACCTTATCGCCCATCTCCAGCGAGAAATCCAGTGCTGCCGCACCCTGGTGTGAGAATTTGCCGTTGTACCCCTGAAAGATGAGCTTGGTCTTGCCGGTTTCAAAGGGCAGCCAGTAAATATAGCTGTCGTCATGTGCAGATGCTGTTACATCACCAAAGTTATAGGTATTTGTATAACTGAAACTGTTTCCGGAGTTGGGTTTGTTCACTGTAACTCTGGAGACAAGGAATTTCTTCGTAAGCGGAGGGATAACCACCGTATGTCCGTTTGCCAATGAGGAAGTCATATTGCTAAGGGTAAATTCAAACACCGCAGACATGGGCATAAATTCATTATTGTCTGCATATATTTCAACCTCGCGACCGTTAATTTCGTTATAGAATTTAATATCCCATTTCTGCTGCGCAAATCCCTGGAAGGCAGCAAGAATGAAAATTAAACTCAATAACCTCTTACTAAAGTTGAGGCAGAGCAGAGTAGATCGCTTGTTTAGAGTGATATTCATAAGGTTAATTGCCGCTAAAATGCTGCCACACTTTTTTTGACAGGTCCGAGATCAGTCTGCAGTTCACAGTATCGCTTTCCATGGAATCGGAAACAAATACGCTTAGGGTATACTGTTCTCCGCTGGGTAAAGTGATAATTCCGGCGTCGTTTTCAGCGCCGGTAAGTCCTGCGGCGTTTTTGCCGGATGAGCCCGTCTTGTGGGCTACCGGAGTACCAGGCGGGAGTTGTTCCTTAATTTTATTTAGTCCGGTTTGGGTGTTCAGCATCACATTCATCAGGAAATGTGTGGATTCGGGGGAGATCATCTTACCCAGAGCGAATTTCTTCAGCACCTGGTTCATGGAGCGGGCAGTGGTGTAGTTGGAATATTGCACATTCCAGTCCCTATGCATTTCCTCTTCATTGGCTTTTATGGAAAAATCCGTAATTCCTTTATCGTCCATAAATCGCTGCACAACGTCCGTTCCGCCAATGAGACGTAACAATAGATCGCACCCATTGTTGTCACTTTCGGCCACGGTGTAGCGAATAATCTCCATAAGTGGAAGTGAAATGTTCCCATGCGGATATTTATTGCGTATAGGACTCCAGGTGTTCTTTAATAAATCTTTTTCAGCAATGATAATTTCCTGATCCAGTTCTAAATTTCCTTTGTCCACCGCATCCAGAACCGCCAGTGCGATATGAAATTTAAAGACACTCTGCATGGGTTGCCTCGTTTTTCCGTTAATCTCCATATTGAAGGAGCCGTCCAGTTTATGCACAGCAACACCTACGGTAGCCTTCTTGCCCCTGATGATATTTTCAAGCTCAGTCCTCAGACTTTGAGCCTGGCTGAAAATGCCGGTCAGCAATAAACTGAGGAATATAGTAGCTTTAATCATTTCCTGTACTGATGAGTCTTACAATTTCCAAAGCCACCCGGAGTGCTTCTGTCCCGTCTTCAAGCGACACCTCCACGGGTCGGTCGGCTGTAACAGCATTTGCAAAACTTTCCAGTTCGTCCAGGATGGCATTATTGGTCTGGATATTCGGATACTCAAAAATAATCTGGTTTCGTTCGCCTTCCGCATTTTCAATGATCATGTCAAAATCATTCGGAACAGCCGGTGCGGGTTTCATACGAATTACCTCCGCTTTCTTTTCAAGGAAATCCACTGAGATGTAGGCATCTTTCTGGAAGAAACGGGATTTTCTCATAGACTTCATTGAAATCCGGGAAGTGGTGAGGTTGGCCACACAGCCATTTTCAAATTCAATACGTGCATTGGTGATATCGGGCGACTTAGAAACCACGCACACACCTGACGCATAAATATTCTTAACCGGAGATTTTACGATGCTCAGAAGGATGTCCAGGTCATGGATCATAAGGTCCAGAACTACAGAGACATCAGTGCCGCGTGGGTTAAATTCAGCCAACCGGTGAATTTCTATAAACATGGGGTCCACAATATAATTTCGGGCACCTGTAAATGCGGGATTATATCTTTCCACGTGGCCCACCTGTGCCTTTATGTTTTTTTCACGGCAGAGCTGCACTATCTCTTCGGCCTGCTCAAGTGTTTGGGTCACAGGTTTCTCAATGAAGAAATGAAGGCCGTTTTCAATGGCTTTCTTTGCATAACTGTAATGAAAAAGGGTAGGGGTAACAATATCAAGCATCTGAACCTGCCCAAGCAATTCATCCAGGTTGCTGAAATAGCGGTAACCGAATTCCTTCTCCAGTTTCAGGCCGTTTTCCGGGTCGGCGTCGTAAAAACCTATCAAATCGTATTTTGGTGACTGTTGAAGTAGTCTGAGATGAATTTTCCCAAGATGTCCGGCGCCCACTAAACCCGCTTTCAGCATAGAAATAAATTTCGGTAAAGATAAGGAATGTGTCCGGACTGCTAAAACGGCAAATGATGTTCTGTAAAGTGATGAGAGAGTGGTAAACATTAGCAAAATTCGCTATTTTTGTCTCATGCAGGACTCATTTGTACACAAGGGTAAAAGGAAAATATTGGTAAGTTATCTGAAGGAAAAAATCGGCATCAGTGACCAAAACGTCCTTACAGCGATGAATTCCGTACCGAGGCACCTTTTTCTGGAAAGTATTTTTGAGGATTTCGCTTATGAAGACCGTGCATTCCCAATCTTAGCCAAGCAAACTATTTCGCATCCTTCCACCGTAGCAGAGCAGACTGAACTGCTTGAGCTTTCCGAACGCGAGAAAGTTCTTGAGATAGGCACAGGTTGTGGTTATCAGACTGCCGTGCTGGTATCTATGGGAGCTTTGGTTTACTCCATTGAAAGACAAAAAGACCTG
The DNA here is from genome assembly GCF_029194425.1 of Kaistella sp. PBT33-4. Lineage (NCBI taxonomy): Bacteria > Pseudomonadati > Bacteroidota > Flavobacteriia > Flavobacteriales > Weeksellaceae > Kaistella > Kaistella sp. PBT33-4. The sequence continues at coordinate 166,181 of NZ_JARFYL010000005.1, read as the reverse complement.
TATGAATTTTCTACGCGCAAACTGCGGGAGCTGCACTTACGTCCAAGTTTCCAGACTTTTGGCGACGGATTTGCCGGGTTGCCCTCTTTCGCGCCTTTTGATAAAATCCTGGTGACCTGCGGTGCTGAACTCCTTCCCACACAACTTCTGCATCAGCTTAAAGTAGGTGGAAAAATGGTCATCCCGTTAGGTAAAACCGAAGAGCAGATCCTGACACGCTTTACAAAAAGATCCGAGAAGGAGTTCGAAAAAGAAGAATTCGGCGCCTATAAGTTCGTACCGATGCTGAGCAATACCAATCAGTGATTTTTATTCTGTAATTTTTTTTGGGTAGGCTGTAATACGTCCGATAACTGATGCATTAACTTTGAGCTATAATATAGAATTATGGCAAAAGAAAGTAAATCGGAACAGGAGCAAAATCTGGAACAGCTGAATTATCCGCCTAAGGAAGATATTTTCGAAAACGAAGAACATATTCCTATCGATGGAGACGGAAATCCTGTGGAAGAAAGCGAGCTTATAGCCGGACTTGCAGCAGATGATCCGGCTTCTGACCTGGATGTTCCCGGTTCAGAGCTGGACGATGATCAGCAGGAACTTGGCTCCGAAGATGAAGAAAATAATTACTGGAGTCTGGGCGGCGACAATCATGACCAAACGTAATACATTAACACTAATCACAAAATATATTGTATGGATTCTAATAATTTTAAGAAATCACAGGATGTGAACAATGCCGACCGTAACATAGACAAAAGGCCGGAAAATCTGGACAACTACGACGACTATGTACGCGAATACAAACGCGAAATGAGAGATACCAAACAGAATGCTACACAGGAAGGATTTATGGCAAGAGCAAAAAATGACTGTCCACCGGACGCGTGGGATGACAAAAAGAAAGCCTACAATGATGCGTGGGAAAACAATATGCACAGTTCCCAGGCCGAAGATGATATTTAAGACTTCTTTATTAAAAACCCTGACCTGAAGTTGGGGTTTTTGTTTTCTTTGATTATATTGATGAAAATCTATCTTTATGACGAAGTTCACCTATAAAAGCCGAAAAATTGACAAAGTTTTTATGATGGTTTATGCAGGCATAGGCCTCCTGTTTTTGGGTTTTGGCATTTATGGCTGGACCGAAGGTGATCTGATGGTATTAATGGTTATGGGATTTATGCTGATGCTTTTGGCAATGCTGCTAACTGCTGCCATTTTCAAGCTTAGGATTATATTACAAGGATCTCTGCTGAAAGTGTACTGCTTCGTAAAACTCTACGAGACTGATGTAAGCAATATCACTAAAATAAGAAAGGGCGAAACGATGTGGAGCGGGCTTCATAAATACGGCACTACCCGGCATGGCCTGATTATTTTCGCATCTTACAGAAACGACCTGTACATAACTCCCGAAGATGAAGGGCATTTCATTCAGAAAATAGCAGAAATGAATCCCAAAGTGGTGTTTGAAGAGGTGCAGAAATCATGAGTTCATTTTTTGCTTTCTCCCCGATTTAACAATTTCCGCTTTTAGCGGACTTTTTTATTTTGTATTTTTGAAAAAATCAAAAATTAATGACTTTTCAGGAACAGATCCAGCAGGGAATACCTTCGCAACTACCTCAACCTAAACCTTATGAAAGCGGTATTAACCACGCACCTAAACGCAAAGAGATTCTCAGTGAGGAAGAGAAAAAACTTGCTTTAAGAAATGCGCTGCGGTACTTTGAACCGAAGTTTCATGCCGAACTCCTGACTGAATTCAAAGCCGAACTTGAAACGTACGGACGTATCTATATGTACCGTTTCCGGCCGGATTACGAGATGAAAGCGCGCCCGATAACCGATTATCCCGGAAAATCTGAGCAGGCCAAAGCCATTATGCTGATGATCCAGAACAATCTGGACTATGCGGTTGCGCAGCATCCACATGAACTTATAACTTATGGTGGCAACGGTGCCGTTTTTCAAAACTGGGCGCAGTATCTGCTCACCATGAAGTATCTTTCGGAGATGTCTGATGAGCAGACGCTGGTGATGTACTCGGGACATCCTATGGGGCTTTTCCCGTCGCATAAAGACGCACCTCGCGTGGTAGTTACCAACGGTATGATGATCCCCAACTATTCCAAGCCCGATGATTGGGAAAAATTCAATGCACTGGGCGTTTCGCAGTACGGACAGATGACAGCAGGAAGTTATATGTACATAGGCCCGCAGGGTATAGTGCACGGAACAACAATTACAGTGCTGAACGCATTCAGAAAAATCAACAAACCCACAGCCGGTGGACTCTTTGTAACATCGGGGCTGGGTGGAATGAGCGGTGCACAGCCTAAAGCCGGAAATATTGCCGGATGCATCACCGTTTGCGCTGAGGTTAATCCTAAGATCACCAAAATCAGACATGAGCAGAAATGGATTGATGAAATCCACGAAGATCTTGAAGCACTTGTCTCAAGAGTTAGATCAGCAAAAGCTGCCAATGAAACCGTTTCCCTGGCTTATCTGGGTAACGTAGTGGACGTTTGGGAAAAATTTGACCGGGAAGATATAACAGTTGATATCGGTTCCGACCAGACATCACTTCATAATCCCTGGGCGGGTGGTTATTATCCGGTAGGCATTTCCTTTGAGGAAGCCAATGTGATGATGGCTGAAAATCCGGAACTCTTTAAAGCGAAGGTTCAGGAAAGTTTAAGAAGACATGCCGCAGCTATTAACCGCCACACTGAGAAAAGTACCTATTTCTTTGATTACGGTAATGCTTTCTTACTGGAGGCCAGCCGTGCTGGTGCTGATATTATGGCCGAAAACGGTATTGACTTCCGATATCCAAGTTATGTTCAGGACATTATGGGGCCTATGTGCTTTGATTATGGATTCGGCCCTTTCCGGTGGGTGTGTACAAGTGGCGACCCGGCCGACCTGCAGAAAACCGATGATATCGCTGCCGAAATCCTGGATGAACTGATGAAAAATTCACCTGCAGAGATACAGCAGCAGATGGCAGATAATATAAAATGGATAAAAGGTGCACAGGAAAATAAACTTGTTGTAGGATCTCAGGCCCGGATCCTTTATGCCGATGCGGAAGGCCGGATGAAAATTGCCGAAGCCTTCAACAAGGCCATTAAAGATGGACAGATTGGACCGGTAGTTTTGGGAAGGGACCATCACGATGTTTCGGGAACCGATTCGCCCTACCGCGAAACATCAAACATATACGACGGATCAAGGTTTACTGCCGATATGGCCATTCAGAATGTTATTGGCGACAGTTTCCGCGGTGCAACCTGGGTTTCCATACACAACGGTGGAGGTGTAGGTTGGGGTGAAGTTATAAACGGTGGCTTTGGTATGTTGCTCGACGGGAGCGATGATGCCGACAGAAGACTCAAATCAATGCTGTTCTGGGATGTGAATAACGGTATTTCACGCCGCAGCTGGGCCAGGAATGAAGGTGCAGTTTTCGCAATTAAGCGAGCCATGGAAATGGAGCCCAACCTGAAAGTTACCTTGCCTAATTTTGTGGATGACCGTTTATTATAGCTGAAAATTCCCCTCCTCTGGAGGGGTGGCGGACGGGCCGCAGGCCGGTCCGACGGGGTGGTTTATATTGCAGCGATGCAAATGAACCATCCCTTTTTTGTATTGATTATGGTCCATAATGTTCAATGATAAAATTCTCCAGATCTTTCATAACCTTTCTCAGCTGGTGCTTCATATCCCAATCACTGGTTAAAAAAACGTTTAGACCTAAGACTTCTAAGAAAGCAATTCTGGCTGAACCATACTCCTTTTCAGGATCATGTGTACTGCCGTCAATCTCAACTACAAGCCCAAGGGCTTTCACATAAAAATCAACTATATAACTGCCTATAATCCGTTGCCTGTCGAAATCAATTCCATGAAAACCCCGGTTCCGGACCTGCTGCCAGAAAAGTACCTCAGATAAGATTCTTTGTTTTCTTTTTATCCTGGTTAGAGGTATCAGGTTAGGATTATAAGGAAGATTTTTCACAAAGTTTCTATAGATGGGAATACCCTCAATACAGGTTAGAATTCGTTTTTCGGACATCACAATGTTTTTTTAAATTTACGGAATTGCGATGATCAGAGACCACCCCGTCAATCGCGCCTTCGGCGGATTACCACCCCTCCGGAGGAGGGGAATTCACGCCGGTTACACTTAACAATTCCTCACCATCTATAATTTGGTAACAGTTCTTCATCCTATCAATGATGATAATAGTAAAATACTATACTAAAAAAATAAAAATAGTATGATTATTGCCTTTCATCAATTAACTAAAAAAATATTTTATTATGAAAAATCTATTCAAAATTTTTGCTTTTGTACTGTTCGTGGGAATGATTACCACTGCCTGTGAGGACAGTAACAATGAAATGGAAATGCCCTCAAGTATTTACCAGCTTGCTGCTTCAGATCCTGATCTTTCCAATCTGAAGGCCGCAATTGATAAAGCGGGACTAGCTTCAACACTGAATGAGTCAGGGAATTTCACCGTATTCGCTCCATCTAACGCAGCTTTCTCTCAGTTTCTTTCGGCAAATGGCTTTGCGAGTTTAAACGATGTTCCTACCGCTGCACTGAAAGAAATTCTTCTGAACCACGTACTGAGTTCGAAAGTAATGGCTTCACAGGTATCTACGGGCTACGTTTCCACAATGGCTAAAGGTAGTGCTTCGGCAACAAGAAACCTGAGTATGTTCATTGACACCGCTTCAGGGGTAAAACTAAACGGAGTTTCCACAGTGACTCAAGCGGACATCATGGCTAACAATGGCGTAATACATAAGGTAGATAATGTAATCGGACTGCCAACTGTTGTTACGCATGCTCTTGCAAATCCTAATTTCAGCACCTTGGTTTCTGCACTTACAAGAAGTGACATGCCTGACTTTGTGGGAATCCTGGGCGGAAATGCAGGCGCGCCTTTTACCGTCTTTGCTCCCAATAATGCAGCCTTTGGTTCACTGTTAACCGAATTGAATCTGCCGGGTCTGGCTACTGTGCCTACTGCAACTTTGGAAAATGCACTGAAATATCATGTGGTCGCCGGAGCTAATGTTGCCTCAACTGATATCATGAATAATATGAATGTAACCACTTTTCAGGGGGGTACTTTCAATATAACTACATCGGGTGGTGTCAAGATCACTGATGCAAATAACCGCATGGCCAATGTGATTGCTACCGACGTACAGTGTGCCAACGGAATTATTCACGTTCTGGATAAAGTGATATTGCCATAGTTTTATAGTTTAAATGTTAATGTTGATAGGCGTCCCTTTCTGTAGGGACGTTTATTTGTAAATTGCATAAATTTTTTCAGATGAGATTCAGGTATTCCTTTCTGTTATTGCTGTTATCAGCTTTTACTTTTGCCCAGGTGGGCAGCATCAATATCAATGTATTTGACGATTTCACGAAAAAACCACTGGCCGCTTCGGTACGGATGCTTGGTTCGGAAGGTGCCGTTTTTACCGGTGAGGGAAATGTACTTATTGCAGACATTCCGTCCGGTACTTACACTTTTGAGGTTACTGCGGAAGGTTATACGCCCACTTCATTAAATGACATCGATGTGGTACCTAACCAAAACCTTACCTTTTCCGTAGGACTTATACGATCGGTAAATCAGATTGAAGAAGTTACAATTACAAGAAAAAGTTATAAAACTACCGCTGAGAGCCCACTGTCCCTGCGGAATATCACCAGTGAAGAAGTTCAGAAAAATGCCGGTTCCAACCGTGATGTCTCAAAAGCGATCCTGAGTTTTCCGGGGGTAGGAAGTACAGCGACCTTCCGGAACGACCTTTTCATACGTGGCGGAAGCTCGGCTGAAAATAAATTCTATATTGACGGTATTGAGGTTCCAGTGATCAACCATTTCCAAACGCAGGGAGCCAGTGGCGGACCACGCGGCATCATTACCGTTGATTTTATCAAAGATGTCGACTTCTACAGTGGTGCGTTTCCGGCCAGGCGAAATGGAGTGCTCTCGTCGCTTTTTGAATTTAACCTTAAATCCGCCAGGAAAGACAAACTGGGCTATAAGGTGATCCTGGGTCTGGATGACCTGCAACTGATGGCCGACGGTCCTCTTTCCCGGGACCAGACCTGGTCCGGTCTTTTCAGTGTGCGTAAATCCAACCTTCAACTGCTGTTCAAAGCCATTGGTCTGCCGTTTCTTCCAAGCTATTATGACGCGACCTTTAAGGTGTCAAAGAAATTTGAAAGCGGTGACGAGTTATATTTTCTGGGTATGGGTGCCAAAGACAGTTTTAAATTCAATGAAGATGCTGAACCCACACTCGCGAACCTGACGTTAATTGACCGGCTTCCTGTGTCGCCGCAATGGAACTACACTGTAGGCGCGGGTTACAGGCATCTGGCCGAAAACGGTAACTGGCTGTTTACCCTTAGCAGAAATATGTTGGACAACCAGGCTCTTAAATACTACCGCAATATTGAAGTTCCACAAAATCTTCTGTATGATTACAATTCACAGGAAAGCGAAAATAAATTCCGCGTTGACCGCAATTTCAATATTGCAGATTATCAGCTCAGCAGTGGAGCAAATATCAATTATGCCCGGTATTATAATGCTTCTGTAAGCAGAAATGTAACTCAGAGCACTGTTAATTTTGATCAGTTATCATCTGATTTTAACCTGCTTCAATACGGTTTATATCTCCAGTCCGCCAGAAAACTGTTTGATGACCGCTTACAGATCTCCGGCGGTTTACGGATGGATGCCAGCAACTATTCGGATAATACCAATAATCCTTTGGAGCAGTTCTCGCCACGGCTTTCGCTCAGTTATAAGTTCACCGACAAGCTGGCGCTTAATTTCAATACGGGAATCTACTACCAGCTACCGGTTTACACGGCTCTCGGCTTTACGCAAAACGGTGTCCTGACAAATAAAAATACCCTTAAATACATACAAAATACACATCTTGTTGGTGGCATGGAATATAATGGGCCAAACAGTCTTCGTTTTACAGTAGAAGGATACTATAAAAAGTATAAAAACTATCCTTTCTCTCTTCGAAACCAAATATCACTTGCTAATGTAGGCGGTGACTTTGGTGTAGTGGGCAGCGAACCTTTGGATTCCCGCGGATTTGGTGAGACCTACGGTCTGGAAGTCCTCGCTCAAAAACGGACACTGAACAATTTCTACGGAATTGCAGCCTATACCTTCGGATATTCCCGGTTTTCCAACGCCAGCGGAATCTTACTGCCGTCAAGCTGGGACTCCAGACATATCTTAACCATGACAGCAGGAAAATACTTCAGCAGAAACTGGAATGTTGGAGCCAGATTCCGGATGCAGTCGGGACTGCCGGAAACTCCATACGACCTGCAGCGCAGCGCCCTTGTCAACATCTGGAACGTAGCCAACAGTCCGGTGCAGAATTTTTCATTGTTGAACACTTCCCGCGGAAACCTGTCGCACCAGCTGGACATCCGTGGCGAGAAGAAATGGATTTTCAACAAATGGCAACTCACCGCATATGTAGATTTGGTTAATGCTTATGGTTCCGCAAGCCCCAGTGCATTGCCCGTGGTTAATCTGCAGCGTGATGCACAGGGCAACGGTATAATTGCCAACCCTACGGCTCCGCAGGATCAGCAGTATTACGAACTGCAAACAGGTGAAAACGACCGTTCCACGCCGCTGCCTTATTTCGGGTTTATTTTTGAATTTTAAAGCAAATTTTTCAATTGACGTCCGGCTGGCCGGGTTGTGCAGAATGTTTTTTGATATCCTGCAGAATCCAGTCCAGCTGGATGTCTTTTTTTTGCAGGACCTCCTTCAGATCCGGAACAATAAAATGGTGAGGAATGACACCTCTGCCTTTTCCGGAAAATTCAATATCGGGTTGTATAAGCATCAAACCCACTGGCAGTTTTAATTTTGAGTTCGGCAGTTTTCGGGTGGAGTACCTGCCTGCCACTGTACCGTCATTTGCGCCGCCGGTTTCCTCACCTACAAGAAACGCCCGTCCTGAATCTTTTAGTTTGGATGGCAGTATGGAAGCCGCCGAAAAGCTGCTTCCGTTTATCAGAACATAAATTTTACCTTTGAAATTGTCTTTCTTTGGCTTTCTTACTGAGAAAATACCGTTGTTCCGCAGAAAAGTTCCTTCCCTTGTCCTCTTTAGTGAAAGCGCGGTTCCCACTAGATAAAAGGGATAGGCAGCGGCAGCAATTGGTTTGGTAATATCTGGAACCATCCGGAAATAATCTGCCTTAAACATAGAGCTGGGCTTCGTAACCTCAATATCTTTAATGAACTTGAATTTTTCCGGTGTCAGGTAGGAATAGAGGTTATTTATTTCGGCCAATGACCCTCCCAAATTGTCACGCATATCAATGATAAGATATTTCGCAGGAGAATTTTTTAATGTTCGGAAGCTCTGCCGGTAGAAACGTCTTGAGAAAGTTCCGGAAAAGGTTTTGATCTTCATGTATGCTGTGATGCTGTCTGGAGTTGGAAACTGCAGGTCACGGTTGAAACTTCGTGTTACGATGTTGTAGTCTTTTGTTTTTCCCTGTTCGCTCTTAGTCAGTTTCCGGTTTTTCTGCTCCTCCTTTCTCTTCTGAATCAGCGTCTGTCTTTCACGTTTAAGCCAGAAGGTTTCTATTTCAGTGTCCCGCCTGGTCTCCAATTTCACCGAATCAAGTATTCCGTTTTCGGCTGTGAAGAAATGGGGCCAGCGTCTTGCCATTGAATATCTTAAAAAAGTAGTGTTATAACCGTCACTGTTATTTAAAGGCTTGTAACGTGCAAGCATTTCACTTAACGGAACCTCATTGATCTTCAGTATTTCTGTCCCCACTTCCATACCCGGTACTTTATCAGAATTCTCCTTTACAAACACGCGGTCATTTTCCACCAGAAATTCATACCGGCTGAACAGGCCTTTCTGAAGTTTCAGCGCTTTTCTCTCTTTAGCATTCAGCCGTATTTCGGGAAGTACCAGCCGAAGGTGTCCCTGCCGCACATCTGCCACTGCCGGTGCCAGCAGACGGTAGAATTCCGTTGGAGTCATAGGTGTCTTAATATTGTTCTTTATTTCCGTGAAACGTCTGTCCAGACTATCTTTGGAGATATACCAGTACAGTTTGGGGTGAAGTTCCTGTAAGCTGGCATAGGTATAATCTACATCGGCACGGAGTTTTTCGGGCGCAACAGGAGTTCTCAGTCTTTCGTTGTATCTTTTTACCGAAACACAGGAAGTAAACAGCGTAAACACTATAAATAGGTAAAATGGCTTCATAAATTAACTAAATATTTTCGGCAATGCGTTGTTGTGAACCCCCATTGTATGCAACAGGCCACCGCTTCGTAAAACCCACCCGCTTCAGTCTAAACGGGATAATTTATTAGATTCAGAAAGATTTTGCGTCTAAAAGTAATCCATTTCCGCTTTACATACAACCTGGAAAATTTTGATTTGACGTAAGGAGGAGCTTAATTGTTGCGCAGCATCTTTTCCTTACCCAGAATCCATTTTGAACAGTCTGAGGCAATACTTTGCACCTTACAAAAATACAGCTTGCAGTATAAACAAAACTTCCCGGAGCGGACCGGGAAGCTTGAATGACACACGGAATGGCATCCGCGCTATTTGTATGCAGAGTATATTTGCTTATATGGCGTCAATAATCTGATTCAAGATGGCTGAAGGACGCATAGCAGCATAGGTCTTTTCAGTATCTGTATGGTAATAGCCTCCAATCTCCTGAGGTTTACCCTGAGAACCCAGCAGTTCATCATTGATCTTGGTTTCATTTTCCTGAAGGGCCTTCGCAACAGGTGCAAATTTTTCGGCAATCGCACTGTCAGCAGTTTGCTTGGCCAAAGCCTCAGCCCAGTACATCGCCAGGTAAAAGTGCGAACCGCGGTTATCAATCCCGCCCAGTTTCCTTGCCGGTGATTTGTCCGTAGCCAGGAATTTTGCGTTTGCGGTGTCAAGCGCATCAGAGAGAACCTGCGCTTTTTTATTGTCCTGTGTTTGGGCCAGGTGTTCCAGAGAAGCCTGCAGTGCCAAAAATTCACCAAGAGAATCCCACCTCAGGTAACCTTCTTCAATGAACTGCTCAATATGCTTAGGTGCAGATCCGCCGGCACCGGTTTCGAAAAGCCCACCGCCATTCATTAGCGGCACTATTGACAGCATTTTGGCAGATGTTCCAAGTTCCAGGATTGGGAACATATCTGTAAGATAGTCGCGAAGGACATTTCCGGATACAGAGATAGTGTCCTTGCCTTCACGGGCTCTTTTCAAGGTCTCCAGCATGGCATCTTTCACATCCATAATGCGTATGTCCAGGTCTTCCGTGTTATGGTCTTTCAAATATTTTTCCACCTTGGCAATGATCTGGGCATCATGAGCCCTTCCTTTGTCCAGCCAGAAAATAGCAGGGGTGCCGGAAAGCCTTGCGCGGTTTACAGCCAGTTTTACCCAGTCCTGTATAGGTGCATCCTTGGTTTGGCACATTCTGAAAATATCATCCTTCTCAACTTTCTGTTCCAGAAGAATATTTCCGTTCTCATCTTCCACACGAACCGTTCCTTCTGCAGTGGCCTGGAAAGTTTTGTCATGTGATCCGTATTCTTCAGCCTTCTGAGCCATAAGGCCAACGTTTGGTACAGATCCGAAAGTTGTTGGGTCAATGGCTCCATTGGCTTTCATATCGTCAATGATAGCCGCGTAGAATCCTGCATAAGTACGGTCCGGGATAATACAAACGGTATCCTCTTCTTTGCCTTCGCTGTTCCACATTTTTCCGCCACCGCGTACGAGTGCAGCCATTGAAGCATCAACAATAACATCCGACGAGACGTGGAAGTTGGTAATTCCCTGGTCAGAGTTTACCATTGCAATGCGTGCATTGTTGGCAATGGCTGACTCTATATCTTCTTTAATGTCTGCTTCCTGTGGTGTGCCGGCGATTTTTTCGAAAAGTGTAGCCAGACCAAAGTTCGGATTGATGTCCAGTTCACTGAAAACCGACTTATATTTTGCAAAAACATCTTTAAAATATGTTTCTACAATAGCACCAAAAATGATGGGGTCAGAAATCTTCATCATCGTGGCCTTCAGATGGGCTGAAAGGAGTACATTTTTATCTTTGGCTTCGGCAATTGCCTTTTCTACAAATGATTTAAGTGCACTGATGCTCATTACGGAGCTGTCAATTACTTCTCCGGCTTTCAGCGGCGCAAAGTCCTTGAGTACCTTAGATGATCCATCGTTTCCGGCAAATACAATTCTGAATTTCCCGTCATTTTCTATTGTTGTTGAATTTTCAGAACCGTAGAAGTCGCCTGATTCCATATGTGCGACCGTTGTTTTTGAATCTGCCGACCACGCTCCCATGCGGTGAGGATTGGCCTTTGCGTAATCCTTTACAGATTTTGGCGCTCTTCGGTCCGAGTTACCTTCTCTTAGCACAGGATTTACCGCGCTGCCAAGGACTTTAGCATATTTTTTAGCAATGTTTTCCTCATCAGCATTTTTTGGCTCCACAGGAAAATCAGGCAAAGCATAGCCCTGCTTTTGAAGTTCAGTAATCGCCTCCTGCAGCTGTGGTACGGAAGCGGAGATATTGGGAAGTTTAATGATGTTTGCATCCGGTTGCGTGGCCAGTTCGCCTAGTTCCGCCAGATAATCAGGAATTCGCTGGCTCTCAGTAAGTACTTCCGGGAAATTTGCCAGAATCCTGCCTGCAAGGGAAATATCCGGTACCATAATTTCTACCTCGGCCGGTTTTGTAAAGGCTTTTACAATGGGCAGGAAAGAATGCGTTGCCAGCATTGGAGCTTCATCCGTAAGAGTGTAGTAGATTTTTGCTTTAGACATTATTTATTTTTTTATGTTTTTTAATATTTACAAATTTAAGGTTTTTTGTTAAGCTTTTCCTCCCGGGCCGTAATCAAATAGGAACGACTTTTGCAGTTTGCAGTTTAACTATTAATAAATAAACGTATGGCAACTCAAAAAAATAATCCGCCAACCGGTGTTTTAGTCGCAGTGGGCACAATTGCCCTTATGATCATCTTGTATTTCATCATTCTTGCGATATTTCCGGAACTGTTTGAATCTTTGCCAAAGGCCGAAGGTCAGCCTGTGAAGGAATAAGAAAAAAGGCCTTCCTTCAGCGTGGCCCACTTGTACTGCTTTAAATATCAGATGAGCGGTCACGCTGAAGGAAGGCTAAATATTACGAAGAAGGTCCCGCTTAACGGCGCGACCTTCTTTCAGTATCAGTCATTATCATATAGCTGGTGATCCGAAAGGTAATCTATAAGACTGGCATCCACCATCTCTTTGTTTCTGATGTAGAAACTTTCCGGGTCATCGTAATCATCACCGGTACCGTTAGGCTCCAGTAAAATTTCCCTATTGAACTGTACACCGTTAATCTCAAAGGTGACTTCCCGTTTTACCACTCTGTTCTCTTCTGTGGAGGGTCCTAATTTTACAAGGTAAATTTCATTTTCCTGAATCTCAATTTTCATAATTTATTTTTTTAATGTTTTAATTTTTCATTTTCCAGCATTTTCATCACTATCATTTCCTCTTTTGTAAGTCCTGACTTTCCGTCGTTGATTTCAATCGCATCCAATTCATCCAGATATTTTTTTATGGAATTGTTTTCATAAAGATTGATGACCAGCGGATGAACATAATATTTCCTGCAAACAGCAGGCGTATTGCCAAGAGTGGCGGCCACCATCTCCAGGGCCTCCTTTACTTTTGATTTGTAGGCCGAATTGTTTTCGGCTTCACCAATTTCCCTGAAGGCAATCAGTGCGTTTACAGTTCCGGACCAGGTACGGAAATCCTTTGCTGTGAAATCATCGCCACTGATTTCCTTTATATACTCATTAACCATTCCTGAATCTACCGGATGTGGCTGTCCATCTTCATCATAGTATTGGAACAGTTCTTTTCCCGGGATGTCGCGGCAGTTCTGAACAGCCTTCGCCAGACGTGAATTTTTAAGGTCGATATCATGATATACGCCTTTCTTCCCTTTGAATGAAAAGCTGATTTTCTGACCTTTAACATTTACATGCTTGTCTTTTAGGGTGGTTAGACCAAAGGAGCCGTAAAGTTTTTCATAAACATTATTACCAATTCTGATATTAGTTCGCTCCATTAAGCTCACCACAACAGCCAGGACTTTTCTTTTCTCCAGCTTGCGTACTGCCAAATCTTTTTCCAGCTGAAGCCTGATTTTGGGCAACGCATAGCCAAACTGCAGCATCCTGTAAAACTTAGTATGGTTCCGAAGCGCTGTCCAGACGGGGTGGTAACGGTACTGTTTGCGTTGTTTCGCATCTACACCTGTTGCCTGTAAGTGTCCGTTTTCCAGGGCGCAAATCCATACATTCTCCCAGGCTGGCGGTATGGCTAATTTGTTAATCCGCTGGATTTGTTCCGGGTCCATTATCTTTTCATCTCCTTTAAAATAACGAAATTTTTTGCCCCAGCGCCGGCGTTCTATCCCTTCCGATTCCCGGTCGGTGGTATAAACCAATTGGACCGCTTTTGCAGATTTCACGGGATCCTTCATGATCTTTACGATTTTGGAGGGACTGATCCTGCTTACTGCCTCAAGTTCGGAAATTTCTGTCTTCATGATATTCCAGTTAGCCGTTTACAATTTCACCTCCGTTAGGATGCAAAACCTGACCGGTCATATAAGAGGCATCTTCCGATGCCAGAAAAAGAAAGCAGGTGGCCACTTCATTTGGTTGTCCGGCACGCTTCATAGGAACATCGCTGCCAAACTCTGAGACTTGTTTTTTCGAGAAGGTAGAGGCAATCAGCGGTGTCCAGATAGGTCCGGGGGCTACGGCGTTGACCCGGATTCCCTTTTCAGCAAGATTAGCAGAGAGGCTGCGGGTGAACGATAGCACTGCTCCTTTGGTGGCGGCATAGTCAAGCAGATGGTCACTGCCGCGATATGCGGTAACAGAAGTCGTATTGATGATGCTGCTGCCTTTTTTCAGGTGCTTCAGCGCAAATTTGGTAAGCCAGAACAGTGAGAAGAAATTGGAATGAAACGTTGTCATGAGTTGGTCTGTTGTAATGTCCTCCAAAGAGGTGGCTTCCCAGTGATTGGCTGCATTGTTAACGAGGATATCAATCTGTCCGAATGTATCGATAGTTTTGTCAACCACTTTACGACAGTGATTTTCCTTTCCTAAATCGCCCTTTATAATGAGGCATTCTCGTCCGAGGCGTTCAATTTCTTTTTTTGTCTCGTTTGCATCGGCGGTTTCGCTCAGATAAGGAATCACTATATTTGCCCCTTCCGAAGCGAAGAGTAGTGCGGTTGCTTTACCAATACCGCTGTCACCCCCGGAGATTATTGCCACTTTACCTTCAAGCTTAAGTGATTTCGAAGCAGGTTCGCTTTCAGGCTTGGGTACCATTTTCTTTTCCAGTCCGGGTTTCCGCTGCTTCTGGGGCGGCCTGACTTTTTTCTTAGTATCTTTCTGCATAAGCTATGATTCTTCTCAACTATTTTTTACCCCGAGTAAGCATCCACAGAACTAGGCCGATAACTCCTACTACCAGGATGATTCCCCACCACATTCCGGCTTCGAAGATGGTTCCTATAGCTTCACACCCCGTAAGTGTGAAAAGCGCGAAAACAACTAAACTTAATAATGCAAATCTTTTCATAACAGTGATTTTTAATGGTTTATTTATTTTAAAACTTAAACCCTCCTATAATCAGGTTTCCAGTTTTTAATTGCTTTCTTTATTTCTTTAGGCGAAGTATTATCAGCTAACGCCATCTCCAGTAGCTCACGGAACTCTCCATCATGTGCGAAACGAAGCGCAGCGATCTGTCCAAAACTTAGTTGATTTTCCACGTCATCCGATCTTTTACCAAAGAGTTCAAAATACCTTTGCTTAAATTCCAGACGGAGCAGTCTGTCCTGCAGTGTGAGTGCATAATGCTGCCTGACCATTACAGCCAGATAAATAAGCAGGAAAATAACTGCAGAGAACAATATCCAGATAATTTGTTGATCCGTAGAAGCAAAACTCATCCACAGACCTGTCCCCAGAAGAATAATCAACAGAGGCAGATAAATAAAATGATGCGGTGCGTAGAAACGGATATGATTGGAATAGTCTTGCTTCTTCATAGATTTTACTCAGCAAAAATTCAACCAATTATAATGCAGAATGTGATTCATTAAAGAACTTGGGTTCCTTAGTGGTTTTCAAATGCAAATAACGCTTCCAGCATATCGAAACCCGTACCGAGAGTTGGCTTAAACAGATCACCTTTTTCCTTAATTCGGTGTAGGGCATTTTCAATATTAAAATCCGTGGGTTTCAAACCGGGTTTCAATTCCTGCCAATCTATAGGCATGGAGACGGGTGCACCGTTCCTGGGGCGCAGACTGTAAACACTGGCAAGTGTCTGACCGCGGCGGTTTTGAAGATAATCCAGATAAATTTTTGCCTTATCCCGCTTTTGCAGGGCACGCTCCAGAGTGGTAAGGTGGGGCAGCTCTTTCTGCACCATCTGCATCATGATATGAGCAAAATTCTTCACCTGGTCAAAGCTGTACTGTGCGCCTGCGGGGATATAGATGTGAATCCCGGAACTGCCTGATGTTTTACAGAACCCTTCTATCTTCCCCAAATCCATGATTTTCTTAACCGTCTGGGCGGTCAGGATAACCTCTTCAAAGGTGTTGTTCTCAGAAGGGTCAAGGTCCAGAACCAGATAGTCCGGCTTTTCCGTGGTTTGTGCCCGGCTGGTCCACACATTAAATTCAATACATCCCAGGTTGTTCAGATACGCCATTGTTGCTCTGTCATTACACAGGATATAGTTAATGAACTTATCTGTAGATTCCGAATGGACTTTTTGAGTTTCGATCCAGTCCGGTACATCGTCTGAAGCGTCTTTCTGGTAAAAACTCATGCCGCTGATCCCGTTTGGAAAGCGGTTCATGGACTGTGGGCGGTCCTGCAGATGGGGCAGGATATATTGGGCTATACTTTGGTAGTAGGCCACTACATCACCTTTGGTTACCTGATCTTTTGGGAAATATATTTTATTCTGATTGGTCAGTTTCACCTCCTGATTTCCAAATTCCGTCCGCAGTTCATTTTCCCGGTGAGAAATGGACTTTTTCAAAGGAACAGGCCGCGCTGATTTTTCCGGCTGTTTAATTTCATTATTTGCAGAATTCACTTCCTGCGCATCTTTATCCTCACGTAAATGCAGAAATACAGGATGTCTGAAGATATGATCACCGGTAAGCTCAGTGAATTTGATTTCAGCTACAAGTTCAGGCTTTAACCATGTAGGTTTCTCATTGGTCTTTGGAACTGTGGTGAAAGGGCATTCCTCTGTAATCAGAGGTTTCATCTTTTTGTAGAGATCAGTCAATGCCTTCTCGCTGAATCCCGTCCCGGTATGCCCACAGAAAATCAGACCGTGATCATGGTATCTGCCGAGAATCAGTGAACCGAAATTCTTGCGGCTACCTCTCGGTGCAGTAAAGCCACAAATAATAACTTCTTCGGTTTTCTGACTTTTTATCTTCAGCCAGTCCCCATTCCGCACACCCGGCACATAAGTGCTGTCAGCTTTTTTCGCTATCATTCCCTCCAGGCCCATATTTTGAACCACCGCAAAAAATTCTTTACCCTTTTCCGCCACATGGTCATGGTATTTTACGAATTCTGTTTCAGTGAGTGCCTCCTTCAGCAGTTCCTTACGCTGCAGAAGACTGAGTGCCTCGGTGGAATGCCCGTTCAGATACAGTAGGTCAAACACCTGGTACACTACAGTAATATTGGGGTTTTCGCCAATGCGCTGCAACCACTGAAAGTTAGGTTGTCCTTTGTTGTCATAGGCCACCAGTTCACCGTCCAGCACCATTTCATGTTCCTGGAACCTTAGGGAATTGGCAATTTTTCTGAATTTTTCCAGGTAGGAGAGGCCATTCCGCGAATAAAGCTGAACATCCTTACGAAGGTCTGCAATGGCACGGTATCCGTCCCATTTTATCTCAAACACCCATTCGTCACTGTTAAACGGTTCACTAGCCGAGTCAGCCAGCATCGGTGTGATGAATTTTGAAAGTTTTCTTCCGCCGCCAAGCGCGGTTGAGTAATTTCTGGAGGGTGGGGTTTTGGCAGGCTCAGGAGTTACTTTTCTGCTTTTTTTTTTGAAGCCAAATAAGCGCTTACTTTGGAATCAGGTTCGGTGTTTTGCTCAGCGTCATAACTGTCAGTTGCAAACTCATCACGGTGCTTAATGAGCAGCCATGGGTCACCACTTTCACTGTTTTTAATCCTCACTAAGGCAAATTCACCTTTCAGCTTTTTACCATGCAGTATAAATTTGAGCGAACCCTCACTGAGCTGAGCCTGCATAAGTGTATCGTCCTTTTTTCCTTTTACTTTTTCAAGAGCTTCATAGGTGCCTTCGTCCCAAATTTCCACTTCACCGGCGCCATAGTTTCCCGACGGAATAGTTCCTTCGAATGTGCGGTAGTCATAAGGATGGTCTTCAACCATCATTGCCAGCCGTTTATCCTGAGGATTTAGTGAAGGCCCTTTCGGAACTGCCCAGGACTTCAGCACACCATCCATCTCCAAACGGAAATCATAATGAAGCCTGCTGGCCGCATGCCTTTGAACGACAAATCTCAATTTACCCTTCCCTCTGCTGGTTTTACCTTTGGGTTCGGCCGTCTGATTAAAATCTCTCTTTTTGTTATATTCCTCTAATGGCATTTTCACCTACTGTTTATTGAGTTAGCTATCCCGCTTTTGCTTTTCCGGCTTCCAGACTGGCCTTTAGCTGCGCCATAAGGTCTGTAGCTTTAGCCGATACATTTTCTTTGGCAGCGGGTTTCTTCACTTTTCCTTTGGCTTTGGCCTCGATGATTTTCATGAGATCATCGTTATAAGTGTTTTTATATTTTGAAGGATCAAATTTTGTTGCGCGCTGTTTGATCAGCGATTCTGCCATTTCCAATTCCTCAGCCTGAGGATTCTTGCCGCCCGGAATTTTAAGGTCTTCATAACTTCGGAGTTCTTCCGGATACCGCATACGGTTCACCATCAAAATTTTGTCTTCGTAAGGCCTCACGAGGCATAAAATCTCTTTTTCACGAAGAATAAAAGTACCTATGCCGGCCATTTTGGTTTTTAGTAAGGCCTTTAAAAGCAGTTTGTAAGCCTCCTCGCCATTCTTTTGGGGTTCCAGAAAATAGGAAGATTCAAAATAGGCACTGTCTATTTCATGAACATCAACAAACTGCTTAATGTTTAATAATTTTGATTTTTCAGGATTGACTTCCTCAAAATCTTCTTTAGTGAGCACTACGTAATTGTCCTCCAGTTTATAGCCTTTAACAATATTTTCCCACTTCACTTCTTTTCCGGTATTGGCATTCACCCTTTTGAAGTTAATATTTGAAAGGTCTTCCTTGTCCAGCATATCCAGGTCGAGGTTGCTTTCTCCGGTAGCCGAATAAAGTTTAATGGGAATATTAACCAGTCCAAATCCGATTGCGCCATTCCAAATTGCTCTCATAATTGCTGATTTGCGGTCGTTACATCAAATATGTGTCCAATTAAAACGTAACTTTTACCTTTGAATAAATAACTATCCATGAGAATAGCCACCTACAATGTGAATGGAGTGAACGGGCGCCTGCCTGTCATTCTCAGGTGGCTGGAAGAAACCCAGCCACATATTGCCTGTCTGCAGGAGCTGAAAGCGCCTCAGGAAAAGTTTCCTGAAGCGGAATTCCAGTCAGCAGGTTACGAATCCGTTTGGCTGGGCCAGAAAAGCTGGAACGGTGTAGCGGTACTCTCACGTGTCGGGATGCCGGAAGTCAGCAGACTCAGTCTTCCGGGAGATACTGAAGATGATGCCAGCCGGTATCTGGAAGTAAAAATTATAGATTTAGTTATTGCCTGTATTTATCTGCCTAACGGAAATCCGGTGCCGGGACCGAAATTTGACTATAAGATGAAATGGTTTGAACGTTTGGATGCACATGCAGAAATGCTGGTAACCTCCGGTAAGAAGGTACTTATCATTGGGGATTTTAATGTGATGCCAACTGAAAATGATGTGTATAAGCCAGAAAAATTCCTAAAGGATGCGCTTTTCCTGCCTGAGGTACGGGCGGCATTCCAAAATCTTTTGAACCAGGGGTGGACAGATGCAGTACGCCATCTCTATCCGGACGAAACTATCTATACGTTTTGGGATTATTTCCGGAAAGCCTACGAGCGTAACGCGGGGCTGCGTATTGACCATTTTCTGCTTTCCGCGGAAGTTTTGCCGCAACTTATTAATGCCGGAGTCGATAAAACCGTAAGAGGCTGGGAGAAAACAAGCGACCATGCGCCTGTGTGGATTGAGCTGCGGGACTGAGTATCCCGCAGGGCAAAATGATTTAGCTTTTGATCTTCATTTCTGAAAAGACCACCCCGTCAATTACGCCTGCGGCGAATTGCCAGCCCTCCGGAGGAGGGGAATTTCCGAAGAAAAGTTCTGTAGCTTTCAGTCACTGCACTAAAGTGTGTTCAGTGGGGAAGATTCCTGCGTTTTTGTTTATGATTGTTGTTTAAACCTTCAAATTAAACCTTTGTGATAAGTTTCATATTACGCGTTACATTTTTTTAGGTAACTTTAGGATGAAGCAATTTTTTCTGCTATGGATATGCAACTCCCAAAAAATCTGACCGGACTGACCGCAGAACAGGTAGCTATGTCGCGTGAATCCCATGGCTATAACAGCATGACCGCAGCTCCGAAAAATACCTGGTTCACGATTCTCACGGATATCCTGAAAGAGCCAATGCTTATTCTGCTTATGCTGATTGCTGTAATTTATCTTGTAGTGGGAAATTACGGAGAGGCATTATTTATGCTTGCTGCCATAGTTTTGGTTTCAGGAATATCTTTTTACCAGGACAACCGCAGTAAAAAGGCGCTGGAAGCTTTGCAGCGGCTTAATGAACCCTTAAGCAAAGTAATCCGCAATTCGACTGTAATCCAGATACCTACACACGAAATTGTAGTCGGAGATCTCTGCATTGCCGCCGAAGGTCAGATGATCAATGCCGACGGACGAATTGTTTACAGCCATGACTTTACGGTTAATGAGGCATCACTGACCGGAGAAAGTTTTACCGTATCAAAGGATAATAGTGAAGCAGATTCGCAAGTGTACAGTGGCACTGTTGCTGTTTCCGGGCTGGCTGTTTTTGAAGTGGAGGCGGTAGGAGCAGATACAAAAATAGGAAAGATCGGAGATTCATTATCATCCATTACAGAACAGAAATCCCCACTGCAGCAACAGATTGAGAAATTTGTAAAAGGTATGGCCGTTCTGGGCGCCATTGTTTTTCTATTGGTTTGTGCTGTTAACTGGTATCACACCCGCAGTTTTACTGACTCACTGCTGAACGGTCTGACGCTCGCCATGTCCATTTTGCCCGAAGAGATCCCTGTCGCTTTCACCACATTCATGGCTTTGGGAGCCTGGAAGCTGATGCAGCAGGGCATCATCATCAAGAAAAGCAGCGTAGTGGAGACGCTGGGCAGTACTACAGTTATCTGTACCGACAAAACCGGTACGATAACCGAAAATTCGATGCATTTGAAATTAATCTATAACTTTAATGAAAACCGCACGTATACGGAGGATGAATTTGATGCATTGGGACTTCGGGAAATTGTAAGTTATGCCATGTGGAGCAGCGAGCCCATTCCCTTTGACCCCATGGAAAAGACTTTGCACAAGGTTTACAGCAAGACGGCGGTTATAGATTTGAGGAGCGCTTATCAGATGTATCATGAATATCCTCTTGAAGGAAAACCTCCAATGATGACCCATGTTTTCCGGAACACATTCGGACAGAGAATCATTGCCGCAAAAGGAGCTCCCGAGGCCCTTCTGCAGGTTTCAGGTTTGTCTTCTGCCGACCTTTCATCACTCAGAAAACTGATTGATGATTTCGGTAAGGAGGGGTATCGGGTTCTTGGTGTCGCAAAATCCATGTTCGCGGCTGAAGAGTTTCCCCAAAAGCAGCAGGAATTGCCCTTTGAATTTCTGGGTTTTGTGGTTTTCCAGGATCCACCCAAACAAGGCATTCAGGAGGTATTTAAAAAGATTAATGACGCCGGTATTAAGGTGAAGGTCATCACCGGCGATAACGCTGTAACTACCCGTGCCATTGCCGCACAGTCCGGTATTGTAAATGCTGGCCATTATATAACAGGAGAAGAACTTACAGGGCTGAGCGAGAATGAACTCCGTCGGACAGCAAATGATAAGGTATTATTTGCCAGAATGTTTCCGGAAGCCAAATTGGCGGTTGTAAATGCGCTGAAAAAAAATGGGGAAGTTGTGGCGATGCTGGGTGATGGTGTTAATGATGGTCCGGCACTTAAAGCGGCCCATATCGGTGTTGCCATGGGGGTGAAAGGAACCGAAATAGCCAGGGCGGCCGCGTCGCTGGTACTCACTAATGACGACCTGTCCAAACTGCTTATTGCCATTGCAGCCGGAAGGCGGATTTACAGCAATATTAAGAAAGCGGTACAGTATATTATTTCCATTCATATTCCGATCATCCTGACTGTCTCGATGCCTTTGTTTCTGGGATGGGCTTTTCCGCAAATCTTTACGCCTGTGCACGTGATCTTCCTCGAACTCGTGATGGGGCCTACGTGTTCCATTGTTTATGAAAATGAGCCTATGGAGAAAAATACCATGCTGCGGAAACCGCGGCCCCTTAGGGAAACCTTTCTGACCTGGCGGGAGCTTAGTATCAGTGTCATTCAGGGTTTGGTTATCAGTGCAGGTGTTCTGTCCGTTTATCAGTTTACCTACAGCAGGGGTGGTGACGAAGAAACCGTACGTTCCATGGTTTTTACAACCTTAATATTTGCCAATATACTGTTAAGTCTGTCTAACCGTTCATTTTACTATTCAGTATTTGAGAGCTTCCGGAACCGCAATCGATTACTTGTATACGTCACTGCTGCTACTTTAACTGTTTTAGCAGCGATGCTGTATGTGGATGAGGTGAGGACCTTTTTCAGGATGGCAAGTCTCAATTATGAGCAGGTCCTCACAGGTTTGGCCGTTGCGGCTGTTTCCGTTCTATGGTTCGAACTGTATAAGCTGACCAAAAGATTAGTGTTTACCCAGGATAAGTTTAGCGCTGGAAAATAACCAAGCGGATGACAGCTTAATGAAAAAACGCTTACCCGGCAGGTAAACGCTTGAAAATATTCTGTTGACAAGAGGCTAGTCAAGGCCACCTTTCCGCGTGGGTTCACGAAGTTCGGGCCATTTCATCGGTTGTCCCGTTCTTTCGTCTAAAGGCAGTTTAATCCTTTCGCCACTGGCTTTTTCAGGATCTTCGCTGGCCATATAGGTAAGGATGGCGATGAGTGCCACATTACTTTTCACATCATCAAAAACAATTTTATCATAAGTGTCGCGGTTGGTATGCCAGGTATAATTTCCGTAACTCCAGTTCAGTGATCCCAGCATAAAGGCTGGCACGCCTGCGGCCACAAAAGAAGCATGGTCCGAACCGCCACCGCCCGGTGTGCCGGGAAATGTAGTTTTGATATCTTTTGTAAGTTCCTTCGGAACAGCATTCAGCCAGCGGTTCAGATAGTCATAGGAGTGAAGGAACCCTTGTCCGCTGATGTTTGCAACGCGTCCGGTTCCGTTGTCCTGATTAAATACTGCCTGGATCTTTGGCATCTGGTCTTTATGTGCCGAAACATAGGCGCGCGAACCATTCAGGCCCTGTTCTTCACTGCCCCAAAGGCCTACAATTATTGATCTTTTAGGATTAGGATAAACCTTTTTCAAAATCCTCGCAACCTCCATCATGGTAATGGTCCCGGTACCGTTATCTGTAGCTCCGGTTCCGCCATCCCACGAGTCCAGGTGCGCCGAAAGGATGATGTATTCGTCCGGCTTTTCGGTGCCTTTTATTTCGGCAACAGTGTTGAAGGTAGGCGCCATGCCTCTGTCTTTGGAGCTTGCCTGAATCTTAATCCTAGGCACTGTGCCATGCTGTGTCATACGGTACAGCTGACCGTAATCTTCCAGGGAAATATCCACAACAGGAATTTTTTTAGTGCCTGCCGAAAATATCTTGTTCACTCCAAATCCACGGGACCAGTTAGACGAAATTATTCCTGCGGCACCTGCCTCTTCCAGCTTTTGGTTCATTGTTCTCGATGTTTCACCTGTAACCTTAATTGAGTTCTGCCAACGTCGGGAGGCCTCTTCCGAGTCCTTTTTCATTCGGTTATAAGATTCCGGCGTAGCAAATTCCTTCCAGTTGTAGTCCGGACGCCCGGAACTCTGATAGGGTGAAACCATTACCAGTTTTCCTTTAACTTTGGGTAGCCAGGCCGTGAATTCTTCTTTAGTGCCGAAAATAGGCAGCATCAGCACATCTGCGGTAATTCCTCGTGATGGAGTGGCAGGGCTAAAGGCCAGTTGCATCCCCTCTAAAGATTTCGCATAGGGATGCACCATTTCAATATATGAAGGACCTCTTTCCCAGGATTTCCATTCGCCCCACTGTTCATTCCGTGCTTCAATGCCCCACCTTTTGAACTGGTTAACTGCCCAGTCGTGGGACTGCTGCATTTTGGGACTTCCTACCAGACGAGGGCCAATTCCATCCAATAACTCATAAGCCAATCTTTCCAGCTCTGAATTGTTATAGGTTTCGGTCATAATGGAACCGACTGTGGTTTCCCGCGAGGTCTGACCCCATGTAAACGTGCAGCTTAAAGCCGCTGAAATCATTACTATTTTACTGTAATTCTTCATGAAATAAATTTTGAAATGCTGAAGATAGTCATTTTGCCATGCAAGTCAAAAATGATTTCGCTTTGGGGGTCTGAATCGAAATTTT
Source organism: Kaistella sp. PBT33-4 (assembly GCF_029194425.1). NCBI lineage: Bacteria > Pseudomonadati > Bacteroidota > Flavobacteriia > Flavobacteriales > Weeksellaceae > Kaistella > Kaistella sp. PBT33-4. The sequence continues at coordinate 142,151 of NZ_JARFYL010000005.1, read as the reverse complement.
TAACCATAAAAAAAACTCCCGAAGGAGCTTTTGTTTATTTTTTTATCAGTTTTGAAGTTTTTATGCCTTCATCAGTGTGAATTTTCACGAGATAGGTTCCCGGGGCCAGCATCCTGGCATCGTATCGGTCTGCAGCCAGATATTCTTTAACCAACCTTCCGGACATATCGGTTAGAGTAACGGTCACCTTTTGCCTGTTGGACGTTTCCGGTAGGCTTACAGTGAAGAAATCTGAGGTGGGGTTGGGATAGACCTTAACACGGTTGTCGTACTGCAGGACTTCATTGGTTCCAAGAACTGAGTAAGTAATAATAAACGGTAGGTCCTGTGGGTAATCTGGTGCTGATGCAGGTGTTCCGGCATCTACCATTGCAGCCCAGGTTCCTGTATTCTGCAGTGCGTTATCTGTGGGCAGTCCTCGAAGTCCAACCGTTGTTACAGGAGGAGTCCACACGGTAGCTACAGAAGCGATGTCTTCCATTTGGAACTGCATCCAATACGTACCTGCGGACAGAGTTACGGGTGTGGTTGTATTCACTTTCCAAATTTTCCTTGTAGTACCCACCGCACTTCCCGGCGCAGGATAAAGTGAATTAAAAATTCGGTACATCAAAGCATCCTCGGCACTGGAAAACCGGTCGGTTGTATCATCTCCAAAAACTACAGTTGGTGTACCCACATTTGGAGCACCGTTCATGATTTTAACCCGGGCTCTCATTCCGGGAGGAGTAGACCCCACATATCCGGTGATATAGCCATATAAGGCAATGGAAGTAATATTCCAGCTTTGGCCTGCCGGAATTACGAAATCGTCTGCACAGAAATTATTGGTCGTGGTGCCTACTTTCTGACATCCGAAGCCGGAATTAGTGTTAGACTCAGTAGTATTGCCTGTATTGTTCTGAGCCTCAGACCACGTGTAACCTGCAGGTGCTGCTACACCCGATTTTGTGGTGGCTCCGGTGCTCAGGGGACCGTTGCTGTACTGACTTAGAAACAGCCCGGGAATCAAAGCGAGAATAGAAAATAACTGTTTTTTCATAAGATGATGTTTTTAGGAGTTCTACATTCAAAGTTATAATAAAATAATTATCAAAATGCAAGTCTTTTGGGAAAATTTATAAAAATGTTGATAATTTGTTATTTGAACAACGTGTAACCTTAAGCAGAGGACTGTATGATTTAATCAGCCGAAATGTAAAAATGTGCTTTTTTGCGTACTTTTATAGCATTAAATGAAATATATGACAACGGACAACAAACTTAGCCTGCTTCGTCAGGCAATGGCAAAGGAAAATATAGACTGTTTCATCGTTTTTTCGGCAGATCCTCATATGAGTGAGTACCTTCCTGCGGAGTGGCAGGAGCGTGCTTGGCTGTCCGGGTTCACTGGCTCAGCAGGATTTGTAGTGGTAACGGAAGATGAGGCAGCACTTTGGACTGACGGCAGGTATTTCGTACAGGCGCCGGCCGAACTGGAGGGTTCGGGTATAAAACTTATGAAGGATGGGGTAGAAGGAACACCTCATTATATGGACTGGATCATATCTGCACTTCCGGAAGGAGGCACTGTTGCGGTGAACGCACTCGCTACAAGCAATACCAGCTGGACAGCATTAGAGCAGAAATTGGCACCTAAGAACATCAAGGTAATAGACAGGCCTTTGCTGAAGGAGATCTGGACAGCCAGAGTTACTGACCAAACAAAAAATCCTGTTTTTGTTCACCCTGTAGAACGTGCCGGTAGATCTGTTTCGCAAAAACTGCAGGACATTCGTCAAAAAATGAGGGAGATGGATGCATCGGTACACATTATTTCAAGTCTTGACGATGTAGCCTGGACACTCAATTTACGGGGAAGCGATGTAGAAGCCAACCCTGTTTTCCTGGGATATATTGTCTTAACGAAAAACGACGCGGTACTCTTTGTAGATACTGAAAAACTCCAGCCAGAAGCCGTAAAACAACTGGAAGAAGCTGGTGTGGAGATTAAAGCTTACGATTCTTTTTTCGCTTATCTGAAAGAAATCAACGATCATAAAATTCTCATTTCAGCAAACAGCAACCAATCAATTTTTGAAGCTCTGCAGGCTCAGAACAATATCATTAAAGCTCCCGTTCCCGGAAACCTGATGAAAGCTCAGAAAAATGAAACCGAGCTTGAAGGTTTCCGTACAGTGATGCAGCGTGATGGGGTAACCATGGTGAAATTCCTTTACTGGCTCACACAGAATGCAGGTAAAGAACCCATGACGGAATATTCCATAGGCAGAAAGCTGTTGGAATTACGCAAGGAAGGCAAAAATTTTGTGGGCGAAAGTTTCGGCAGTATTGTAGGTTATGGTGGCAATGGTGCTATTGTGCATTATTCAGCGAAGGAGCAGGGAAGTAAGGAAGTTACAGATAACGGAAGCATTCTGGTGGATTCCGGTGGACAATACCTGGAAGGCACTACAGATATCACCCGAACGCTGGCATTGGGGGCTGTGACGGATGAATTCCGCCGCGACTGCACGCTGGTGTTGAAAGGCATGATACAGCTATCAATGGTTAAATTTCCGCGGGGGACACGGGGTGTACAGCTGGATGCATTCGCAAGGATGGCGCTTTGGAAAGAAGGTAAGGATTATGCTCACGGAACAGGCCACGGAGTCGGCAGTTTTATGAATGTGCACGAGGGTCCGCAAAATATCCGCAAAGACATGAACGACCAGGAACTGCTGCCCGGCATGGTAGTTTCAAATGAACCCGGATTTTATCTGGAAAATGAATATGGAATCCGCCACGAAAACCTGGTAGCCGTAAGGGAGTGGAAGAAGACTGACTCAGGTGTTTTCTATGAATTTGAAACTTTAACAGTTTGTCCCTTCGACAGAAAGGTACTGGATTTGGACCTGCTGACACCTCAGGAAAAAGAATGGCTCAACAACTATCATTCCTGGTGCCGCGAAAAACTGGAAAAAGATCTTGAGGGCGGGGTAAGAGAGTGGTTCCTGGAGCAGGTAAAACCGCTATAGTCTTTAGCAAAGATCATATAACTTCAATGGAGCTTACCATTGAGGAAAGCTTTAAGTATAAAAACAGTTCAATTATCACGATGCGGGGCCTTTCAGTAAGGCCCTGTTTTTTTTTTATTTAAATTCTCAGTGCTGTCCGGTGACTGATCTATGACATTTTGCCTTTTTCCTGTGTAGCCAGGGACTCAATTTCCAGACCCTCATGAGTGATAACCAAAGTCTCGGCTGCTATACTACTGCTGCTGCTAATCAGGGTGGGTCCCGCATACTTTACCGGAAAACAGTTGCGTAATTTCCAGATGATTATGGGCTCATGCCTTTCGTTCAAAAGCGAAATGCGTACATCCCGGCGCTCCACGGTTCCGAAGGACCGGGTATTTATCCAGTTGAAGAAATCATTGTCACCTTTTTGAATGGTACGCGTTAAGGAAACATCTGAAAATTTCAACATACCGGGAATTTTATTCTCGGACTCAACTTTAGAACTGCCCTCACGTACTGCGATGACTTCAATTGCCATTTCAAGTCCGGAAACTTCCAGGAACTCGCTTCTGTTACCGCCCCAGTCTACCAGAAAATGGTAGCGGTTGATTAATCTGGTTGCCATGGTTTAATGTGTTTGTTTTAGTAAAGTTACCTATTTGTTTTGCAGGTTCGGATACCTGTTTTTGCTGATATTTTTATCATTTAGAAAAAAAAGGTCCGCGTTGCTTTAAACCAGCTATAAACTCTAAATAACATTAAATTTATTTTTCCAACGTCAAACGTCTGTATAAAGGGTTTGCTTTCCTGATAAGCTACAAAATCCATTCGCGCTTTTCCTATCCTGCAGTTCGGCATCGTAATCCGTATTTCGTAATTTTGCTGAATGAATAAAGACACGATTTGCGCACTTGCCACGGCCAATGGCGTTGGCGCACTCGGAATCATCCGTGTTTCCGGTCCTGAGGCGCTTGCTGTTACTGACCGCTGTTTCAAGGGAAAAAAGCTGCAGACCGCAGCATCACATACGGTCCATTACGGTTTTATAACCGATGGCGACGAGACCATCGATGAGGTTATGGTTTCAGTATTCCGCGCGCCCAGGACCTTTACCACTGAGGATTCAGCTGAAATCTCGTTTCACGGGTCACCTCATATTGCAGGCAGGATTTTGGAAGTCCTTACCCGTAACGGTGCACGGATGGCAAAAGCCGGTGAATTTACAATGCGTGCCTTTCTGAACGGACGGATTGACCTGTCGCAGGCAGAGGCCATCGCCGATATCATAGCCAGCGAAAATGAAGCCTCACGCAAAATTGCTATGAACCAGCTAAAAGGCGGGATAACGGATGAGATATCAATCCTGCGTGGTGATTTGTTAAATTTCACCTCCCTGGTGGAACTTGAGCTTGATTTTGCTGAAGAAGATGTAGAATTTGCCGACCGTACTGCCCTAAATATGCTTCTGGACCGCATTGAAGAGAAGTTACGCTCCCTTGTTGAGAGTTTCCGTTATGGCAACGCCGTGAAGAATGGGGTGGAGGTAGCAATCATTGGTAAACCTAATGCCGGAAAATCAACTTTACTAAATGCCCTGCTGAAAGAAGAGCGGGCTATCGTAAGCGACATCGCAGGAACTACGCGTGATACGATTGAAGAAGTACTTCACATCAGGGGTACTGCGTTCCGCTTTATCGATACGGCAGGAATTCGCGATACCACCGATGTCATAGAAGCCATTGGTGTGCAGAAAGCGCACGAGAAGATCGCCGCTGCCAAAATCCTCCTTTACCTTTATGATGAATTTGACAGTACGCCGCAGGAGGTGGCTGCATTTATAAAAGAAGTTTACCGTGAAGACCTGAAAGTCGTATTATTGCACAATAAATCCGATCTTTCTTCGGAAAAAGGCCAAAGTTTTGACCGCGATTTGCTTTCGGCTTTCAATGCGGACTATAAAGTCACGCAGTTGTCCATATCTGCCCGCGAAAAAGTAGGCATTGAGGAACTTAAGAATGAACTCATCAGTTATGTGGAAGGTCTGAAACAGTCTGAAAACAATGTCATCATCACCAACCAGCGTCATCATGAGGCTCTTCTTCGCTCGCTGGATTCCGTACGGCGTGTAAAAGATGCCGTTTCCCAGAGTTTCCATACCGAACTGCTGGCCTACGAACTCCGCTACGCGCTGGAATACCTGGGCGAAATCTCCGGCGAATTCACTAACGATGAGGTACTGGGGAATATTTTTTCTAAGTTCTGTATCGGGAAATAGTCATTTTTTATATTTCTTAAACTGAACTGCCATTTTATAAGACTCTTTCGCCGAGCACTCTTTAACATCTAAACGAAAACAAAATTCTGTTAAAAATCGACAGTTTCGAGATTTAAAACCTTGCCATAATTGAACGTTTTATCCATGAAGGTTTCATTTATTTGATGAACATGAAAAATAACTGGACATCTAATTCAGAATCTTTTTTAATTGTATACAAGGGTGTTCGAAATTTAATACCTAGGAAATTATCTGCATTATGGACAGCTACTGAATAGAGTCTTTTCATAGAGCTTTTCACCTCCTACTTCCTTAAAATTAATATCAATAAAATCCCGAAACATTATGTATCGGGATTTAATGATTTAAGCATGGTCATTACGTCTTTTACAACCTGAAGATGTAATAATTCTGTGCAGATCTGTGTGATCAGTGCGCAAAATCTCTCGCAGATTTCACAGATTTTTTAAACCCGCAGAGTTCTGGATTACGCTGGGCTTATTATTTTGCGTAGATTCGTCATCTGACGGTCTCTAAGAATCCCTCAATGCTTTTACCAAAGCTTCGTTCACTTAAAATATTTTTATTTAACTATAAAAATAGTTGTACATAAAGAATATTCGTATACATTTGTATCACTATATAAATCGTTATATGAAATACCAACTTACTAAAGCCGAAGAGCAAACAATGCATTACCTCTGGAAAATTGGTGAGGGCTTTCTCAAGGATATTCTTGATCAGTATCCCAAACCCAAGCCACATTCCAATACCGTATCAACTATTTTAAAGGTTCTGAAAGACAAGTCCTTTGTAGACTATAAAGTCTTAGGCAGGCAGCATAAATACTTTCCGCTGGTGTCCAAGGAGCAGTACAGCGGGAAATCTATAAAAAGTTTCGTAAAGAACTATTTTCAGGGATCTTACACAAATGCAGTTTCTTTTTTGGTGGAAAAAAACGAGATCACTGTTGAAGATTTGGAAATGCTCCTGAATGAACTGAAACAAAACGACTGATGGAAACTGTATTGATTTACATTGGCAAGATGATCCTGTGCTCGGCAGTACTGTTCGGCTACTATCATCTGGCCCTTAAAGACCGTACTTTTCACCATTACAACCGCTTCTATCTGCTGGCTGCTGTACTGGTAAGTCTCCTGCTTCCACTTCTTAAAATCTCCTATTTCACTCTGGAGGTGAATAGCAATATCTACTTATTGCTGAGCAGCTTGCATTATTCCGAAAGCTCAGTGTCCAAAGGGAATGACACGATTTATTTCAGCATCAGTTTGCTCGCAGCCGGCGCAGTTGGCGTTTTTCTACTGAGTAAATTAGCAGTTGGAATTTTTAAAATCAGGAGTTTCAGGCGCAGATTTCCTAAGGAGGAACTTCGGGGAATTTCATTTTATTATACCGATCTGGAAGACGCCCCATTTTCATTTTTTAAATCACTTTTCTGGAAGAACAGCATCATGCTGAATTCAGATCTGGGAAAGCAAATCCTTAAGCATGAAATGGTGCATATAGAGCAGAAACACAGCAGTGACAAACTTTTTATGGAACTACTCTGTTCCGTTCTGTGGTTTAATCCGGTCTTCTGGCTGATTAAAAAGGAACTCTATCTTATTCACGAATACCTGGCAGATAATAAGGCGGTAAAAAATCTGGATACAAAAGCCTTTGTAAAGATGCTGTTGGCGAGCCATTTTTCGGGCTATGCCATTCCAGCAACCAATCCCTTCCTAAATTCTAACCTTAAAAAACGATTAAAAATGTTACAGAAACCCAAAACTAAGTTCGGATATCTACACAGAATTTTAGCATTGCCGCTGGTATTTACAATGGCTTTTGCCTATGCTGTCAATACAAAAAACATCGAGATTTCCGAACTCAATGCAGACATCCAGAAGATTATTAATGAGCGGGAAACTGCAATAAAAATTGAAACATCTGATGAGTCGGAAGAAAATTCATCAGCACAATTCGTAACTTCTGTTCCCGGGATTAAGACAGATACCGTTAAAAAAAATGAAAAACACAGCGATGCAGTAACTTCATATGATCCAATGGCTTTAAACCTGTTTCGCGCGACGGACGAGAATCTGTTCGTAGTTAATGGAAAAGAAGTTCTTCGCGAAGATTTTATAAAATTTTATCTCACTAACCGAAATGATAAAAAGTATTCTTTTGGATCTACCAACCAGACCTTTTCTAAAATATTTGAATCTGGAAAGACTGCAGCGTTTACGGTTTTTAAGGAAGGTGCAGAGGAAGAAAGGAAAAATACTTTGGCTATCATTGGGAGGTACTTTAACATGCCAAAGGAAGATATTAAACTCAATGCTGTGCCGAAGTCAACTCCTTCTGGTATAAAACGGAATAACGGTGAATTAAAGAATTTTTTCGAGAAAGCTGAAAAAGAAAGAAACCAACAGGCGCAAAATACAGCAAGAAAAAAGGCAGAGATGGACGCCAGGATTATGGAGATCGTGCAGAATTCAAAGTACAAAGACAACTACTTTCCCGGTAGAAATTATAATCTTCAGCCGTTGACAGCGGAAGAAACAGCAGATCTTAAAGAAGAGGCTTCTAAAATTGAAAAGATTGTGAGTGAATCTGCCGGTTCTTCCAGTTTTTTTATGAACTTTTTCCGCACCAATGCGCTGAGCAACTACACATTTAACCTGAATGGTGAACTCTTAAATGAAGATAAAATTAACAGGAGAGATATTGTATTACCGCTTAATTCGGACCATACCACATTTTATATGGACGGCAAAAAGGTACCACGTGACAAAGTGATGAAGAGAACCGACAGTGCTGCAGATGCAGAGACCTTTCTGAACGACACAAATATCAAGGAAATTAAACAGGAATACGTAACTGACGGTATACGAAAATATCTTTACCGCTTTGAACTTATTACAAAATAACAATATATCCCGGGACACTTCCGGGATTTTATGATTTAAATACGGTCATTACGTTCTTTTTTTTCAGCCTGCAGATGTAATTATTCTGTGCAGATCTGTGTAATCTGTGCGCGGAAATTTCACACTAATTTAAAAGATTTTCACAGAATTTTTTAAAGCCCGCAGATTTGGGGGAGTACGCAGATTTAATTTTATCTGTGCAAATCTGTGTAATCTGTGCGCGGAAATATCTCACTGATCTCACAGATTTTATCTTCGATGATTTTTGAAATCTGCGCGCTGATATATAAAAATCCCGAAACGTTACGTTCCGGGATTTCTGGTTTCTTAGTCAGGCTTTACGCCATTTTCTTACTGTCTTCCACAAACTGCGCCAGACCTTTGTCCGTAAGCGGGTGACTCAGCAAACTCAGGATGGGTGCCAGAGGCGATGTAATCACATCGGCGCCAATCTTCGCGCAGTTTATAATGTGCATGGAGTGTCGTATAGAGGCGGCCAGAATCTGGGTTTCGTAGCCGTAATTGTCGTAGATGGTGCGTATTTCGTCTATCAGCGCCAAGCCATCGGTCGAAATATCGTCCAGTCTTCCCAGGAAAGGCGAAACGTACGTCGCACCGGCCTTAGCAGCCAGCAGCGCCTGTCCGGAAGAGAATATCAGCGTGCAGTTGGTCTTGATACCTTTGTCGGAGAAATATTTCAGCGCACGCACACCGTCCTTAATCATTGGGATCTTCACCACGATGTTGGGGTGTATGGCCGCCAGCTCGTCGCCCTCCTTTATCATTTCTTCATACGTCGTGCTCAGGACCTCGGCAGAAATGTCGCCGTCTACAATATCGCAAATCGTGCGGTAGTGCTGCATAATGGCATTGGTTCCGGCAATACCTTCCTTGGCCATCAGGGTAGGATTGGTGGTTACCCCGTCCAGGATTCCAAGGTTTTGGGCTTCGCGAATCTGGTCCAGGTTGGCTGTGTCAATAAAAAATTTCATTACTTTAAATTTGATTTCGGCAAAGATAATCCAATTTATCAGGAGCAACAAGATTGGGATTTCTGTGGACTGACCGTCCGGCTTTCCGCTGCAATCTTTTCCCGTCTCCAGGGCCTGGCATAAAAGGATTTCCGCTGTAATCCGGGCTGGGAGTGGGTGCCGTAATTCTTTCCACGCTGCGGGGTGCACCAGCCAAAATAATTTCGGTAAATTTGCGGGAGTAGCTGTCGGCAGTAAGCTATAAACTATAAGCTATATGCTGTAAGCAGTAAGCCATAAGCCTGGCTCCATAAGAATAAGACATCAACCTAGATTGAAAACCAAGATCCCAAACCTACAAACCCTCAAATACTCAACCTCCAGTCACCAGTCACCAACCACCAGTCACCAGTCACCAACCACCAGTCATCAACCACCAGTCACCAATCACCAATCACCAGCAAACCACTCACCAAATGAACATCCTCCTTGCCTCAACCTCTACGCTTTACGGCGGCAATTACCTGGAATACATCAAAACCGAAATAGAACAGCTCTTTCAGGGAATCGATGAGATTCTCTTCATTCCTTTTGCGCGCCCGGGCGGGATCTCGCACGAAGACTATACCGCCAAAGCTGCTGAATTCTTCGCCAAACTGAACATAAAAGTCCGCGGACTCCACGAGTTTGAAAATAAAGCTGAAGCCATCAACCGGGCCAAGGGCTATTTTACCGGCGGCGGCAACACCTTTCTTTTGGTTAAGACTCTGCATGAAGAAAACCTGATGCATTTCCTGAAGGAGAATGTAAAAGGCGGCAAACCTTATCTGGGTTCCAGCGCCGGCAGTAATATCGGCGGCATCAACATGAAAACCACCAATGATATGCCCATTGTTTACCCGCCCAGCTTCAGCTGTATGGGACTGGTACCGTTCAATATAAATCCGCACTTTCTGGATCCAAGCCCGGACCTTAAGCACAATGGCGAAACCCGTGAAACCCGCATCCTGGAGTTCCTGACCCAAAATGACCTGAAAGTCGTAGGGCTGCGCGAGGGCAACTGGATTCGGCGCATTGGCGACCGCATCACCACCGAGGGCAGCGAACAGACCCGCATTTTCGAACAGGGCCGGGAGCCATACGAAGTGGAGCCGGGCAGTTTGCTTTAAGATGGTTCGCATTTCGCTTAATCATCTGTACTGCAATAATAAACCGCACTGTCCGCTGATAAAGGCAATTGAAAGAACTTTACCCGTGCTTTCTCTGCCATTAACTTCAGGAAAGCTATAGCAGAATGAGTTTTAAATGTCAATTCTTCTAATGAGAAATTGTACGTATATTTGTACAAATTTAAATATATGCTCATTGCCAGTGTTTCAGATTTCCGGAAAGACATAAAGTCTTATTTGGACAGAGTTGCGAAAAATTTCGAGACCCTAATTATTAACCGCGGTAAAGATTCTGCAATAGTTGTCATGTCACTGGATGAATATAATTCCCTGATGGCAACTAATTATGAACTGTCTTCGCGGAGAAATGAATTGAGGTTAGATGCTGCCATTGAAAAGCTAAAAAGTGGAAACTCCTTTTCCAAAGATTTGACCGAAGAATAGTATGAAATATATATTTGTCGATGAATCCTGGGAGGATTATTTATATTGGCAGAAGACGGACATAAAGAAATTAAAGCGCATCAATGATTTACTGAAGGACATTTCCCGAAATCCTTTTGAAGGTATCGGTAAACCCGAATCTCTAAAACATAAGTATTCCGGATTTTGGTCTCGCAGAATTGATGAGGAGCACAGACTGATATATAAGTATCAGGAAGATGAGATTTTAATTGCTAAATGTAGATTTCATTACGACTGAATAATTGCAAACTGCCTGCGATTCCTGCGGAATGACAGACGGAGTGCTTCTCTTTCCGGTATGGCATATATGTAATAACCCTGTGTGCCCTTTGTGTAAGGCTTTGTGCTCTTTGTGGTTAAGATGCATGAAGAAAGAACAAAGATGTCACTCTTCATACATAGACGCCCAACTCTATTTGTCCTTGGTGTAAAAATTTTTGTGCTCTTTGTGGTTAAGAGATACTTGAAGAAAGAACAAAGAGCAAAGAAAAAAGATAATTTAGGCTGCCAGTCTAGGATTCCCGAACTTTCAAAATCAAACTGCCAGAGATTCCTGCGGAATGACACAACCCACTGTAAAATTCGGCCTCCTGAAAACGCAAAAATCCCTACTACTATCTTACTCCGAAACTTTGGGTAACGCCTTTGCCGGCGCACGGCCCGCTTCCAAAATAGGTAGGTTAGTTTCGGTGGGGATGTAGATCACCGTTTTATCGTTCAGATTGTTCTGCTGCCTTACCCACAGGTACTGTATGTATTTTTCAGACAGTGCACCGTTCTCAATTTTGATTGCCGCAGCTGCTCCTTTGGCACGTTCCACCTCCGCCATAGCATTAAGTTTTTCAGCTTCAAGGTTAGCTTTGGCTTCTTCAATCTTGATCCGCCGGTTCTGCTCAGCTTTAGCAAATTCGGCTTTACCCTCCATTTCCTGCGACCAAACCCGATAGGTGGGGTACCCGTACAGCATGACTCCCAGAAAGATCAGTCCGAGGACAGCAATAACTATTATTCCGGTAAATGTTAGATTTTTCATATTTAATGATTAAATGTTTACTTAATTAGGTAAATTAATGGGTTCTCTTAGCGCTTCTGTTCCTTGCCTTCAGCCTGGATACGGTTATAGATACTGTGTATCAATCCGTCGGCCACCGAAATCTTAGGCACAAAAATCTTTGAGATTTCCGACCACTGCATAATATGGTTAAAGATTTCCAGAGCCGGAACAATCACGTCGGCACGGTCTTCACGCATCCCGAACTTCGTCATCCGTTCTGCAACTGTGAGTTCACTCAGCTCTTTATAATATTTCCTGAGGTAGGAGGTGCTCATGGGCTTCCCATCCTTAGTCTTACTCATGGAAAATATCTTGTTAATGTTGCCGCCTGAACCGATAGCCACTACCGGATCTTTTGAGTTGATGTTTCTGCGGATTTCCTCTTTCATTTCCTTCCAGTGGTCATCAGTAACCAGCCCATTCAGCAAACGTATGGTACCTATATTGAAGGAATTTTTATACCTCATCTTGCCTTTTTCGTAAAAGGTAAGTTCAGTAGAGCCTCCACCCACATCAATATACAGATAGGCCGAATCTTCCGCAAGACCTTCTGCTACATGGTTTTCGTATACCAGGGCGGCTTCTTCATCCCCACTGATAATTTCGATGTCAATCCCGGAATCCTCCCGCACCGCAGCTATGATCTGCCGGCCGTTTTTGGCATCGCGCATGGCACTGGTGGCGCAGGCGCGGTAATGTTCTACCTTATAAATCTTCATCAGGTCGCCGAAGACCCTCATGCTGTCCACCACCATCTTTTCGCGCTCCGGACCTATTACGCCTTTGGCAAATACGTCCATTCCCAAACGGAGTGGGATGCGCAGCAGGTTCAGTTTGGTAAATTCTGCATGGCCGGCAGAATTTTCGTGCACTTCGTTTATCAGCAGGCGTGCGGCGTTACTGCCAATATCTATTGCGGCTATTCTCATCGTTTTTTTTCTTAAATTTTATTTCCTTTCTGCTTCAGGTAGCGGTATATTTCAAGCTGAGAACGGATTTCGGCTCCTTCTTTCTTTACATATTCATTCCGCAGGTTCTTGTCCAGAATACGGGCTTTCACATTATCGCTAAGCTGAATATCCAAAAGGTCTTTAATTTCTTTTTTCAGGTTTTTTTGGGTAATCTTTACGGCGGCTTCAATTCGGTAATCCAGATTCCGCGTCATCCAGTCGGCAGAGGATATATAGGTGTCCTCGGCGCCTTTGTTGTAAAAATACATGACCCGGGCATGTTCCAGATACTCATCCACAATACTTATCGCCTGGATTTTCTTTTTAAAGTCTTTCTGATTTACGGCGCAGTAAATTCCGCGTATAATGAGCCTCACAGTGACACCTGCTCTGGCTGCATCATAAAGTTTCTGTATCAGTCCCCGGTCACTGAGCGAATTGGATTTAATGACCATTTCGGCTTTGCGCCCTGCTTTGGCTTCCTCAATTTCCCGGTCTATATGCTCCTCAATTTTTTCACGCATAAATACTGGGCACAGCAGGAGTTTTTTGCAGGTTTGGAGCGCCGGCAGGTAATCTTCTTTTGGTTTACGCAATACATTAAATACTTTGTTCATGTCGGCCATAACCGCACGGTCTGAAGTCATCAGCAAATGATCACCATAAATCCTGGCTGTTTTTTCGTTAAAGTTACCCGTACTTATAAATCCGTACTGCAATGTTTTGCCCTGATACCTTTTCTTGATGATGCACAGTTTCGCATGCACTTTCCTGTCAGGGATGCCTAACAGCACGTTTACCCCTTCCTGTTCCAGCAGTTCCTTCCACTTCAGGTTGGATTCTTCATCAAACCTGGCCCGCAACTCAAGCATTACGGTTACCTCCTTTCCGTTTCGGACCGCGTTAATTAGAGCATTAATGATCTTTGAGCTGCTGGCCAGCCGGTAGGCCGTAATCTGTATGGATTTTACATGCGGATCCATTGCGGACTCACGCAGAAGGTCGATTACCGGCGTATAACTGTGATAGGGAAAGGTGAGCAGCACGTCGGTATTTAGGATAACATCCGTAACACGGCTGTCCTTCAGCTCAGGGTGATCAAAGGAGGTTCTTTCTTCGGGCTTCCTATAGGCAGCAAACACATCCGGGAAATCCATGAAATGCTTGAAATTATGAATTTTGCCTCCGGGAATGATGCTGTCCTTTTTGGTGAGATTCAGTTTTCTGATCAAAAATTCAAGGAGCGCCTTATCCATATTCCGGTCGAAACTGAAGCGCGTAGGTTTTCCTTTCCGCCGTGCCTTTATTCCCTTCTCAATCTTTTCTGCCAGGGTCGTGCGGATATCATTGTCCAGGTCAAATTCTGCATCCTTGGTTACCTTAAAACAATGCGCCTCAAAATCATCATAGCCGAAATAGGAGAAAATATGCGGCAGGTTGAAGGTAATAACATCCTCCAGCAGCATTACGTTTTTCTCCTCATCACCCGGCAAAAGAACAAACCGGCCCAACACGCGGGAAGGAACCTCAATCATCGCGAATTTACATTCATACTGCCATTCCTTCCGCCTCATGGCGATGCCCAGATAAAGCGATTTGTCGCGCATATAGGGCATAGGCGTGTTTTCGTGAAGCAACAGTGGGATTACATTACTCTCCACAACCTCATCAAAATATTCCCGGACAAACTTTTCCTGTACGGGCGTCAGTTTATTGGGTGTCCGTATAAATACCTTCTGTTCCTCCATTTCAGCCTGGATTTTCTTCCAGGTTTTGTCGAAAGCCAGCTGCTGCTGGATGACAATTTCATTTATTTTCTGAAGAATTTTGCTGGGAGGCTGGTAGAAGGATTCGGTGATGAATTTTTGCTTAAAATCCATTGCCCGTTTAAGTCCGGCTACGCGAACCCGGAAAAACTCATCAAGATTGTTTGAAAATATGCCGATAAACCGGATACGCAGATGCAGGGGCACCTGTGGATCCATCGCTTCCTGAAGGACCCGCTCATTAAAGGCAAGCCACGTGATGTCTCTCGGATTAAACTGGTTGGCCATTCTTTAATATTCTGTTTTTCCAAAAATAACAAAATCTGCTCATTGACCCCTATTAAATTGCCGCCAATACTCAGTGGTTTTTCATTTTTGCAGCAATACAGTTCTCTGTGATACAGACTAAATTTTAAATTCGGGATTTAATTAATAAATTTACCCTTTTTCAAACCAGAAATATGAAACTGAAACATACCGTGCTGGCTTTAGCCGCCCCTTTTCTTATGAATGCGCAGCAAGTAATGACTCCGGAGATTTTGTGGACGCTTAACAAAATAGGTGTAACTGCCGTCTCTCCAGACCATTCGTCGCTGATTTACAGTGTTGGAAAAACCGATCTGAAGACCGAAAAAAACAATAAAACCAATTATTTCCTCAACATCAGTAACCGTGCGGCTACCGCGGTGGATTTAGGTAAGAAAAGCCTTATACAGTGGGATAAGAACGGTCTTTACGCGCAGAAGGGTGATAAGATTTACCTGTCCAGAGACGCCGGCAAAACTTGGGCTGATTTTTATACGCTTGCCAATGCCGACAATGTTGTGATTTCACCGGACGGAAAGAAAATAGCTTTCAGCCGTGAAGTTTTGGTGGAAAAAGTACTTGGAAAAGACAAATATTCTGATGTTCCTAAAACTACAGCTCATATCTACACTGACCTTAATCACCGTCACTGGGATTACTTCAGCGAGGGCAGGTACAATCATGTATTTGTGGCAGATGTTTCCCAAAGTCAGGATCAGGCGAAGGATTTGCTGGAAGGCAAGCCCTGGGATTCTCCGCAGCGCCCGTTTGGGGGTGCTGAAGATTTTATATGGAGCCCGGACTCATCTCAGCTGCTTTATGTAACCAAACCTTTAAGCGGTGCTGAATATGCTCAGTCTACAAATACAGATATTTTTGCGTACGATCTGGCTACGGGAGTAACAAGAAACCTGACTGATGGCAATAAAGGATATGATGTGGCTCCTAAGTTTTCGCCCGACGGCAAATCACTTTCCTGGCTTTCCATGGCAAGGGACGGCTACGAGGCAGACAAGAATAACATTAAGGTAATGGACTGGAAGAGTGGAAAGACATCCAATCTTACCCAGGCCTGGGATGAGAGTGTAGTGGGCGAGGTCTTCTGGTCTAAAGATTCCAGGACCATCTATTTTACCACTGCTTACCGCGGTACACGGCAATTATTTTCGCTGAATCCGAAGACCTCCCAAATTCAGCAAATTACCAAAGGTAACCACGATGTAAACAGTATCTACGCACAGAGTAAAAATTCCCTATTGGTTTCCAAAGTGGACATTAATCACAATGCTGATCTTTTTTCTGTTGACCTGAAATCGGGTGCTATGGAACAGGTAACTGATGTCAATAAGGAAAATTATGCTGAGATTACGCCGGGCAAGTCGGAGCTACATATGGTTAAAACAACCGATGGCAAAGACATGGGAGTATGGATACACTACCCGCCGAATTTTGACGCTAATAAAAAATACCCTACACTGCTGTACTGTCAGGGTGGACCGCAGTCTGCACTTACTCAGTATTTCAGCACACGCTGGAATTTCGCCCTCATGGCGGCTAACGGCTATATAGTGGTGGCTCCTAACCGCCGCGGGATGCCCGGATGGGGAACGCAGTGGAACGAACAGATTTCCAAAGACTGGGGTGGGCAGGTAATGCAGGACTATCTGGCGGCTACCGACTATGCCAACAGTTTGCCTTATGTTGATGAAAACCGTGTGGGCGCAGTTGGTGCCAGTTACGGAGGTTACAGTGTATTTATGCTGGCCGGAATGCATCAGGACCGTTTCAAGACTTTCATTGCACACGACGGTCTGTTTGATATGAAATCCTGGTACGGCACAACCGAGGAACTTTTCTTTGCCAACTGGGATCTGGGAAAACCTACCGACAAACCTTTGCCGAAGGCTTATACCGACTTCAATCCCTCTAACTTCGTGGACAGGTGGAACAGGCCAATTATGATCATTCAGGGAGGTTTGGATTACCGTGTAGGATATGAACAGGGACAGCAGGCATTCCAAGCTGCAAAGCTCCACGGCCTGAAAAGCAAATTCGTATACTTCCCCAATGAAAACCACTGGGTGCTGAACCCTCATAATGCATTGGTGTGGCAGCGGGAATTCTTTGAATGGCTGAAGGAAACACTTTAATGGGCAATAGCGCCTTCATTTATAGTTGATCAGCAAACTACAAATATAATAATGACAGGAATTATCAAAAGATCACTAATTGCAGCGGGAGTTTTTGGTTCGGTCGCCATTTTCGCACAGCAATACACATTTGATTATCTGATTACCACCGAACAAAATCATCTGAACAGCGAAACCTATCAGGTGTACCGGGATTCAAATTTCACGCTTAAATTTCGGGAAAGACCGGTAAACTCTAAAAATCCGGACATACAATTTATGTTCGACAGAATTCAGGGTAACCAACTGACAGCCATAATTCAGGATGGACCGCGCAAACTAAGACACTATTTCAAGGTTATAATGGAGCCGCTTTATTTGCATACTGGATTTCGCCTGGAGTATATGCGCACGGAACGCTACAAAGAGAAATACCGTCCCCAAGCAGGGTTCACCATCGAGGCAGAAAAGCCAATGGTTTATGATGTAAAGATGGATCTGACTTCAACCAAAAGATATCACTTAACCCTTAAACTGACGGAAAGTGAAGATGACTTGCTGAATCTTTTCATTATCGACGGAGCCCCGCATGTGGAACCGCATATCGTTACCCAATTGCGTGCAAAGCTTGATCCTGCAAAGAAATATATGGTGAGTGAGTATGTCATACGTTATATGCCAGGATCTACCTTTCACAAATTTAACAAGGCAAAGAGAATCAACTTCACGGTGACTTTACCCAAAACTAAAAGAGTAAAAAAACTCATGGGAATGTAATTTCTGTTGTGTCAAAACAAAAATAGGTCGCTGCCGCAACTTCAGAAACGGCCTTTGTTAATATACCCTACCTGTTCAATTCTTCAATACTACAGCTGAACCTTAGCTTTAAAACTGGAGTTCATGGTAAGGGTAATAAAATCCATAGTGGGTGCACTGGCCATCATCTCAACGATCAGAGAGTTTTGGGTTGTCTGAAAGTAGGGTAGCAGTTCCTGATCCACTACTGTAAATGTGATAACATCCGGGTTCGTATTGTTATAAGCAGTAGCAATCAGTACATCCGGCTGGTTGGGTGCTCTGAGATAGATTCTTGCATTTTTGATGGCATCCAGCTTTGCACCCGCCTGTGAACTTACATAGAGCATCTCCAGCGTGTTCATCTTTACCGATTTAATATTGTTGATGGACTGGCTTGGTGAAATTTCCTTTATTTTCTGGTCCAGATCAATATTCATGTCAATGGGTGGGGTAGTGGTGTAGTTGGTACTGCTTACCGCGGCAAAAGGAACAGTAACTGTTGCCGAAAAGGGCGCATCAAACGGAGGGATGGCATCCAGAACGGAATTGATAATGTCCCGGCAGCTGGACAAAAGGAACATACTCAATACTGTAAGGACCAGGGTTAACTTTTTCATATTTCTTATTTTTCTTATTTTTCTTATTTTTATTTATACATTTTTTATTCCAACCAATTTCCTGAAATTCAAATTTCTTACATAGCGCTAATGACCATCCGAATATCTTCATTTCCACCCGTTGTTTCACCAACTTCAGAGATACTGATCCTGGGTTCTGTACCCGGAGTCCGTTCGCTGACTGCGCAGGAATATTATGCGCATCCTCAAAACCATTTCTGGAAAATTGTCTTTCATTTATTCGGCGGCGAATTTACGTTAAATTATGCGCAAAAGATTGATTTTTTGACAGATAATAAAATTGCGCTGTGGGACGTGATCGAAACCTGCGAACGGAAAGGCAGCCTTGATACACAGATCCGAAATGAGGAAAGTAATAATATCCCCGCATTGTTAAATGAGTTTCCTAATATTAAAGCGGTGTTCTGCAATGGTCAGAAAGCGCACAAAAACCTTTTAAAGATGGTGGGCAAAGATTATGATCTTCCTATCTTTGTACTTCCCTCCACAAGTCCATTGCATACCATTGGCTTCGAAAAAAAGTTGGAAGCCTGGGCCCTTATCAAGAAATATGTTTAATTTTTCATTTAAAACTTTACTATCCTGCTCGTGAGAAAATTAGTCATTAGCTCCCTTGTTTGGCTGTCCGCATTTTTTCAGGCACAGCAAATTTCCTTTGATCTTCTTCAGGAAGTGAGCACGGAACACAGCATAGGCCGCAACCTGGAGTCTTCACAATCCCTTTGGCTGGTAAATTCCCAATCAGGTAATTTTGTTAAGCTGCAAAGAAACGGTTACAAATATTTAGCTTCAATACATGATCCTGCAACAGGTTTGCTCCACTACTTCAATGTGTACAGCAAAGAAAATTCTCTTGTACCGGTATACGCCAACTCTTACCGGTATGAATCCTCTGCACGTACGCACGCAGAGGCCAAAAACAATGTTCTAAAGACAGCAGTTGTTTCGGAAACAGCACCGCTGGAATATGAAATAAAGGTTTTCCGTAAAGAAAGAGACAGGAAGCCTGAGTATATTTTCAGGATAAAACTTGATAAAGCATTGTATACCAATTTGGCCACATCTGTAGACAATCCCAAGGTAACAGCTGCCGTAGAGCAGTCACTAATTGATAAACTGGCGGGTTTGCCCTGCTGCTACCGAATCATAAGTTATGAAGGCACCCAACCCAAAGGTGACTATTCTACAAAATCCCGGATCGTTAAGGAGACTCCAGTCAGTATATTTTTCATAATACCCCAAGTTCCAAAAATAGACAATTTGTAAGCTCAAGCAGCTGGCTTACAGTCCTTTGCTCTTTTATTTGACTTTCGGTATTTTACGCCGTATCTTTGCGGATTAAATTTTTAAATAAAATCCGTAAATTTTATGAAGACATCAGACTTTAATTTCCACCTGCCGGAAGAACTTCTGGCTGAACATCCTGCAGAACACCGTGACGAAGCCAAACTTATGGTTCTTAACCGTAAGGACCAGACTATTGAGCACAAACTGTTTAAGGATGTGGTGGATTATTTTGATGAAAAAGATCTGTTCATCTTTAACAATACTAAAGTTTTCCCGGCCCGGCTGTATGGTAATAAGGAAAAAACAGGAGCAAAGATTGAGGTTTTCCTGCTTAGGGAACTTGATAAGGAAACACGTGTTTGGGACGTTCTTGTGGATCCGGCGAGAAAGATAAGAATAGGTAACAAACTTTTCTTTACTGAAGATGAAGCTTTGGTGGCTGAAGTTATTGACAATACAACCTCCAGAGGCAGAACCCTTAGGTTTTTATATGACGGTTCTTACGAAGAATTCCGCGCTAAACTGAAAGAACTTGGTGAAACTCCCCTTCCAAAATACATTAAAAGGGAAGTGCAGCCCGAAGACGCTGAGCGTTACCAAACAATTTATGCAAAGCATGAAGGTGCTGTAGCTGCGCCGACAGCAGGTCTGCACTTTTCTAAACATCTGATGAAAAGACTGGAAATCAAGGGTATTGATTTTGCCGAAGTAACTCTGCATGTGGGACTCGGAACTTTTAACCCGATTGAGGTGGAGGATTTAAGCAAGCACAAAATGGAATCTGAGGAGGCCATCATTGACCAGCTTAATGCAGATATCATCAACAAAGCAGTAGAAGAGGGCAGAAGGGTTTGCGCCGTAGGTACCACCACAATGCGTGCACTGGAAACTTCTGTTTCCTCAAACAAAAGGATCGGGCCTTATCAGGGGTGGACCAATAAATTCATCTTTCCACCGCACGAGTTTGGAGTTGCTAATGCCATGATTACCAATTTCCACACACCGAAATCTACATTACTGATGATGATTGCAGCCTTTGCAGGTAAGGATTTCCTGATGCATGCTTATGAGGAAGCCATTAAGAATGAATATAAATTCTACTCCTACGGAGATGCAATGCTCATATTATAAGAGCATTTAAGATACCTATTAAATTTTGGATTAAATGCAGAGCACCGTTTTTAATCCAAAATTTATAATTTAAAATCTAAAATCAATTGAAGGACATCCGCACCCTATCCCTGGAAGAACTGCAAAACTATTTCGTCAGCCTTGGCGAAAAACCTTTCCGTGCAAAACAGGTTTATGACTGGCTGTGGAGCAAGAACCTCCATTCCATTGATGAGATGACCAATCTGTCCCGGGATCTCCGCGACAGGATTGCACAGGAATATACAATTAACCCTGTTTCTGTAGATCTTCTTCAGAAATCTAAAGACGGAACCATTAAGAATGGCGTGAAACTTCACGACGGTCTGTTGGTGGAATCGGTACTGATTCCTACCGAAAGCCGGACTACGGCCTGTGTATCTTCACAGGTTGGTTGTTCACTGAACTGTGAGTTCTGTGCCACAGCACGTCTGAAACGGATGCGTAATCTTGACGTGGCTGAGATAGTGGACCAAGTTGCGCTTATAGACCAGCAAAGTAAGACCTACTTCGGAAGACCTCTTTCCAATATCGTTTTTATGGGCATGGGCGAACCCATGATGAACTATAAAAACGTAGTGGAAGCCATCAGGAAGATCACCGAGCCTGAGGGAATGGGAATGTCGCCGCGGCGTATTACTGTTTCAACTTCCGGAATTCCTAAAATGATCAGGATGCTGGCCGATGAAGACCTCAGGGTAAAACTGGCCCTGTCACTTCATTCCGCCATTGAAGAAAAGCGGAACGAAATCATGCCCTTTTCTGATAAGTTCCCCCTGACTGACATTATGGAAGCGCTTCAGTACTGGTACAGTAAGACAGGCAATACAGTTACATATGAATATTGCGTCTGGAAAGGAATCAACGATAAGGACGAGGATATTAAGGCGCTCATCCGCTACTGTAAGCAAGTACCCTCCAAAGTGAATCTAATTCAATACAATCCAATAGGCGACGGGAAATACGACCAGTGTAACAAGGATGCCGAAGACAATTATGTACGTCAGCTGGAGAAAGCAGGAATTACCGTGCTCATCCGCAGAAGCCGTGGTGGAGATATTGATGCCGCCTGTGGGCAATTGGCCAATAAATCCAGTGAGTAATGTTTATTCACCGCGGTAGAGCCAGAACCGAAAGTCATAATCTTGGTATTGCCTCGCTGCTTGGTTTTGTAGCCGGACTGGTGAATGTTACTGGTTTTTTAGCGGTAAAAAAACTCACCACCAATGTAACAGGTCACTTTGCTTTTTTTGTTGATGAAGCTTTTCAACAGAATCTGTTGCAGGCCTTCCATACCGGACTTTATATTTTCTTTTTTTTTGCCGGTGCTTTTTTCTCCAGTATGCTGGTAGAGTTCTACACCCGCCGGCGCGAAAATGTTATTTATGTTGTGCCTGCGCTCACTGAGGCTGTAATTCTGGGAATTATTGCTCTCACCGGCACTCAGCTGATGAAGGAAAACCCGGATTTTATTGCCTATGCTTTACTTTTCGCTATGGGACTGCAGAATGCACTGGTTACGCGCATTTCCAACGCGGTGGTGAGAACCACGCATCTTACAGGGCTTTTCACCGATATGGGAATTGAGTTTGCGCAGCTGTTTTTCTACAAAGGAAAGTTAAGGCGTTGGAAATTGTGGAAGTCCATCCGTTTGCGGCTCACCATTATATGGATGTTCTTTGCCGGTGGTGTGTGCGGTGGATTACTGTACGGTTCCCTGGGCATTAAGACGCTGCTGCTGGGAAGTTTTTTACTTTTGGCAGGTCTTCTTTTTGACTTTATCAAAATAAGGTTGCTCTTAAATACATTACGATGATCAGAGGACTTATACTCGTTTTACTGCTCGTTTTACAACCGTTGTATGCCCAAAAGCTGAATTTTCTTGGTTTGAATAAATACCGGATTTCAAAACTTCCGCATCAGCTGAACGAAAATTCAGGGCTCACAATTTTAAATGGGAAACTGTATACAGTTAATGACGGCGGCAATTCAGCTGAACTGTTCGCGCTGAATTCGGATTCAGGAGCGATTGAGAATAGAGTTCTCACTACGCTGAAGAACACTGACTGGGAAGCTGTTGGAGGCGACTCCACGTCTTTTTATATAGGTGATTTTGGCAATAATGCAGGATCCAGAGAAGATTTATCAATATATAACCTGCCATTTGACAGAACGTCACCGTCAGACTCGGTGAAAACGATTCACTTTTTTTATCCTGAACAAACCGATTTCCGTTCCCGGCTTCACCGCCATAACTATGATGCGGAAGCCATGATCTTCCATAACAGTCAGCTGCATATTTTTACCAAGGAGTGGATTTCACAATCAACTACCCATTACACAGTGGATCCTGCGATTTCGGGAAGTCAGACGGCAAAAAAAGTGGCCCGTTATGATATTGGATTTCTGGTGACCGATGCCGCTTATTTTGATAAAAAGCTCTATCTGGTCGGGTACACAAAAAAGGGTGAAGTGTTCATGAGTACTTTCACTGAATCCGGACCCGGATATTTTTTTGCTGAAGAACCTCAGAAATATTATCTGGGAACAGCGTTTTCATTAGGTCAGGTGGAAGGAATTGAGGTTAATGAAAGCGGAGTATATTTCTCCGCAGAAGCATTCCGGACTCCCTTCGGAACTGTAAAGCCAAGTCTTTTCTTTGTGCCTCATGAAAAGATAAAGGCCGGAAAATAGATCCGGCCTTCGTGGGTTTTAATAATTAAGAATCTTAAAGCTTTGCTCATAAATGTCTGAGGTCATTCTAGCAATATAGTTTCCTGTCGGGGCATGAAAAGGGAGTTTATTTATACCTTTTCTTAAATGTACCTTTCCGGATGTAACCAGCTTGCCCTCCATTGAGTATATTTCCAAAGTGAATTCCTGGTTGGATTTTCCATTATATTCAATCAGCAGTTCCTGATCCCTCACGGGACTAACAATTTTTATTTGAGAACCCTCTGGTACCTCTTCTGCGGTATTCAGAACGCCATAGCTGAAGGTATGTAATTGCGTGGATCCGCCTGCGGTAATCTGCGCCTTCCAGTTTCCCGTCTGGTTAAATGTGGCCGGAATAAAATTCCAGTACCAGTAGGACGCAGTATAAAACTGCGGCATATTAAAGGATTGGTTATAGGCAACTGAGTTATCAGGCCTGAGCAGCTGGATGTTTACAGGCGAACCAGCTGTAATATCTGAAAGAAATGTGTATATATAGACTCCTTCTCCCGCGTTAAACTGGTTTTTGAAAAAAGTGCTTTCCTGAACTCCACATCCGTTATTTAAAACAACTTCACCGCTGTGACTGGACACAGCGTTAATTTTTGGGTTGTTGTAATTTTTCTGTAACTGCCACCAGGATTGTGTAGCCGAGGGCCAGGTATTACAGGTACCCTGATAGGGATCAACTAATTGGTTGCTGCTGTTATATACTTCAAAATGAAGATGCGGACCTGTAGAATTGCCGGAACTTCCCACAATTCCAAGATATTCGCCGGCATTAACACTCTGTCCCACACTTTTGGATGTAAGTGAATTGTTCTTAAGGTGTCCGTACCAGGCCACGCTGCCATCACTGTGCTGAACATAAACTGCATTCCAGTTGCTGCTGTTGAAGGCGCAGTTCCTGTCGTAGAAACCGTTGCTTTTTGCGATGATGGTTCCTGCTGCAGCCGCAATAACCTCTGCCTGATTATTGTCCATCTGATACCAGCCGAAAGGCCAGGTGAAAATATCGATACCGGCATGGTTATACCCGCCGGAAGTGTCATACGTACGAGTTCCGCAATTATAATCCTGAAGCTGGTTCGGGTATCCCGCATTGTGATCCACATAATTGGATATGCTCCATACTTCATTATAGCTGGCGGAAGCACTTTTCTTTACTGGCCAGGTGAAAAGGGGTGTAACAAGAGTGTTCTTAGATGTTAACTTGCCTTCCATTCTCAGTTTTTGCTGATTGGCCTTGATCATTTTTTGAATTGAGGCTCGCGCTTCTTCAGACAGGCATTCCGTGTTTTGGAACTTGAATTCGCCGCCACCGGTTTGGGCAGCTGCGAACTGCAGAACTGTAATCATTCCTAAGGTTAAAATTTTTGTTTTCATATCTGTGTTTTCAGTAGATCAAATGTACAAATTTGCCGCATGTATATTAATTGTTTAATAATTGAATTATATTTGCTGTAAAGCAAAATCTGTAATCCACAAACCGGAAGAAATTGGCCAATATTGTAGAAGAAATTAAGAGACCCATTGCAGATGAAATGAAACTTTTTGAGAAAAAGTTCTATGAATCCATGCAAAGCAATGTTCCCCTGCTCGATAAAGTGACCCGTTTTATCGTTACTACCAAAGGCAAGCAAATGAGGCCCATGTTTGTTTTCCTGTGTGCACGTCTCGTAGGCTCTGTGAATGAGAAAACCTTCCGTGGGGCCTCTATGATTGAACTGATACACACGGCTACTCTGGTTCATGATGATGTTGTAGATGAGAGTTTCAAACGCCGTAACTTCTTTTCAATCAATGCACTGTGGAAGAATAAGATCGCCGTTCTTGTTGGCGACTATCTGCTTTCCAAATCCGTATTACTTTCAACCGACCATAAAGATTTTGACCTTTTGTCAGTAATTGCCAGAACCATCCGCGAAATGAGTGAGGGCGAACTGCTGCAGTTGGAAAAAGCCCGTAAACTGGATATTACCGAAGAGGTGTATTATGAAATCATTAGGCAGAAAACCGCGACTCTAATTGCAGCCTGTTGCGAAATTGGTGTCCTTTCCAATGATGCAGATGAGCAACTTGCCCGCAAGATGATGGAATTTGGCACCTATACAGGTATGGCCTTTCAAATTAAGGACGATCTTTTCGACTATCTATCTTCCAACTTCATCGGTAAACCGGTTGGAATTGATATTAAAGAGCAGAAAATGACACTTCCCTTAATTCATACGCTGAAAACGGCTTCAGATGCGGACCGGAAATATTTCTTCAACACTATAAAGCGTTATAACAACGACAAAAAAAGAGTTAAGGAACTTATTGAGTTTGTAAAAAACTCCGGAGGTCTGGATTATGCAATGAAGGTGATGAAGGACTATCAGCTAAAAGCGAAACTTATTCTTGATGAATTTCCGGATTCAGAAGCGAAGCAGTCTCTGCATCTGATGCTGGACTATGTAATTGAGCGGAAATTTTAGCAGAATTAAGGCTTACCTCCCACATCGTAATTCTCACGTCCGTTGAATTTTACCTCCGCGACTGCGGTTTTAGTGTAATTTACTCAATCAAAATTAAATATTTCCCTACTGTAGTTTTGCGGTCTTCCGGTGCACCAATTGGCAGTTCAAAAAATTTGAGCTGCACTTCACCTTTTTTTACAGCAGTTATCTGATAGTATGCTGGCATCGGGTCTCCGGGTTTGGCATCTGCAGGGATCTGTTCTGCTTTAAGTTCGTGCCTTTCCACTTTCAGTATTTCTTCGGGCTCCATTTCAAAGTGCAGACGGACAGGAACGGCACCCCGACTGGGAACCAGCAAATCAGCAGATTCTCCTGTTTTTAGTTTGATAATGTTTTGACTCATTGTTCTTCTATCTGTTTGTTCCACTTCAGCAGCTTTTGAGTTTCTGTCTTTCATTTTGTTGGACTGCATACAGTTTATGCAGGTAACAAAACTCAACATAATAAAAATGAATTTCATAATTGAGGTTTTTAAGCAGGAAACCGCTGAATAACGGTCTCCTGCAAAAAGTCATTAGTCGTACCACTTGTGATGCATAGCCGAATCCATGCCGCTTACGAAGCAGTCCAAACGGTTGGCCGCCCAGGAACTAACTCCAACACCACTGGAAAGTTTTCCCCCCAGGTCTTCCTCACCGCTCCAGCTGGAACCGTTCCACCATCGGTGCATCATCCGGTATGACCTGCCGGGATAAAAGACATCGATCCGGTTTTTACCCCAGGAAACAGCACCGGGACTGTCGAACAGTTCGCCGCCCATATTTTCCCAGTTGCTCCAGCCGTTATCAAACCAGCGGTGCCAAAGTTTGTTGTCTGTCCCGCGTGCAAAGATGTCCAGACGACCGCTTGCCCACGAACATACCGTAGGTGCTGAAGTCAGCACACCGCCTAAACTTTCCCAGCCGTGCCAACTGCCGTCCCACCACAGGTGCCACAATGCGGAATCGGTTCCTCGCGCGAAAATATCAATGCGGTTGGGACCCCAGCTTACCGCGGCCGGTTCGCTTGATAACTGCCCTCCAAGGGCTTCCCAGTTACTCCATCCGCCCTGATACCATTTATGATGTAGCTGATAATTAGTGCCTACCGCAAATATATCAAGTCGGCCACTCGCCCAGGAACTTATGGCCGGAGCGCCGTGAATAAGGCCTCCCAGACTTTCCCAGCCCAGCCAGGCCGAGCCGTTCCACCATCTGTGATGCACGGCACTGTCCAGACCTCGGGCCACCACATCTATACGGTTGGCACCCCAAGATACCGCATTTGGTTTGCTGGTGATTTTTCCACCCAAACTTTCATAGCCTTTCCAGCCTTTTTTCTGCGGCAGCTTTACTCCTGTACAGCCCATTTTAGCAAAGTCATCGATTTTACATTGTCCGTAGGCAATCTTGAAGAAGCCGGCTTCACCGAAATTATTGGCACCCCACGAATTCTTGCAGATCCAGCACTGTGCACTGTCATCATAGCCAATGACCTGTATACAGTGCAGACCTTCCAAAACACCTGATACTTTACGGTATACACCGGAACTGTAGCTGAAGAAATCGGTATATACTTCCATGATGGCGGCCAGCGGACCTGTATTGGCTAAATACTGTTTGGCTGCCGCTACTGTAGATACGGTATGTATATTTGTTATTTTCACAGCTCTGGAATTGCGGTCTGTGCAGGATTTGCAGGAGGGTGTTCCGTTCCAGATATCGTTACCGGAGAATGCTGCTGTGTAGGGGTTGCATGCCTCATCGCATACACCGCGGCTCTTAATCTGATTGAAACACTGGTCGTGCCACCAGCCACCACAGGAAGCTCCGTGAGATGAGCAGAAGTGTGAATCAGCCTCCGAAAGGTCCAGAAGCTGGCCGTGTTCTATGGAGGCCATCGATTCGGTGACGGCAACACAGCAAAAGGATACACAGCTACCGCAGCCGCCCTGTTGTTTAACCGAAGTTATATGATTACCGTTTCTGTTGCGCCAATCTACTTTAGTGGGAAGTCCGGCGATGGGAGCAGCTGCAGAGACCGACGCAGTGGCAGTCGGCATTTTAAAACCAGCCGGCAGTTCTACGCCAAGCAAGGCTTTTCTTTTTAGATCAGGCAGTCTTGAAACTTCGGTTTCCATTGCGGTCCACGTCGCATTTTTTGCAATAAGATCATCTCTTAATTTTGCATAAGTAAGTTTTGCCATAGCTATTAATTTTTATTGCGCTTACTCTTTAAATGGGATTTTCAGCTTACTCCCGGAACAGGAAATACATGTTTTAAAGCTTAGGATTTTAAGTACAACACTCTTGGAGAGCAAAAATATTTTACGTAACATAAAGTTATGTAAAAAGAATTTTATAATAAGCATATTATTTCAAGAAATAATTCACTTGATGTCTCGCAATTAATCAAAGCGTTTGGCTGATGTCAAGGCATTAGAAGAATCTTCCCGCTAAATGTCTGAAGGACTTGAAATCCGGACAGGTGCGGTCAGTATGCTGTATATTTCTTTGGAGATAACTGAAACTGTTTATCCTAATGGGTTGTACCAAATGCGGACTGTCATTATTTTTGAAAATACTGAGTTTCAACGGCAGTATTTATGACCTAAGTCAGTGATAAATGCATAAACGATAGTGAAAATTTGAAAGTAGTGCGGATACTGTAACGCATTGCATTCTGTTTAAAATTATCCGCTTTTTTCTGCTGATTTGTAATTTGTAAAAATTATTATCTTTGTCCAAATTCATATTTATGGAAACCACCTACATAGAAACACAGCAAATCTCCTTTCAGGACTTTAAGAAGTCTGTTATTGAAGACTATAAACTGGGACGTATCTCCCGGGAAATGTCCTATCTGGGCAGACGTGAAGTTCTTACAGGCAAAGCAAAATTCGGAATTTTCGGCGACGGAAAAGAATTGCCGCAGTTAGCAATGGCTAAAGTTTTCAGGAATGGTGATTTCCGCTCCGGTTACTATAGAGACCAGACTTTTGCAATGGCAATTGATGCCGTTACGGTCGAAAGTTTTTTTGCTCAGTTGTACGCAGATACCAGCATAGAACGTGAACCGGCGTCAGCAGGCCGCCAGATGAACGGTCACTACGCTACAAGGAGTTTAAATGAAGACGGCTCCTGGAAGAACCTGATGGAACAGAAAAATATCTCTTCAGATATTTCTCCTACAGCAGGACAGATGCCCAGATTACTTGGTCTTGCGCTGGCTTCCAAAGTATATAAATCAGTGAAATTTGACGGTTCCGAAAAATTTTCAAATGAGGGTAAGGAAGTGGCATTCGGTACCATTGGTGATGCTTCTACTGCTGAGGGGCATTTCTGGGAAGCACTGAATGCTGCCTGCGCACTGCAGGTACCAATGATTGTCTCTATCTGGGATGATGGTTACGGAATTTCCGTACCTACGCAGAACCAGCGTGCTAAGGCAGATATCGCCGAGATGCTTTCCGGCTTCCAGAGAAAAGAAGGCGAGAATCAGGGTTGCGAAATTATTCAGGTTAAAGCCTGGGATTATCCTTCACTCTTGGATGCTTATGCAAGAGCTGAGCACTTTGCCAGGACCGAAAGTGTGCCGGTAGTGGTTCATGTGATTGAGGTTACGCAACCTCAGGGTCACTCTACGTCAGGGTCGCACGAAAGATATAAGAACGAGGAAAGACTGAAGTGGGAAGGCGAATTTGATGGTTTAAGCAAGTTCCGCGAGTGGATTCTGGACTATTCGATTGATATTGAAGGTAATGAAGAACAGCTTGCCACCGCTGAGGAACTGGACCGCATTGATGAAGAAGCTAAGAAGTTTGTAAAGGAGGGGCAGAAGAGGGCCTGGGAAAACTACCAGAAGCCTATTCTTGACCTTAAGAGCAGTGTTCTCCCTCTGGTTGAAGCTCTTCAGAAAAAGCATGCTGATATCGAGTCCGAGCTTTCAAAATTCGGTAAAATTATTGCGGTTGCGAAAAAAGATATATTTCATTTGGTCCGTAAAGCTCTGTTCTTAAGCCGCGGCACCGATTCTGCAGAACGACAGGCACTTGAGGCGAAGTACAACGAAGTATTTGCCGTGGAGAAGGATAATTACTCCTCTCACCTTTATTCGCAGTCCCAGTGGAAAGCTACCAATGTTCAGGAAGTGCCACCGGTTATTACTGAAAACTCCGAAACAGTAGACGGGCGTGTGGTAGTTAGAAATAACTTTGACAAAATCTTTGAAAAATATCCGGAAACACTTGTTTTTGGTGAAGATGCAGGGAATATTGGTGACGTGAATCAGGGTCTGGAAGGTCTTCAGGAAAAGTACGGTGAACTTAGGGTCGCAGATACCGGAATCCGTGAAGCGACCATCCTGGGTCAGGGTATTGGTCTTGCAATGCGCGGACTCAGACCTATTGCCGAGATTCAGTACCTGGATTATATTCTCTACTGTCTTCAGGGTATGAGCGACGATCTGGCTACCGTCCAGTACAGAACACGCGGGGGACAAAAGGCGCCGGTAATCATACGTACGCGTGGCCACAGGCTGGAAGGTGTTTGGCATTCAGGATCGCCAATGGCAGGTATCATCAACCTTTCCAAAGGTATTTTGGTACTTGTGCCGCGTAACCTTACCAAAGCGGCAGGATTCTACAACACAATGCTGCAGAGTGACGAGCCTGCAGTAATCGTGGAATGTCTGAACGGTTACCGCCTGAAGGAAAAACAGCCGGAAAACCTTGGTGAATTTACTGTACCCGTGGGTAAAATAGAAGTGACCAAAGAAGGTTCAGATGTGACTTTGGTAACCTACGGATCTACCTGGAGACTCGTAATGGAAGCTGCTGAGGAACTGGAAAAAGTGGGTATTTCTGCAGAGGTGATAGACGTTCAGTCGCTTATTCCGTTTGATTTAAGTCATGAGATCGCTGACAGTGTTAAGAAAACCAACCGTTTGGTGGTGATAGATGAGGATGTGGAAGGCGGAACTTCGGCCTTTATTATGCAGCAGGTAATGGAGAAGCAGAAAGCCTTCAGATATCTGGATGCGGATCCGCTGACCATCTGTGCGGAAAATCACAGACCGGCCTATGCAAGTGACGGAGATTATTTCAGCAAGCCAAGTGTGGACGATATGGTTGAGAAAATTTACAGCATGTTCCACGAAAGCAATCCGGCTAAATTTCCGGGACTTTAATAATTACTATTGAGCAACTTTAAGGGCGGACATTTTTTGTCCGCTCTTTTTTTGATTTTTTGTACTTTCGGTTAAAATTTTTTGAATTAACTAACCTTTACAATCATCAAAATATGAAAAAAATTATTTTAACCCTGGCCGTATTGCTTTTAATACAGTCCTGCTCCGAAAACCAAAAGAAAACCGAAAACGAAACTGTAAAAGCAACAGAGCAGACACAGGCTCCCGTCTCAGGTGAAAATCAAACTGCACAGCCTAATGAAATTCTGAAGGAAATGCAGGAAATGATGGATGAGATGCATTCAAAAACATTTTCCGGAAATAATGATGAGGACTATGCTGAAATGATGTCGGATCATCATGATGCAGCCGTGGAAATGTCCGAAATACTAATCCGCACCGGCAAAGATGAAGAACTGAAAAACTTTGCCAGGAATGTGATAAAAACGCAGGAAAAAGAAATAAAAATGATGGACAGGTTCGATAATCTGACGGAACGTTCAGCAAACAGTGCAGAGTTCCAGAAGGAACTGAAAGCAACAATGGCGCCTATGATGAATTCTTCGGTACCCGTACACAATGACGTGGACAGGGATTATGCGGAACAGATGATTCCACATCACCAGAGTGCCGTGGAGATGGCAAAGGTGTATAAGAAATTTGGCAAGCAGCCGGAACTTCTTAAGCTCTCCGATGATATTATCGCAACGCAGCAAAAGGAAATTGAATTTCTTAAGCAATGGCTTTCTAAATGAAACGTTAAACATTAATTTTTTTGGACGATCTTAAATTGAAACGGCTATTAAGCTCTGTTGAGAAATTTTCCTTAAATTCGCATTAAATTTATTAATTCATGAACTACGATATTATTGTGATCGGTAGTGGTCCCGGTGGTTATGTAACTGCCATCCGCGCTTCTCAACTTGGTTTTAAAACAGCGATTATAGAAAAAGAAAACCTGGGAGGTATCTGCCTTAACTGGGGATGTATCCCAACCAAAGCATTGCTGAAATCAGCCCACGTTTTTAATTATCTAAAACATGCTGAGGAGTATGGCCTGAATGCCGTTGAAAATCCGGGTTTCGACTTTTCAAAGGTAATCCAGCGCAGCCGTGGTGTGGCTACCAAGATGAGTGGTGGAATTTCCTTCCTGATGAAGAAAAATAAGATCGATGTGATCATGGGAACCGCGAAGGTTCAGAAGGGTAAGAAAGTAAGCGTTACAGATAAAGACGGTAAAGCTGCTGAATATTCAGCAGAGCATATCATCATTGCCACCGGCGCAAGGTCGCGTGAACTTCCTAACCTTCCGCAGGACGGTAAGAAAGTGATCGGTTACCGTGAGGCTTTGAGTTTGCCGGAGCAACCTAAATCCATGATTGTAGTAGGTTCAGGTGCCATTGGGGTGGAATTCGCAGATTTCTATAATTCCATGGGTACAAAAGTTACTATCGTAGAATATATGCCGAACATTGTTCCGGTAGAAGATGAAGATGTTTCCAAGCATCTGGAGAAATCACTTAAGAAAGCCGGTATTGAAATCATGACCAATGCTTCTGTTGAAAGTGTGGATACTTCCGGAGCCGGTGTTAAAGCAAATGTGAAAACTGCTAAAGGAAACATTACCCTGGAAGCCGATATTGTTTTGTCTGCTGTAGGTATTGCTGCCAATGTTGAAGGTCAGGGCTTTGAAGAAGTAGGCATTCAGACTGATAAAGGTCGGGTTTTAGTAAACGAATGGTATGAAACGTCAGTGGCCGGTTACTATGCTATTGGTGATATCCTTCCTACGCAGGCTCTTGCGCATGTAGCTTCTGCCGAAGGTATTACCTGTGTGGAGAAGATTAAAGGTCTTCATGTAGAAAAGATCGATTACGGCAATATTCCCGGTTGTACTTACTGCAGTCCGGAAGTTGCTTCTGTGGGTCTTACCGAAAAGCAGGCTAAGGAACAGGGTTACGAACTTAAAGTGGGTAAATTTCCGTTGTCTGCAAGCGGTAAAGCAACTGCAAACGGCAATACCGACGGTTTTGTAAAGGTGATTTTTGATGCCAAATACGGCGAATGGCTGGGTTGTCATATGGTAGGCGAAGGTGTGACCGATATGATTGCAGAAGCAGTTGTAGCACGTAAACTGGAAACCACAGGACATGAGATCATTAAATCAATACACCCGCACCCAACAGTTTCCGAAGCCATTATGGAAGCGGCAGCTGCTGCTTATGGTGAGGTGATCCACATTTAATAATATTCACAGCGACATCTTACAGAATGAGGTGTCTGCAGTGTGAAAAAGAAAGGAGCGGGAAAATTTTCCCGCTCCTTTTTGTCTTTGATATAAACGAAAACTATTCAGTTTCGATGCTTTCGGTTTCGGGAGCCGTATAGATATTAGTGGAGGTATAACTCGCAAAGGCTTCTTCGAGGCTTTCAAATTTACCCTTAAATTCATCTACAGGTGAGTCCTGGATGATATTTCCGTTATGAATGAGAATTACACGGGTACAGAGGGCCTCCACCTCCTGCATAATATGTGTGGACAGGATCACCGTTTTTTCACGGCCTATCTCGCGGATTACATTGCGGATCTCAATGATCTGGTTGGGATCCAGCCCATTGGTGGGTTCGTCCAGAATAAGAAGGTCCGGAGAATGCAGGATGGCCTGAGCCAGACCCACACGTTGCTTATACCCCTTGGAAAGTTGTGAGATTTTCTTGGATTTTTCCGGTGTAAGGCCTACCAGTTCTATCACTTCATCAATCCGTTCCTTAGGAATTTTATGCAGGTTTGCAACAAAGGACAGATATTCGCGGATATACATTTCCGGATAGAGCGGATTATTTTCAGGCAGGAAACCAATTCTGCGTTTACTTTCAGTTTCGTTATCAGCAATGTTCAGTCCGTTGAAGTTGATTTCACCTTCCTCAATGGCCAATACTCCTGTAATAGATTTCATCAGAGTTGATTTACCGGCACCATTGGGTCCCAGGAGACCGATGATCTCGTTTTTTCCTATGCTTAAGCTGATGTTGTTTAATGCGGTTTGGTTGCCAAACTTTTTGGTTAGACTGCTGATCTCTAAAGACATTGTGGCTGTTTTTGAACGTAAATAAAAACCCATTCAGAATGAACAGGTTTTTCTATTTGGATTATTTTTTCTTCTTGGTGGCCGTAGTTGTGGTACCGGAATCAGTCTCGGCCAAAGGTTTTATGGTTTCATTTCCTCTTGAAGCAATATTCGCTTTATCTTTTCCAAAAACCCTGTCAACCTGAGCTTTCGTAAGAAACTGGCTTTTGCCGATATATTTTTTGCTTTTGTTGATGTAGTGAATAAACTGAACCGTAGTCTGCCCGTAGTTGTGAGCGTATTTAAGACCAATTATATCGTTCGGAAGTTCCAGCTGGACCTCACCCATTGGCATGTCTATAAAACCGTCGGACACCAGTTTGTAAAGCTGCTCAAAATCTTTGTTCAGGTCATGAAAATAAAATGACCGGAAGGTATTAAGATTACTTGTGTTGATGTCCTGGTAATTGAAGGTATACTTATTCTGTTTTTTATACAGCGCAACAGCATTTTCTTTCCCTATCTGGATCAGGTTGTCGTTCTTAAGCACTTTGATCTGTGCAAAAGCAGTGAATGAAAATAATGTGGTTAGAAGTAAAACTGTTTTTCTCATTATCTTTTTTTAAGAGGTTAAGAACTTCATTTCAGCCTCTGTGTTTTTGTATCTGAAGCAAATGTACCAATTTTTTTAAAAACAATTATGCTGACTGCCAGTGCACTCCATAAAAAAAGTCTGCAGTTACTACTTGCAGACTTTAGTGACCAATACTAGCGTATCTTCAAACACTTTTATAGATGATTTGGTTAGATTGAGCCAAATTGAACATGAATTACAAAACTCATTTAAATCAAAATTTTTTTTTTAGTTTATATTTATTACAATTTGGCTTTAAAAATTAATAACAATTTTCATTGGAATAGTGAGTCATTAATTGACTGTGCCTGTCTGGAATAGGTCTTGGCTACTTCACAATCGTTGTAAACAAATTAGCGAAGATTGACTTAGAATATGTTTTAGTATTACAAAATCCAAGCTTTGCTATAAACAGTAAAAGCTGTTTACAGCTAGGCTTAGCGTTGTAAAACATAAAAAGCTA
Source organism: Kaistella sp. PBT33-4 (assembly GCF_029194425.1). NCBI lineage: Bacteria > Pseudomonadati > Bacteroidota > Flavobacteriia > Flavobacteriales > Weeksellaceae > Kaistella > Kaistella sp. PBT33-4. The sequence goes on along the minus strand of NZ_JARFYL010000005.1, from coordinate 106,697 downwards.
ATAACTATGCTACATCATAAGCTAATATTAGTAAAGCATGTAAAGCTAATAATGATGCGACCTGAAATGCTAGTAATGATGTATCATAATGTTGTAAGCTCCCCCGAAAACAGTACGGTTTAAAAGTATAAAATTAATTGCTTTATCGAAAAATCTCTACTTTTAAGTGTTACGGTTTTGTGGGAGAAGGTCATTATATTGTATTGAATGAAGAGTACAAAACCTCTTTTGAATTTGAGAAGAGTAATTACATAAGGAAATAATACCGCGCTCTTATATGCATTATGCGATTAACAGTCATAATCAACCATACTAAATAAAATACCTTCGTGGTTTTATTATTTTTACAATCAATTAAGAGGTGAGAAATGAATTTTAAAAAATTAACTTTTCGCATACAGCGGACTAACGAGTTTTTACAGCAAAATGCCGTAAAAGCTGTAAACATAAATATTACACTCAGAAATTGGCTTACTGGATTTTACATTGTAGAGTTTGAGCAAAACGGAAGTGACCGTGCTGAATATGGAATTAAACTACTTGAGAACTTAGAAAAAAATATCAGCATCAAAGGACTGTCAGCTCCAGAACTGTCTCGCTGCCGACAGTTTTACCACACCTATCCACAGATTCTTGGGTTGGTAACCCAAGAATTCAAAAAACTGGTTCCTTCCGATTTCTTTGAAGATTTCACTCTTTCAAATATCCAAAAACCAATCCTTGGGTCGACAACCCAAAAATTACAAAAAGATAATAAAAATGACGATCTAACTCACTTTTCTAGTATTTTTCAATCTGTTTCTTATACCCACTTTACTGAACTCATCAAAATAGATGATGTCATGAAAAGGCATTTTTACGAGTTGCGTAATTTTAAAAACACAGCCCAGTGTAAAAGAACTCAAACGACAGATCAACACACTCATTTACGAAAGGGTTGGATTATCCGATAATCACAAGGGAGCATTTGAGGAGGTAATGAAAAAGGTAAAACCGCAGCAAACAACGGATTTAATAAAATCTCATTATTTTTTCGAATTTCTCAACATCAAGCAACCTCATCTAATTGAAGAGAGCGAGTTAGAACAAGCTCTAATTGAGCATTTGCAACAATTTATTATTGAACTTGGAAACGGATTTTGCTTTGAAGCACGACAAAAACGATTGTTAATGGGTGATGAATATTACTTTGTTGATTTGGTTTTTTATCATCGTATTTTGAAGTGCCATATCTTAGTGGAGCTAAAAACTGAAATTGCTAAACATGAACATATCGGACAATTAAAGTCCTATCTTAACTATTACAAGAAAAATATTCAGGAGAGCAATGACAATCCTCCAGTTGGGATATTGCTGGTCACCAGCCAAAATAAAACCTTGGTAGAATACGCTATTGCTGACAGTGACCTTGATATTTTTGTGAGTAAATACCAACTACAGCTACCCGATAAAGCAAAATTGGAAGCATTCATTAATAACGAATTAAAGAACACAAAATAAACGACAAACCCTCCAAATTCGGAGGGTTTGTCGTTTAAGCTTTAGAAGCTTCCAAAGACGCTTTTCTAAGACACTATCGCGCAAAGTGTCCTCCTTAAATTTAGTAGCATCATCCATCGGTAGTATCCCACTAACTGTGTATGAAATATCTTCTATTTTATTGTTTGGCGTAAATCTCTTCGCACAAGCTAGTATGTGTCCCATGTTATATTCTAGAGGAATTTCAGAGCTGTAGATAGAAATGATATTTTATGTCTTGCCAAAAATTCCACAACTGAACATACTGTCTTTTTAACTTTCGCGTCGTGGTGTAAGCCTTGCAGGCTTCACCTTCCTGATGCAATATATCTGGAAAAAACTCATAATGCTAAACTCTATCTAATTCTACCTGGCAGTGAAGGTGGCAAGCGATTGGCGGCGACAATCAGTTATTTAAAGCAGAATTATCCTGAGGTCGATATGCTGGTCTTGAAGTCTGCAACTTATGGAGAATCTTTAAAAACTAGAAATAGAAAATTTGTCGAAGATATTACTCCTAGCAATCTTGAGATGATAGATGACTTTTCCAAGTTCATACTTGTCAGCAAAAAAGGAGATATAAAATATATTTTAAATTGGAAAGACTACAATGATGATTGGAAAAATAGTAAGGCAATGTTAGAAAGAACAATAATTCCACTATTGAAATAATCCAAATTAAACTTTTTTTACTCCGTTCCGGATCCGAAACCATCGGACTAGAGCGGATTTTTTTTAACACTTTATTTTTTGCCAGTCATTACAATTGCAGTGAGTAACTAGTGCTGGCATCCACTCGCGCGAACTTAAAAAGTACCTTTGAGATGAGTTTATTATTTACTTATTCCCGAGCTTTAGTCTTCCGCTTCAGTATCAGCTAGCGAAATATGAGAAGTATGAGGTATTGGTTAAGAAATGGTACTCCTAAATAATTATCAGAAAATTATGATGTAAAATAAGGAGCAAAGCTGCTAGTAAACTGCTATTTAATATAAAGTATTTCAAATTTGGTAATTTGAAAAAAGGTAATTACCTTGAATAACACTTTTCTATTAGATAATGTACGTAATGTAAGGCACTCCACTGGAGTGCCTTTTTATTTTTCAGTGAGCATGGGGACACAATTTCAACAATCCTGCATAAGAGCGCAAAGGGATATTTTCCTTAATGCAGCTTCTGTCAGTTCGATATCAGGAACAAAAAGAAGGTCCTCAACTGTGTAGATCCGACCTTCTTTACCGTAAAATTTTCCCGACTTAAACCAAAACAATTCTTCACCTTCTCTATTAAAATGCACGATATCATAGGCTGCCATTATATCTGCATCGAATCCGGAAAACAAAACCTCTTGTTCGAGTCTCTGATAGGTGTGAAGATCGATAATGTAGTTTTTGTAATTTGAGTAGTCGCGCCGTACCGGGTATTCAAAAATTTCATCTCTGAGAACGGGAACAAGCATGCAGATGTCAAGATTGCTCGCAAGCAAGGTCGCGTATCCAACGCATATCTTGGCGAGTTCAGTTGGAGGTTTGGTCTTATGCTGGAGAACAAATGCTGTGGTAGATATTAACTTATTGGTGTTCATACATTAAGTTTTACTATGAACTTGTTTAATAAATAATTAGTAAAAAAAGAGGATATATTTACATAAACGACTGATATTCAGTGTATAAGAGGAAAATAGCTACAAATTCTCTATGCAAAAGAATACCAGTCGAAGGAGTAAAAATATTGATTTATCCGAAGTAATAAAAGAGATTTCCGCCAATCTGTCCTTGGGATTAAAAAAAAAACAATGCAAAAGTTAAGGTGGAGCAAGTTGTGGAAGCGATACTGTACCGATTGAAAACCGGTTGTCAATGGAGAGAGCTCCCCGTAAAACAGTTTTTTGACGTGCATTACAGCTGGAACAGCGTCTACCAACATTTTGCAAGATGGAGCAAGGAAGATATTTGGGATAATGTTAAGGTAACTATTTTTGAAAAACATAGAAGGCACCTTGATTTGAGCAGCATCCAGTTAGACGGCTCCCAATCTCTGGCCAAGCGTGGCGGAGAAGGAGTTGGCTACCAATTTCGCAGAAAACCAGTAATATGCTCTTCTTCTGCGACAACAACGGAATTCCGTTGAGTTGCTCGGACGTAATCCCAGGTAATCACCACGATGTTTACGACGTGGAGAATCAGTTGGACAATATAAAGAAGTCCAATATCAGAACGGATCATCTTTTCCTCAATGCCAATGCCGGTTTTGATACAGAGAATTTGAGAAATTATTGTCAAAGGAACGAACTTTTTGCCAACATTGATTTCAACAGAAGGAACGGAAATATCTCGGACAGGGAAGAAATCCTGGATAAACAACTATATAAAAGAAGGTTTGTGATAGAGCGGATGAACGCGTGGATAGATGGATTTAAAGCACTATTAATCCGATACGAAACCAAAGAGAAACATTGGAAGTGTTTACATCTTATAGCCTTTTGTTGTATTTTGATTAGGAAACTTTAAACAAGTTCGATCTGAGTTATATCAGATATTATCTCCTCATGAGACCTTCTGTTTTTTCTATACTTAATAAAATTATCAAAATTTTCTTGAATTTGTTTCTTAATTCTTGGTTTATGATTCATTATCTTTTGTTTACGCATTGTTTCGATTACAGTTTAGCTCCTCGGCTTTCCGAAGTGCGAAGCATTTTTTTAAACCGACAGTTAGGCGAATGTTTTTGTTCCTCTTTATGTATAAAATAGGTCAGTTTAAACGCGAAAATTGTGTTTTTATTCGTTTGTAAAAAACTCGCTTTGCGCAGTGAAAAAACGAAAACTTTCTACTTGTAAAAAATTTAATTAATCGCTAAAATCTTCGGTCAACACTTCATACCCGCTTTTAGAATACCGTGTTATCTGCATTCGCTTTGATGTCGTTCAATCAAATCCTGTCCACAGTTTCGTTAATTCGTTTCTCCTTGTATTCCGAATTTGAAACTTTTCCAAAACTGTATTTTAGTCCGATTGATAAAACAGGCGTATTTCCATAAAAACTGCCTTTCGTTATAATTTTTTCATAACTTAATTTTTGGACATATTTATTTTGGTTAAAAACATCATTGTAACGCAAAGTAAAATCAAAATTGGAAACAGATTTAGTTAAGCCTAAATTTATTAATACCATTTCGTTGTACTCGTAAACCCCTTGCGTTCTCTTGGTAATCCAGGTGCCATCTAAAAGAAAATTAAAACCTTTTCCAATTTTAATTGTATTATTTGTATAGAGATAAAGATAGGGCGTGGATTGATTTACAACGGCAAGACCATCTTCTGTTTTGGAATAATTGAAGGATAAACTGTTTTGGGAAGTTAAAATTTTATACTGAAATGGAACGTCCAATCCTAAACTGGCCCCACTTTCTCTGTCAAAATTTTTCGTAGTAAATTTTGAAATACTTTCGGTTTCATCATAAAAAAGTCCAAAACCAATTGGATTTTTAATCTGATATACAGATGCATTTATTGCCCATTTCTTAAGATTTAAACTTGCTGAAACTTCGATGGTGTAAGAGGGTAAAAGATTTGGATTTCCCTGGTACTCTACATAAGGACTGCTGTAAAATGCACCGGAAGCCAAATCGCTGTAACTTGGTCTTGAAATACTCCGTTTAAAGTGTACGGTGTACACATAATTCTCATTTTGCTTGAAAGACAGTTCAGCACTTGGGAACCAGTCCACATAATGCCTGTTAATATTCGTCTCATCCAAAATTTTGTTGAACCCATTGGCAGAAGTTGTTTCTAAACGAATACCTCCCTTAAAACTCAGTTTTTCTTTTTCACCTGAAAACTCTGCGTACGAAGCCCAATTTTCTTCATTAAAAAAGTATTTAAAAAATTCAGAGGGATTTATGTTTCTGTAATCTGTAAAATTATCGGTAATAGCTTCTGCTTTTGTAAAACTTCCTCCAATTCCCAATTGATAATTTTCCTTTATTTTTTTCTCAGCGTCAATTCTTCCTGAAAAAGCATTCACGGAATATTTTTGTTTTCTGAACTGGCTGAAGATATATCCTTCATTATCAATATTATTATAAAAGTCCAGATCCACATTATTGCTTTCCCGGGTATATTGCAAACCTGTGAAAATAGTAGCGTTTATAGATTTAAGTGGCTTGTTATAATTAAAAATGGAATTGATCGTAGCTCTTTGTCTGTCTTGATGATTGAGTGTTAAAATTTGGGATTTTAGTCCGTTTTCTTCATAGTTCGTTACTGTGTTAGTACCACCTTTATCAGGGCGCAAATTTCCATTAATAGTAAAGGTTAAGTGATCTCCGTCTTTCAGCTCCTGGTATAAACTGGCTCCCAAAATAACCTGCGGACGGTTGGTAATTGAGGTAATAATGTAGTCTGAACTGATATTTTTGCTGGGAACAGAATAGTCAAAACCATTGCTTTCCCAATGTTGAATTTGATTATAGGCTGCATTTATTTTCCACTCGGTTTTGTTTTTCTTCTGTTGAAAATTAGCTGAAAAATTATTACTGAATCGTTTGTTAAATACAGCGGTTTCATTCAGTGTCAATCTATAGCCTTTTTTTTTGCTGTTCTTCAGCACCACTTTAATGACCGCCTTTCCTTCTGCTTCGTATTTTGCTGATGGATTTCTAATAATTTCAACAGATTTTATATCATCAACAGACAAAGCGGATAATACAGTAAAATCAACTTTTTGATTATCAATATACAATAGCGGAACTCCTTTTCCTACCATTGATAAGCCTTCTCCATTTGCATCTACCGAAACAAAAGGCAATTTTGCCAATAAATCTGTTGATGTTGCGACCTTATTTAAAGAGGAATTTGCAAGATCTATATCAATATTACCATTGTGAACCTTAAAAGGATTTCTTGTACGCGAAATTTGAACTTCTTCAATCTCAGAAACTTTTTCATTCAATTTTATATTTAAAGTAATATCTGATGAAAGTTGAAAAAGGGATTCATTGTGCGTAATCTCATTTGATACAATATGTAAATAATATTGAGCGGGTTTCAGTCCTGAAAATTCAAAATTACCATCTTGGGCAATTGTTGTTTTTACAAGTTCGTTATTTGCCGTAAACAGATATATTTCTGCTGATGGAATCTGATTTTGATTACGGTCAGTAATGTCGCCGTTTATTTTAAAACTTTCTTGTTGTGCAAAAATATTTAGACTCAGAAATAAGGAGAAAAGTTTGATTAATTTAGACATTGTTTTAGATGAACGTTTTTATTGGAAAATCATTTTTTGGCTTTCATGAAAGACAATTGAGAAAGGAATATCAGACTTCCGACACTGGTTTTTTTATGCGCTTGCAGAAACGGTTGCGGGCTTGTATAGCAGTGGATAAATGCAAACCTGGTACAGCCAGATAAATTATTATTCGTGAACGAAGACTTCCGGCAAGACAAATTTCCGCTGTTATACAAGCCTGCTGTTGAACTGAGTCTCCGGGAGCTTTTTCCCTTCGCTGTTTTATTATTTTTGGTTAACAATAATATCTTTTAAATGGCTACAAAAAGCCTTATCCTAAAAACGACAACTCCAAAGACTGCCAAAAACTTCCCGAAGGTTACGTTCAATGGAATAGCCTTGATTAGGCTTGTCTTTCCTGAATTGTTATGGCCAATGATAACATTGATTCCATCATTAAATAAAATCTCATTTCAAGGGAATTCCTGAATCCCTCAATTGATATTTTTGATATATATATGATTTAATAGCTTTTCGATAAATCTACTTTAAATAATTAAATGAAACTTCATCTCGCAGAACATTTTTCCATACTTATTTTATCAGTTAATCATATTGTAAAGGAAATTTAGCTTTATACAATTTTTTCTTAAATGGTAAAAACTAGCCTGAGATTTAAGTCTTGATACCAAGAAGGGAAACAGGGAACGCATCTACTTTCAAAGTATCTGTTTTTAATCCGAAATATTTTTGCAATATGTACTTTTGCTTTTACAAGTAATCCATGATGAATAAACCTATTTTTTCCGAGTTTTTTCTAAGTAAATTTTTATATGATTTTAAATTATCTGCTGTTCCCAACATACGACGAATCAAACATCTAGTTGAATCTCTAATTAAAGAAGAGAAGTCAGGAAAGTTTAAAAGCTTAAAAGAAGAAGAGGTGAAATCCAGATATCTCACCACTTTTTTTGGTGATATCTTAAACTTTAACTATGGAAATGCCCATACCTGGATGTTCCGTGAAGAGAAAAAATCAATCACTGATGCCACTAAGCCCGATGCAGTTCTAGGATATTTTTATGATGATAAAAAAAAGGATCAGGTCAGAGTTGTAATAGAATTAAAGGATGCCAATACAAATCTTGACGATAAGCAAAAACGTGAAAAGAACATTTCCGCAGTAGAGCAGGGATTTAGCTACGCACATAAGACTGGGGGGGACTGTAAATGGGTTGTTGTTACCAATATTAATGAGATCAGGTTCTACAGATCACATGATAGTTCGAAATATCAGGTTTACCTGTTAAAAGATTTAAACAATGAAAATAAGCTAAAGGAACTTTTATTTCTATTTCATAACGATAGATTTATGAAATATGATCTTACTGAGAGATCCAATACAGATACGCTGTTCGAACTTTCTAAGGATCAATCAAAAACTGAAAGTGAGAACCTTCATATTATTGATAAAATTTACTATTCACTTAAAAGGTTTGAAGAGTTTGGTTTTGTGAGTCCGGATTATCTTGCTTCTATAAAGCCTTTTAATATTTTGGATGAATATGTATGGCATTATCATGATTATAAGCTTTTTACGATTAATCCGGAGATCTATAATTTATTGAGAGGAATTTCAGTTCATAAAAAAGAAATTGTTTTATCCCACGATTTACAGGAAGAATTAGGGATGGAGAGTGTCGATGAAGCTATGGAAAAAATGAGATGGTCGTTCAAATTTCTCAACAAATGTATGATTACTGAAATTCACGCAGTTCGTGACTATGAATTAGAATTAGCACCGAAAAAAGGTGTACTCAAGTTTCCAAAGACTCATATTTTCAACTGTGAGCCTGATAATATTGCAATGGCGGATATTGATTTAAGCTCTGAGGATACTTTCTGTGACTGCATGATCTGTAATTACAGAAATTTTGATTTTGACAAACTTATCAGAAAACTAAAGCAGGTTGATGGAAACTTGGATTATCTTAATATGAAATATGCCTTTGGAAATTTTTTGATATCATCAAATAATTACAGAACATCCTATTTTACTTTAAATGAAATAAGGAATTTGACAAAAGTAAGTCCTGAAAAAGGAGTGAATTATTTTCTGGCTGCGCTGAATACGACTTTTTTATATCACATGATTCAAATGTCATCATTAGAAGATACGGAGGAAATCCGAAGTAATATTAGGGCAATCGATATTGATAAGTTACTATATAATGAATTGGAATTTTATATCGAGAGAGATGTACTGGACTATTTAAAGAAAGTGAAGGACGACGATCTTATTGATAAAAGTCTGGATACTGTAGATCAGCTTCTCGGGCAAGTTATTGCATTAAAGAAACTGATCGATGGCGGAGGCTCGCAAACAGGTCCAGAATATGCGTACAATCTGCTTTTAAATTATGAGAAATGCTTCAGGCATCACTACGGCAATTCCATTTTTTATGTAAAATTTGATAAATACAAGAAGATCACCGCGCTTACTCTGCAGGCATTAATGATCAGCTATAATACTGCGGGCTATGGACTTCAATATTTCAATGATTTTATCCTGACAGAAAGTATATTACATATCCATTCTGCTAAACTACAGGAAATACTTTCTAAACAGGATATGATAGAAGTTGATCAGAAAAGCATAGATAAGCTGCTATTAAAACTGAACAATCATTTGAGCAGTTATATAAAAAATGGTTTCTTTAATAATTTTGCTAAAAATGAAATTGTAGCGATTCAACTCGAAAACTGGAATTTTGGGCAACAATACAGTACTATTTTTACAAATATTTTCACCGTTCTTTCAAGATTAGATCTGAAGAAAGAACAATTTGCACCACTGATCAAAACTTTAATAGGTTTCTTGGATATAGAGGACAATCTGGCTCATTACAATATAAAGGAGCTCGAAAATTTTATGACCAAGCGTGGAGATTTATTTGAGGAAAAAGATTTGGAGTCTATTTTAAATATTGCGATCAGAAGGGATAAAATACATAATCAGAAGTATGAAGGTTTAATAAGAAATATCCCGAAAGCTTTTTTAAAGCATAAGCCTCAATACAAATATTCCAATATAAATTTGATTAACAGGCTGCTTTTAAATTGTCAGAGAGAGGATGGAACTTTTAAGAATTTCAGAAAAGCTATTAATCTGGCTCAGATCGCAAATGATCCTTGTAAGAAAACTTTACTCAGTGCATTCACAGATTTTTTAAACATGCAATTTGATGACGAATTCTATAAATTATTGCTTCATGCCAGAGTTATAAAATTTGATGAAGCAGATTATTTTGAGAAATATCTTAAGTATGTCAATAACAGAATAGGCTACAGAGATTTTCAGTTAGAGTCCGTAGAATCCATCAATTTATCTTTTATGAATTTTATTCTTCTCATATCCAAACTTAAAATTGGCTTTGAGTTAGCATTTTTTGACAAATTAACAGGCTTAAATACTTTTGAAATGTGGCTTTTGAATCCTAAAAAATTTGATTATGATCTCTTTGATTCTAATTGGCTAATAGCGGTTGCTGAATATCCGAATTTTTTACAGAGCTTGGCTAATATTCCTGATCTTATTATTGCTGTCGATCTTAGATTACAAAGCGAGTTTAATCCGTCTTTAGCAGAAATTAAGTATCTATATCTCATTGTCAGAAATTAAAATACTATGAAAAAAGTTCAAGTGATTCTAATCAATTAAATCGGTAATGTTTTTTGAGAACGCTGTATTTTATTTTTATTTTCTTTCGAAAATCTGTTTACTATTTCTTAATTATCTCTATGTTAGGAGATAATTAAACTAACTCGTTAAAACTTAAACATATGGAAGGATCGGCTTCACAGGCAGGATTTTATTACCAAAATAATGTCGCAGCACTTCAAATTATTGATTGTCTTTTTTATCAGTCTGACATAAGAGAAGTGATGCTCGAGAATTATAAAAAAGGGCATCACATTGATGATATTATCGTTTTCAAAAATGGTCACACAGATTATTTTCAGGTCAAGTGGTCGGAAGATGAAGAAAAATCTTATACTCTAAGCAGCATGTTAAAATCTGAGACTAATGCTGAGACAGGAAAAGAAACCAAAAAATCATTATTTAAGCAACTGGCAGAGGGATATGTGACAGCGAAACAACATAGTGGAACTTTTTCAATCGGTTTATATACAACAAAAAAAATAGGGCGGCAAAAGAGGCCGAGTGAAGGATTGAACCATAGCCTGTCAGAAGTGATAGGCATTTTCTTTGAACCCTTGAAGTCTTTTGAAAAAAGGTATGACGAAATGGTTAATTTTTATGAATACCAACCTACAATCGAAAAAATACGGGCTGAATGTGCACTGGATGAGAATTCATTCGACGAATTTATCAAATCTCTGGAATTTAGGTTTGAACAAGCTTCAATAGAGGAAGTGCAGCATGCATTGAAGTTTAAAATGGAAACTTTGGGTATTGAAACGATATTGATGGAAAAACTGTTAAATGCTGTAGTCAAATGGAGTATTTCAGGTCACTCCATTACCAAACAATTAGTTCTGAGGGAACTGGGAATTTTGGAAAGGTTCGAAGATAAACTTTCGCATTATTTTAAAGTGATTGCAGATGAGCATTATGTAGCGAACGAGACTTTTTTCGGTCAACTGGAAAAGGCCTTATCGGAACTGCCAGGCGGCTATATTTTTATTGAGGGACTTCCTGGAATTGGTAAATCAACATCGCTGACAAAATTCAAGATGCGTCACAAGGATGTTACCTTGGCTTATTATTGCTTTATCCCAGATTTAAAAAATAATTTTGGTGAACTTCGTCATCAGTCTGAATATTTTCTGAAATCACTCTGTATTGCGATAGAAAAAAATTTCCCCCATGTTGAATTGCCTAATCTTTATTCGGAACGCTATCAGGAAAAACTTTACCAGTATATTGATAAACTTAGTACCCTGGGGGAGAAAATATTATTTATTATTGATGGTCTGGATCACGTACATAGGGATACTGCGGTAGGGGAGGATTCATTGCTGAATTCAATTAAAGGAGATCTTCCTGAAAATATCTTTTTTATTCTGAGCTCACAGTACAGGGCAGTGCTTTCACCCTCTGTTTTGGCACAGATCGATGCTGAGCCACAAAGATATATCAAGGTAATTCCATTTAACCAAAGCGAAATAAAAGAGTATCTCCATAACAAGGAAGTCGACTCAGCTGAAATTTTAAATTCGGTCGAACAGATCTCCGGGGGTATACCGCTATACCTTCACTATATTTCTGAGCATTTAGTAAAAAGCCGTAAAGAATACTTTGAGGAGATTTTATCTGATTTCCCCAAGTTAGCGGACGGTACAATTGATCTGTATCATGAGTATCTGTTTCAGGGAATAAAAAATGACAGTTTGGCGAAATGGGTTTTAGCTGTTCTGGCTTATCGTAAGGAAAACACCGAACTTGCAGAAATCAAAAACATCCTGAGTCTTGCAGGTGAGGAAAGGAATCTGACGGATATAGAAAATGTGATCAATCGATTCTCACATTTGCTGAAGCAAGTGGATGGTAGATCCTATGCTATATTTCACAATAGTTTCAGGGAATTTATTATTTATAAAACACCAAACTTAAAAGAAACTTTTAATACAGCACTAATCCAGTATTATCAGCAAAATCCTTTCACAGATGACGCTTATCGGAACTATTTTAAGCATCTTTTTGAATTAGGGAAATTTGGCGAAATTATTTCAATGACCACATTGGAATGGGCAAAGGAAGCCTGGCAGAATTATCGGTCTATTGAGGAAATTAATACCAATATTGATCTGGCTCTTAGGGCTAGTATTGAGATATCGTCACTACCTGAATTTATCAGGCTTGCTTTTTTAAAGGATCAGTTTGGTCAAATTGGAGAAAAAATGGACAATTCAGAAATAGATTTGCCCATCTTGCTTCTGCGCGCTGGTGAATTGGCCAATAGTCTGAGATATATATGGGATGGTGATTTTGTTCTCACCAGTAAAGAAGGATTATGTTTTTATCTAAAAGAATATTTTGCGACAACGGGCAATCTTCTACCTGCGAATGTGATCAACCTAGGATTCTCAAAACCGCTGACTAATAATAGCTATGAGCACTTTGTTGAGGTTTGCAAGGCAGAAGCATTATTCTCAGAAGATATATTGCCTTTATTTTCAAAAATAGATCAGATGCGTTGGTCCGCTGCTAACGAAGACCTCACCGACCACATGGTTGAGGAATATACAACTGATGAGAATGAAGAGTATAATAACTCTCTCAAGTTGCAGGTCATCGAATATCTCGGTGACTGTAAACAATATCGGAAGTTGTTGATGCTCGAAAGTGAGCTTGGAGACGAGCTACTGAAGCAAAAAGTTCGTATTACACTGATAAAATTGTTGTTACTCAGCAGAGAAAATGCTACAGCAATCAGTAAATTAAAAGAAATAAATTTTCGTCTGGTACAGGATGAGGATTTCATAGAACTGGTAGGATTTTGTACTGATTATCTTACTGATGAGGAAATTAAAAGCTACTTCCCATCGAGAGTAATCCCAAAACCTGTTCTGCCAAATGATATTATTGACAAAGATTCTTTTAACCCGGCCTTAAGTGAGAAAGTAAGCGGCCTTTTTAAAATCCTGAAAGTTCTGTGGATTTTTCAGCAGGACACTATCTATACGCTAAATCGTGAATTAAACTATGTTTCGGATTCTGCAGAGCAAATCTATGAATCAATTTTTCTATTGTCCCGGTTATGGTATGAGGAGAGAAACGGTCAGCTTGAAGAAGATGAGATTCAGAATAACTTTGAAGAATGCGTTGAAAATCTCTATGGGGATGAAATAAATATGTCCGAAACGAGGTCAAGGGGTCTTTTCGATATGGATTCAGAAAGTCCTGCAATTGCCAGAAACATAAAAGTGCTGTTTTCTGATGTTTTTGGGGTGGCATTTAGCATTTTATCAGTTGAACAGATAAAATTGCTGGTGAATTACTGGATGGAGAATGATGATATTAATAATGCCTTCACACATTATACGGTTGGGTTGACCATTGCAGAAAAGCTCCATAAAAGCAGATATAGCAGTGAAATAGAAATGATCTTTGCACTGATCCAGCACGCTGAGAACCGGGCTTTGTCAGAAAACGAGGCCACCACATTGACAGGCTACCTTTGCGAAATAGCCGGTGTATATGGAATCTGCGGATTTAAGGAAGATTTTAAACGTTTATACAATCAAATGTTGAATGTCTCCTTCGGGCTTGGATATAGGAAAGACTATCAGTCGTCCAATATAATTGAGCCGTTGGAGATGATGCATCAGATAGATCCCGACAATTCATTAAAAAGGCTTTCGGAAGTATTCCATATTCAGGATAAATTAAGATATGCAGGAAATGGCAGAATGCATCATATCGTGCTCAGCAATCTCATCAGATTTGTTGGCAAAAGGTTTCCTGATCTGGCTTTTAAGTTGATGGAATTTGAAGAAGAAAGTATTGATAGAGAAGAAACATTGGATATCATATTGAAACCGATGATTCCGAATTGTACAGGTGATGATATCAGATTTTATCTGGCTATAGCGAAAACGATGTCCAGATGGAGTAATGGTTCCAGTAGTGAGGGGCATTTTACAAACGTTAGCCTGTTGCTGCTTGAACGTGCAATTTTCTATAATGACCGAGAAATGATTCAGCAGATCGTAGACCTGATGAAATTCAATGCCCTGACAGAACTTGACAAGCCTGAAATTATTAAGGAAATCATAAAAATATTTGATGATAATAGTATTCCGACAGAGGAGTATGGCTTGGATCTGCCTGCTGAAGAGGCTGATCTCAATGTGGTGTCAAGATATGAAGATACTATTCCCAAGAAGAGACAGAAATTTTTCTATGCTGATATAAAATTGCCTCCTGAAGAAGTGCATCAGCTCTTTAAAGAGGATTATCCAAAATTTAAAGCATATGTCGAAAGTACTCTTGAACACTTCCGAAAAAAACAGTGTAACCAGGTTTTAAGGAGGTTATATAATTCATACAAGAAGACTTTTGCAATGTTATTAGAGGGGATTAATTATCCCGAAAATTTAGATAAAGATAAAGTTGTAGAACTAACGAGGGAGTATGTGTTGTTTAAAGAGAAAATTTTAAATCTGGCGATTTCTGGACCCAACAATATAAGGGAAATTAAAAGCATTTTTAATGAATTGGTGATCAATATTGCTGACATTTTACAAAGTGCTGAGTTTCAAGACCATCTTGAAAATAAATTAAATGTAAATAAGTTGCTGGACAACCTGCTTTCTGAAATCCATCTCCAAAAGAACCACGATCTGCAGTACATTTTACCGGATTCCGAAGTTATCATCTTGGTGGACGAATGTCCACTGGATCATCTTGATGATTTTGTTGAATTTATAGATACATATACCAGTGGAAAAACTAGGACGCTAAGCTTACTAAAAATTTGCAGCCGTTTTTTACTTCTGGACCTTGAGAAAGCGAAAGCGATTCTGTCAATGCTGTCGCGCTACGAATATGACAGTGTTTTATTTCCAAGAGATACCGACCCCGGCAAGCCTGCGTTCGATATCCTAGCATCAATCCTGAGGGTAGACGTTGATTTTGGAAAAAGATTTCTACTTCATAGCTACTATATTCAGAAAAGTAAGTATAATCGTGAATTGACAGTTGCGATAGACAAACTGTTGAAGTACAAAGAATATTTTGAAGGTGATTCAGTTAAAGCATATTACGAAGCAAATTTACTTTATAACAGGGAATTAAGTGAAGGTATAACACCAAAAGAAGACAGGTATGAGTTCATTCTTTCACATGTCGAGACGCTAAGTTTGAAGGAAATAACAGTTCAGTATCTAATATGGCTTTTTAATTATCCCGTTGTTAAAATCAGGGAATTGGCACTGCGTTCTTCCTTTGATATGTTTTGGGATGATGCTGAGGCTCTTGACATGTTTGTAAAATGCTGTATCGTAGACGGTAACGACAATGAAGTAGAACATGGTATTGTGGTGCTGCAGGCAATTGCACTGAAGAATGCACGAATTCTTACGAAACATAGGGGTGAATTATTTGCAGTGCTTGATAAGGAGCATTTTAATATTGTCCAAACGGGGAAAGAATTATTAAATCTGATAAATACTCATTTACCTGGATTCCTTTCTAAAGAAGAAACGGCAGAAGTAAATAGCCCTTTAGTTCATTTTCAGTCGGAAAACATAGAAAGTGTTTTTTATAAAAAGAATAGTACGAGATCTTTTGTATTATCCCGGTTTCAACTTGAACTACTAATAAGGATTGATGATCACCTTAAAAGTGCTGAATCAATGTTTGGTTTGGTCTATGATGATATTAAAAGTAAAGGGAGAAGCAAAAATCCCAGATTTGAGGATGCGGCTGTACAAAGGCAATATAATATCAACACAAACTTTGAGAAGATTGAAATTCAGTCCCATTATTATGATGAGATAAAAAGTAGTATCAATCGTTTGGTTTATACCAAGATCAGTACAAATTCTTTTGATCAGGAATTTATCAGCGCGATCCGAAATGATTTTAGATTGTATGATCCGAGCACTTTATTATATCAGGTACAACCGAAAGCCGATAATGTTAACTGGTTCACTCCGGGGATTACTGAAGAGGATTTTACAATGTTTAATGATTTTGAGTCTGTAATTAAAAACTTTGTCCACAGATCATTGGAATTTGTTCCATTGGTTGAAATAGGCAGTCAACGCCAGAATAAATACAAGGAGCTTAGCGGAACTTGCTATTTTGATGCGAAGGCTTTTTTAAAATCCCGTGATTTTACTATTTCTGATCTGAATCCTTTACCATTTCAGTATCAGAATAATATGTATGCATATGATATACCATTGGTAAAGGCAGGCTTACCGCCATATCCGGTCGAAGAGATCAAACCGATTGTTCAGGTTACAATAAATAATTTCCGTGGTGTATTTGATGCAACTTATGCAAATCTTACTTCTGATGCTTTCTCAGTTATGGGATTGCAGCAAAGGAATTTACTGCAGATTATTTTGGGTGACGAAGAAAGTACCTTAAAAGCAAACGAATGGATCGGCTCATATGCAAGTGGTCCTGGATGGAGGAGATTTAAACCAAGTTCCCATGGATTAACTTTAGAAATCAAGAAAAAGAATCTTTTGGAGTATCTTGACCATAATAATTTGGTTCTATGTTATAAAATTGAAATGAGAAGATCTACAGATACTGACAGAACAGAAAATATAATGAATTGGCATAAGTTGAGTAGGGTTATAGAGATAGATTTATCAATCAAAAATTGAATGTTGTGAACCAAAAAAATAAAACATTATTTTGGTTATAATTTTTTTCCTGTAGAAATACAGTTTAGCACGTTCAATCATGTTGGTAACACAACAATTGTTTTAATGTGCTGCATGGAGTATGGTATTTTAATCAAATAATTTTCAGAATATAATTTGATTTTTTAAATTTTTTAATGAGTGCAATGAAAAAAAACATACAAAAGATACACAACAAATGTATTCTTGATTGATGAAACTCATAATCAACACAAAAAAGGTATAAACTTTAAAAAAATAATTTATAATAATGCCAAACTTAGAGGGGTTAGGGTTACAGAATTTTAGGACTTTCCAAAAAAAAGAAAATCTTGAATTTGCACCCATAACATTAATCACGGGTACAAATAATGCAGGAAAAAGTTCTGTTTTCAAAGCAATACAATTCTTGGTTGATAATTTTAAAGATGGAATTGTTTCAGAAACCTTAGATTTCAAGGCAATGAAACATGAACTTGGAAATCTTGAACGTATCTATAACCGAGTTACAATGGAGGATTTTAAAAATTCAGAAATTCCAAGCAATCAAAGTATGTATTCTAGACTTTCGGATTTTCATCAAAACAATAACGACTATCCAAGTGAGCTGCCGATTTTTAGAGAGAATGAAGATTTAGTATTTGCTTTTCCTATAAAGCTTGGAAATAGTAGAGAAATTTCTGCTATTTTAGAGATTAGGTATGAATTGAAACGATTTATACCTAAGAATGGAACTAAAGAAGCCTTAATAATTTCTCATGAAATTAAGAATATTGCCATTGTGAAGGATGGAGAATACCTACATTGGTCGAATGTTATCGGGTTCAGCGAATATCACGATGAACCTGGTGAATGGGAGATGTCAACAAGCATGGATTTAAAAAAAATCATTCAACTTATTATAGAAACAACTTTTGTTGAAATAAAGAAAGGAATTGAACCTAATAAACAAACAGAAGACTATTTTACTCTTGACTTATTTAGTAGGATTGAAAAGTATAAGGGTATCTTTTTTGACTTTCATTTTTTCAAAAACCAAAAAGATGGCTACGAAGATTTTACAGAAAAGCTTATCAAAGGAAAAAGTTTATTCTCTGATTATTCCGAATTAACAGAAAATGAAAAGTTAAAACTATTAGCAATAGAACAAAAAATTACGACCGAACTTCTTCAAGGACGAAATAATAGCCAATACAAAATTTTAGAATGTTTCAAGACAGACAATATTACTGGTATTATAGGTGGAATGGAAAGAGATATTGTAAGTGCTGAACTAAAAGAAAATAAACCTGACCAAAAACGGGAAACCAATGAAGAACAGAATGTGCGAAGTTTTTTAAAAACTCCATTTCAAACTACTCCTAATAGTAAGCTTTTTATAAACCTATTAAAGTCGATAGATAAAGATTTTTCAGATACTGTTCAGAAAAAAATTGATAGTTTAAGTAAAATTTATTTTTTACCAACTACAAGAGGTAGAAATAGAGAATGGTTTATTGATGAGCAAAATAGTGAAGATATTCAAATTGTAAGAGATTTTTCTGCTATATATTTAAAAAATCATCCACAAATCGAAAATTTTGTAAACTTTTGGATTGGAAATGGAGAGATTAATGAAGTGGATGAAAATGGAATGAAGAAGCAAAAGGGCTTCAAAATAGGAAAAGAACTTTTTGTATTTAGAGATGAAGCAATAGGATTAACCAAGATTTTTTTAGTCAATTTTGACGGAACAAAAACTCCTTTAGTTGATTTAGGGTATGGAATATCTCAGTTACTCCCAATTATTATGAAGATAGCTGTTATCGCTCATAAACATCAATTGACTTATGAATATGATGTTGATAATCGAGATGGTTCTCATAGACAAACAATTTATTTTAATCCTTCAACATTATTAATTGAAGAACCTGAAGCCAATTTACATCCTTCTTTACAAGCGAAAACGGCTGAATTATTTATAGATGCTGCTTCTAGGTTCAATATTCAGTTCTTAATAGAAACTCATAGCGAGTACCTAATTTATAAATTTCAAGAATATATAGGTCAAAAAATAGTTTCTCCAAACGATATTAATATGTATTACTTCAATCATCCTAATGATGTTAGGCAAGGGTTGAAAGATAAGTATATTAGCTATATAAAAATAGGTAAAGATGGAAGTATTGATTATGACAAATATTTTGGAAAAGGTTTTTTTGACGAACAGAGTAACTTGAAATTAAGTTTGTTGAATATTCAACGAAATCGTTTTATTGAAAATTATGAAACAATAAAAGAAGAACTGAAAAAGTCTAGTAAAACGATTGAAAATTATGATGCTAAAATGGAGGAAATCAATCAAAAATTAGCAACTGCGACTTCGGGGAGAAGCAAATTAGAAAAACAACTTAATAAAATTAAAAAAGAGAAAGAGGATAAAGAATTAGAATTTCAAGAACTTCTAAAAAGTCAAGAAGAGAAAATTGATGAATATACAGCTAAAACCGACTATTCAAAATATTTAACTGAAATTGAGACAATTATAGATAAAAATAAAATTGACAAATCAAAAACACTTCAATATCTATCGACAGGTAAATGTCTGCTTAAGACTTTAGACAACAATGCCGATTTTGCACCTGTTATTATACAATATGGTCGAGCAGTTGAATTTGAGATGATAAAATGGATGAATGATTTTAAAAACTCCGTTAGTACTACAGATAAATTATTGTGGATTGAAGATGCTAATTATAAAGATAAATTGAATGATATTTTCGCTAATATAGGTATAACGAAACTTAGTTCTGATACGATTGGTTTTGAATTAGGAACAGATAAGGAAAAGAAAATTAATTTTTTACTTTTAAAGACTTTTACCAAGAATAGTTTTACGAGTTATAAATTTGGGGAATTAACTCAAATCTTTGAATTATTTCATTATATCTCTCCAACAATAAATTCTATTAGCAATTATAATACTGTTCCTTTAATATTAGCATTTTCAAATTATCTGAGAAGTTTTTGGAGAGATTATAATACAGCAGAAAGATTATTTAATACCTATCGAAACATATTAGATTTGAGAAATTGCGCTGGACACACTTATAGTAATAGTATTTGTACAAATGATATTATTGACAAGAGTACAGCAGAGAATTACGTTGCTAAAGTTGAAGCACTTTTTCGTTGTTTATAGTTAAATACTATAGCACAACTAATTGAATCTATGGTTTCTTATTTATTTTTTAAAAGCACTATTTGTAAATCAAATAGATACATTAATTATATGAAGTCCGCTTACTTATATGTTCATGAAAGTACGGACGAACAAAAAAGAAAAGGTTACTCTTTGCCGGAGCAGGAAGATAGATTATTGAAGTATTGTAAATATAACGATATCGAAGGCAAAGGAATATCGGGAAGATTTCTCTGCAAAAAATTTCAATCGACCTGAGTGGAAAAAATTATTCTCCGGTTTTTAAAAAAAATCATCAGGAGAGTGTTGTAAGCTCCCCTGCAAACGGTACGGTTTAAAAGTATAAAAATTATTAACTTAAAATCGTAATTAAGACAATGAAAAAGAGCACATTCAGTCCTGCTAAGATTGCAGGTGTTTTAAAAGAGTTTGCCGGAGGCCGCAGTGCCGAGGAACTGGCAATGGAAAATGGCATTAGCACAGCCACTCTATACAAGTGATGGCGTATCTACGCCAAGATGGCCATGGAACTTTATGTTGATAACCCGATGTCTTGAGTTTGTAATCCGTAACCGTCCCTCTTCATTCCCTAATATACTAATATGGCACTGCTGTCTGATGATTTTATCACCGCGGCCCCACGCGTATGTCGGGTGGCTGTTTGAATCAGTAGGGAATGCCGGGCGCATCAATTCCTGTTCACTTCTTGGGATCCCTGTTTTCCGAGCCACCTCGTGCCATTTGCCTACTTCGTATTAGTCACTTCCTCTATAATGAGGTGAATTTCCTCCTGGGTTAAGCAAAAATAGACTCCAACACTTATCGCCAGATCAAAATCAAGGTCATTATTGTGGGGGTCTATACTAGGGGCTAACCCGTCCTTTTCAGCAGAGGGCTAAGGTCATAAGCAGGCGATAAAATCAAGCCCTCTCCGGTTACGAGAAAGCTCCGGTTTCTTAAATAGCCACCAGTATTCACCCTGTGCTTTCTTTCTCTGCTGTACTTCTTCATTTGATAACATTTCTTCATTTGGTCGGGTTCCAAACAGTTGTTGGACGTCCTCCTCATTGTTTTAATAGTGAGAAGCCTTTCATAACATTGTTGGTTTTGTGACTATAAATTATCCGGATCCCAAAATGTTGCTTTTGAACACGACACATTCAGTCGCAACTGGCTGTTAGCTTTGCCTCCTAACTATTAATATTCAAATTGTGGATAAAGTAACGGAACAGAGAATTGAAAAGCTTCATCCTTTGGTAAGAGATGAAGTAAGACAAATTATCACTGAGTGTGATGAAGCATTGACCGGAAAGGCAGAAATCAGGATTACACAGGGATTAAGAACGCTTTCAGAACAGGCAGACTTGTATTCTTTAGGAAGGACTAAACCAGGGAGAAAAGTAACCAATGCAAAACCGGGACAAAGCATTCACAACTACGGATTCGCTGTAGACATCTGCCTAATAATCGATGGCAGGGTCGCCAGTTGGGATACCGTCAAAGATTGGGATAATGACCGCGTCGCAGATTGGTACGAATGTGTTAAGATTTTTGCAAAATATGGCTGGGATTGGGGCGGCAACTGGAAAAAGTTTAAAGACCTTCCTCATTTTGAAAAGCGGATCATACCCTTTAAAAAATCACCAATACAAGCCCAATGGAGGATTCTGGCAAAACTGGAGAAAGACAGTAACGGATATGTAAGAGCCTAAATACGTATTGGATCTGAAGATTGTAAAGAGCTGCGTGTAATCTCCGGCAACACCTTTAAATTGATGCGCCGACTTCTGTCGCAATCCCCACCTACATTTGCTTCACACCAATAAAAAAACCATGAAGAAAATCAGCATACTTTCATTAGACGGCGGCGGAATCCGTGGAATTATTTCGTGCATCATTCTGCGGTACATTGAGGAACAGCTCCAAAAACACGACGGCGCCGGTGCAAAACTGGGCGACTATTTTGATTTGGTAGCGGGCAGCAGTACCGGAGCTTTAATTGCCTCGATTATCCTCTATCCCGATGATAATGGAAAAGCAAAGTATTCTATCCAAAAAGGACTGGAACTCTATTCGGAAAGGGGTGGCAGTATTTTTCAGGTTTTGTTTTGGGAGAAGTTGATAAATCCTTTTGGTCTGTTCAATGAGAGGATATCGGTTGAACATCTGGAACGTAATCTTGATGAATTTTTTGGGAAACTGGAATTGAAGGAGTTCATCAAACCATGCCTCATTACCAGCTATGATATTGAAAACCGAAGAGCGAAACTGTTTAATACGGTAGAAGCACAAAAACAGTCCGGTGATAATTTCCTGGTGAAAGACGTATGCAGGGCTACGTCTGCAGCGCCTACCTATTTCACACCTGCCAGAATAAAATCCATGTATGGCCAGTATTTTAGCCTTATTGATGGGGGAGTGTTTGCCAATAATCCTGCACTCTGCGCTTATGCAGAAGCTCGCAAAATGCCTTTCACAGAAATACTCAAGAGTCAACAGAAGCCCAATTATCCCACGGCAAATGACATGATGATACTTTCTGTAGGAACAGGTGCAGAGTCAAAATCTTATTCCTATAACAAATTAGCCAGGGCTGGAAAGCTGGCTTGGATCAATCCCATTATAGACATTTTACTGTCCGCAAATGCGGAGACGGTAGATTACCAATTAAGCCAGATGTTCGGAACATTAGGGCTGCGGAATCAGAAAAATTACTACCGGCTTAATCCCTCCTTGAAAAATGCATCTTCCGCAATGGATAATGTAAAGAAGAGCAACATAGAAGCATTGATACAGGCGGGACTCTCCTTTATAAACGAAAACAGGAGCCTCCTTAACCAGATTGTCCATAAGCTGATCAGGAACCGTGCTTAGCACTGCCGTAACACATTAATATAAGCCTAAGAGTCAATAATGATTGATTATTCCCTTTTCTGCTTATATCCTTGGATTCATGTTTACGAGTTAAAAAAATAAAGGTCATTATTCTGCGACGACCTTTGACGCTTTCGCGCTATAGCTTTGCTCACAAGAAAATTAAGAGAAAATGAAACAGGATTTCAAAAATTAAGGTGGACATCCAAGCCGGAAACCACCCTAAAAAATAAGGCTAAAACCGAAGAACCACCCAATAAAAGGAAGTCTTCAAGATTTTAACATTAAAACCAAACAAATTTATAAAAAAAATGTCAACAAAAAACAACGCAGCACAAACGCTGTTCAGATTTGTGAGTTTAAGAAACCCGCAACTTACAGAAACAAAAAGAGTCAACTTTGGATTTATTCATCGACCAGAAAATATAGAGGGAGAATTTGATGAAGCTGTAGCAAACAAAAGTGCTGAAACCAGTAAACTCCAAGCTTTAAATTCTATAGGAAGTGAATTTGGGGGACAAGTTTTTACAACTGTAGAAGAATTAGAAGCAAGTTACTTTTCAGAAATGCTTCAAATAGGAAGAAAAATTTCCAAACGAGAAATTCTAAATGATCAAGACCGTGCAACAACTGATACTTTCTACCGAAATATTCTTACAAATCCATTGGAATTAACAGAATTATTAAAAAACCTTTGGGATAATATGATTTATCAGGTAGTTTCTCAAAAAGATTTTTACGTAAAAGAAGCCATCAGCCAAATTTTGAAAGCGATACATCTGGGATATGTACAAAATGTAGATCCTACTGAAGAAATCATTAAAATCAATGGAGAAAATCCTTTGGACAATGCTTTGAATTCAAAAATTGTAATGCCAAAAGAACTCTTTGTAGAAGAAGAATCTACTGCAAATTCTAATACACCATCTGCGATAAACCCTGCAACTTTACAAAGATTAAAATATGAATCGTCTAAAAATTTAACCATAAGCAAAGCCCTGCAAAAAAAACTAGCTGCGGAGCACCTAAAGTCCGAAATGGCTGAAGTAGAAAGACAGTATTTCAACGAGAGAAAAAAAGCATATAATGAAGCGCAAAATGCTTATCAAGCGGAATATGGAGAACAAATTTCTGCTTATGAAACACTGCTGGCTGAAATAGAAAGTACGATCACGGAAGAAACTCCTAGAGAAGAGGCAGAGGCAATGTATGCACAATTGAAAGACTTGGAAGTACCACCATTTGATTTTGAGTTCAAAAATGAAATCAATATTGAAGATTTACAGACAAAACTTTCTCCAGAATCCTTTGATTTGTTTATGGAACTTTTTACAAATCTGGATTACAATACCGCAGATGTAGCAAACCTTTTAGAAGCAGAAAAAGTAATAACTTCTGATTCTACAATGCAAATTGGAGAACAAACATTGGAAATAGACGATTCTTATCAATCTTATTTTTCTGTAGCAGAAAAACTTCACAATCTAATTGCAGAGCAAGCACAATATACGTTAGATAATTCGCCGCTTCCACAGCAACAATATACCACTATTGGTGGAGCATTAATTCCTGTGGCACAAACTTCTAGCTTCACACATCTTGCCTACACCTTGTATGTAGATTGGTCTAGAAGAGTATTTTTTGCAGGAAATGAGACCGTTAATTTTTCTTTTGAAGTAGAAAATTCTTTCTGGAGTGTTGCTAGTGCAAAAATATCTGGAACATCTTCTGCTGGTCAATTTTCAGAAAATTATGGTGCCATTTCTGTACAAAACAATAAAATTACTTTTCCGGCAAATAGCACACAAAATCTTACGGGTATTTCTGCTTTAAAATTAGAAATATACTTTGCCAATGGAAGAGAAAGCACTTTGGAAATTCAAAACGTGCAGACTTTACAATTGTACACAGGAATTTTATCTTTGAAATCTATCCGAGAAAATAATCCTACGGAAGGCGAAAGTGGAAGCACTCCACGTAAAAATTTTGGCATCAAAAGATTAGGAATTGCAGATTATCAAAAAGTAGTACAAAGTGTGCATGCTTATGTACCGGGAGAAGTCTCTAATATTGAGAATGTGATGGCGAGTGAATTGCGCCACAAATCTTCCACAGCCAGAGATTATTCTGAAATTACAGACACCACTTCAAAATCGCAGGAAACCGAGAAAATATCTGATACTTCTAAAACTT
Organism: Kaistella sp. PBT33-4; assembly: GCF_029194425.1. Classification (NCBI taxonomy): domain Bacteria; kingdom Pseudomonadati; phylum Bacteroidota; class Flavobacteriia; order Flavobacteriales; family Weeksellaceae; genus Kaistella; species Kaistella sp. PBT33-4. The sequence continues at coordinate 81,311 of NZ_JARFYL010000005.1, read as the reverse complement.
CCAGAACGGACATGCAGACGGAAGTTGCCAAAGAATTGGATAAATTACAAAGTGTCACTGCACATACAAGATATAGTTTTGAAGGTCTTAATAACAAATTTGAAATCGGTGCAGATTATGCCAATAATACGGCACAACATGATAGCACTAGACAAGCCGTAATGAAGTCTCAGGAAATTACAGAAAGAGCCATGGAAAGAGTTCTTACCAAAATTTCTGAAGAACGTGTGCAAAAAATCATCAAAGAATATACAGAAACCAATGTACATGAATTTGATAACCGTGGAAAAGTAACCGATACTGACAATCCAGATGCAGCACAGCCAAAACATATTACAGGGGTGTACAGATGGATAGACAAGAAGATGAAAAACCAGATCTACAACTATGGAAAACGCACCATGTTCGAATTTATGGTACCAGAACCTGCAAAACTGCACAAATTGGCATTATCGGTTGCTAATGTGAAGCAATTAACCGCACCTGTAGATCCAAGAAGAGCACCCGAATCGCACACTATGGCGAATCCAAAAATGGCAACCAAAGAATTGTTGGAATATTGGGCAGGAATTTATGGAGTTACTTTAACTGCGCTTCTTCCACTCACAAAAGATCAGAATGTCGCAAGACAAGATTTTGGGTTGCATGGAGATGCGTCTATGAGAAGTTTGCCCATCACAATTATGGATAATTATACAGCAAAATCTGTAAAAATAATGTATGGGCATAATAGAGAAAAACACCATAATAGTATTTTTGGTGGAGGCAATAAACCACAAACACTTTATTTTAGCAACTTTAATGGCGGAATGCTTTCTTCAACCTCTACAAGTACATACGTTCAATATAAAGAAGTTGGATATTTTGCTATAAATGTAACAGGAGTGTATGATTATAATTTTAGAGGAGACAATTTAAATGGAAGTCATTTAGCATTTTCTTTTAAACTACAACTATCTGATGCTTATTTAGACGCTTGGAAAACGGAAAACTTCAATACCATAATTGCTACCTACGAAAAAGCATTGCAAGAATTTAAAGATGCACAAGCAGCTTTGGAAGCAGAACACGCAACAAAAGAGGGAGAAGCCAAAGAAAACCAAGGCAACTTCTACCGCTATATGGAAGTAGATGTTTTGAAACACAACTGTATTGCTTATCTGTTGCAAGATTATCTAAATATTCTTGGTCAAGATTTCACAGATGGTGATACTATGGATACATTTCAAGTATATCTGAATGAAAATCTGGACAAATACACCGCCCTTGCAAAATTTATGGAGCAAGCCATGGAATGGGAGATTATGGATTATACGTTCTACCCGTACTATTGGGGCAATAGAGCAGAATGGCAAGCAATGTATGTATCTGAAAGTGTAGACCCTTTGTTTAGAAGTTTCTTACAAGCAGGAATGGCAAGAGTAATTGTAACTGTAAAACCAGGCTTTGAAGATGCCGTACAATTTTTCCTAACTACAGGTAAAATCTGGAATGGCGGGGAGATTCCAGTAATTGGAGATCCAATGTACATGAGTATTGCAGTAGAGATGCGCGAACCCACCGGAAAAGCACAAGGTAAATATTGGATTACACGGATCCCAACTACGCTTACTATTTTACAAGACAAATCTACAGGATTAGCAGTAGAAGAGCCATTGCCAATTTTCCCAGAAGGAGATCCGGACAACTGTGAAAATCCTATGGAGCTGGAAACTGAAACGAGTTTTAGAACCGATGATGTACAACTTTTAGGCTCTGGTGAAACAAACAGTACAATATCTTAATTTTTTTTCAAAAAAATCGGCGGTGGTAACCACCGCTGTTTTTATTTTAACAATTAAAATATAACAAAATGAAATATATAGAACCCGTAAAAATCCCCAAAATAAAAACCTTGGGAGTAAATAAAAAAAATGATTCTGAGAACAAAGAAGAAAATCTTGAAGATATGATCTTACAGGTTTATTGGACAACTGTTAAACCAAGTGGTAATGATGTACCTGTAAGTAAGGCCTTACTTGGAGAAAAAGTTTATTTGGCGGTAAAGACTAAAGGCATCCCGAATAAAACGCCTCTTTTAATAAGAATATACGAATATAATAGAATTACCAGAAACAAAAAGTTATTTGACAGTGATATTACAATTAAAAATAACTTTGGAGCTACTAAAGAGTTATTTCTGGAGAAATCCGAAAAATGGTTAAATTTGTTAAAAGAATCAGGAGAAGTAAACGAGTTGGAGCTATACGCAGAAATTTATGCATACGGAGAAAAAGTAGAAAAAGGGAAATATTTAAAAGTAAGAAACTCTGATGAAGTTGTTGTATTTTTTATTGGTGGTGCTGCGGATAAATCAAGTTATGGGATAATTTTTGGGCCTGACAAAAATATTTTACCCGCAAAAAAAAGTTTAGATGCTATAATTTCAAATAGAGTTGACTATAATTCTTATTATCTTGGTTTTGAAGAAGTATATGATATTCCAAATCAGACAAATAGAGTAGAAGAAAATGTTTTGCAATATATTGACAAAAATTCTTCAATATATATTGTGGGACATAGTTTAGGCGGTTGGAATGGGGCTCATCTATCTCAAATACTTTCTGATAAAGGGTATAATGTGGAAGCGTTAATTACACTTGATCCTGTTGGAGAAGGTTTTTTCGTGTACGTGGGTTCATCTATTTATAAAAATAAACCAAATTCTAAATCGAAATTTTGGATTAATATTCTAGCAAATCCTTCAAAACCAGACGAAACAGATGATGTAGCAGAATTTGGAAAGAGGTGGAAAATGAGTTCAGGACCTAATATAAATATTGTTATGGATATTAATCATTGGAATGCTAAAAAAATGTTTGAAAATATAATAAAAGATAAAAAATCATGTTTACAAATCATGTCTGAAAATATTGTTAATAAGATAGGAAAATAATGTATGGAAAACAAGGATATTGGGTTTTTGGTATTGGGAATATATATATTAATAATAATATTAATCAAAATAATTTTTAAAAGAATTAATATTCCAAAATTAATTATTTTTTCGATGGTATTATTTTTATTATTAAGTTTCAGTTTTGTTATTTATATGCACTTAATTAATAAAAATGAAAAATATCAAGGACTTATCTATTTTTTTTATGCAATGGAAATAAATATATATTATGTAATGCTAAGTATAGCATCCTTGTTATTATTTAATTTTTTTAAAAAATAGCAGAAAACTATTTATTACAACGGTATCCTATCTGTACTCCGAAGTTTTAACTTCGGAGTTTTTTACTTCCAGATTTATGCATCAGGCCTTTGAATGGGAAATTATTTATTGCACCTTCTAATAACACTAGAAATTAAAACACGACACTTTTTGTCGCATTACCTTGCTATCTTTGGTTTACAAAAACATCAAAGATGAAAAAAGATTTCTTCCTTACCCGGTACGCACTTATAATTAAAAAACTTGAGTCCGTACCTTCAACCTATAGTCAGATCGAAGACTACCTGCTTAATTCCTTTGAATTTCAAGACGCAGGCGTTACAAGCTATTCAATACGGACCCTGCAGCGCGATATTCTGGAGATTTCCAGACTCTTTAACCTCAGTATCCACAATAAAAAAAAAGGCGATAACCGCTACTACATAGACAGCCGTCCCGTTATGGAGATGGATGAATATAACCGGAAGCTGCTGGAATGCTTCCAGATCAGCAACGTCCTGAATATGCACCCGGATTTCTCAGATTTCATTTTTTTCGAGTCCCGGAAGCAAACGGGTCTGGATCACTTTTATAACCTCTTTTTCGCCATCAGAAACAGAAGGATTGCAACTTTTGACCATTACAATTACAAGACAAAAGCACTTACTTCCCGAAAAGTACATCCCCTGGCACTCAAGGAATCCAAAAACCGATGGTATCTGATCGCGGTCGACACCAATGATGAAAAGCTGAAATCATTTGGTCTGGACCGTATATCTTCTCTGGAAATAAGCAAAGCAAGATTTCGGGAGAAATACAGATACAACTTTAAGGAACACTTCAGACATTCATTCGGGGTAATGAATCTGGTCCATCAGAATCCACACCGCATTCTCATTAAATGCAGCAAGGAGCAGGGGGAGTACATTAAGAGCTTTCCGCTTCACCGCTCTCAGAACGTTGTGGAAGAAACCACGGAGCACACCGTTTTCGAATTCTTCCTTCATCCTACCTATGATTTTGTTCAGGAAATTCTCTCGTACGGCAAACAGGTGGTTGTACTGGAACCGCAATCTCTGGCTGATGCCGTAAGGGAGATATTCTCAGACTGTCTGAATAACTATAAATCTGAAACCACCTTTGAAAATAATCATCCATCAACCCTCTAATCGCCAGTATCTTCCACCTATATATACTCTGGGTTATTGTATTTGCAAATTATTTCAAAACCTGCATCCTGCAGTACCGATAATTAAAGTATTGGAGACCGCCATAAATTGGATAGCAGGTTCCAGCAGAAATTTCTGACCGATTATAACCAGTCGGTATCGTACTCAAAACCGAATGCCTTTTTTCCTTCTGCCGGTTGCAAAGCCGAACGCTAATAAGTTGGTAATATTTCATTGCACACCAGTGGGCGTACACATATATTGGTGCTTTTGTAGACTTTTTTTAGAACAATAAATTTTTACCTTCTGTTAGCTCACTCAGGACACGAGGCCAAGATCCTGAAGTTTTCTTCGCGGTTCATCGGTGCGGGCTCCGGTGGCGATTCTGGGTGATTCTGCAATTGTTTGCGATTGTGTAATAAATCCAATGACAAAGGTTAAATGTTTGTTTGCGATGCTTCCACACCTTTTTCAGGATGACATACAAGAGCAGAGAATTACTATTAACCGTAAAGAGATAGGGGAGGGAAGTTATAATGCCTTAGTGACAATTGCCAAGCCAGTAGGTTTTATTGAGACGAGCAATTAAATTAGCAAAGACCGAAAAGAAAATTTTAAGTTCTAATTTTAGTGTTGTAAGTTATATTAGAACTGTTTAGTCTCAAAATAATTTAAACGTTTCGAGATTTATTCAGTGCTTTAGGTTACTGTGGTACCAAATGTTGCAAATCCGGGTCATTCTTAATGCGCTCTAATTCTAATATAATAATCTGTACTATGTCCTGTTTTATTTGGCGGTAATTGCCTTCAATTTGTTGCTTCATTTCATCTTCACCATTTCCGAAAAATAAAATTTGCGGTATTTGTTGATACCCTTTCGTTTCAGCAGCTACTGTATCATTATCCACTACAATTTCAGCATGAAATATCTTCTGCTCGATGCGTTCATCAAAGTTATCCGAAACAGCACCTACAAACATACCTTGTGTCAAAGTCGATATTTTCGATGCAGGAATAAGGCTGTCTAACTGTGTCGATATGGAGGTAGATTTATCATTACGGTTGATAGTTAAACTTTGACGTTTTTGCAATACCTTTCCGAAACGTTCCGAAAGGCTTTTTGCCGTTTCGCCAACCACCTGACCACTGAAAATATTACCTACTGTATTTTGAATTACCTTGCTCTCTTTATCGCCGTAATCCCTTGCTAATTGCGAAAAGTCCTGAAAGCCCAAACACACAGCCACTTTATTACTTCTCGCAGTTGCGATCAGGTGATCCAACCCCCTAAAATAAATTGTGGGTAACTCATCTATAATAACCGAACTTTTTAATTGCCCCTTTTTGTTGATGAGTTTCACAATTCTTGAATTGTACAAACCCAAAGCTGCGGAGTAGATATTTTGACGGTCGGGATTATTTCCAACACATAATATCTTTGGCTCTTTAGGATTATTGATGTCCAAAGAAAAATCATCCCCTGTCATAACCCAATACAACTGCGGGCTAATCATTCTTGACAAAGGAATTTTTACCGATGCAATCTGACCCTGTAACTGGTCTTGTGCGCCACCTTGCCAAGCATCCATAAAAGGCGATAAGTAGTTTTCCAAATCGGGGTAAGAAGTTAAAATCGTGAATACGTCCGAATACTTTTTGTTCAGCAATTCAATAGCGTGAGGGAATGTACAATACTTACCGTCCTCATAGATTTTAAGATACCAGATTATTGCTGCAAGTAAGATAATTGGACTTTCCACGAAAAAATCACCTTGCTTCTGTATCCAACTTCGGTTGAGGTTCAGCATTATGGTATAAGCTGCTTCGTAAGCATCTGAAATATCCGTCATAAAATCGGGATTTACGGGATTGCAACGGTGGCTCTTACGTGGGTCGTCAAAATTTATCACGTAAAATTTGGGTTGAACTTTATATTTATTCCGATGCTTCAATAAATGGTTGTAGGCGATAGTTGAAAGGTCGTCGAACTTAAAATCGTAGATGTACATACTAAAGCCTTTCTCAATTTGCTGTTTGATGTAACTGTTTACGATGGCATACGATTTTCCTGAGCCAGGAGTGCCCAACACAATTGAGGCTCTAAAAGGATTGACTATGTTAATCCAACCGTTGTTCCATTTGCCTTTGTAATAAAACTTTGTGGGAAGATTGACAGAATATTCGTTTTCCATCAATTTAGTTTCCTGCTGAAAACTTTCGTTCTCATTGTTGAAAACATCTTCCATCAGATTAGTACGAAGCAAACGGCTCATCCAAACCCCGGCTACCATTAAAGCGATATAGCCTAAACCTGTGGTAAGGGCATAAAGGGTTGTAGCGGTTAGTAATGGTAGCTTTAGTAAAGAGAAATTCAGAAAAAACAGGACAATGCCGATCGCTAAAGCCACATAGATTTTAGACCAGGTTATCTTTTCATTTTTAACTCCCTTAGAACCCAAACAGCTTAATGCCAGCAATACAAAAGCAAACAGCTTGGTATATAGGGTATGCGAAAACAGACCTGCTGTTTGCTGAAAATTACCCAATATTTTGTTGATGATTTCTAACGTCCAGCCACGTTCTATAAAGAAACCGTAACAAAACCAATAAAGGTGCATCAGTACCAAAAGGATACTGACAGCGCTCATAAAAGCCATTACTTTGGCTAAACCCCTTAAATCGTCTTCTCCCTGCATTATTTTTAATTTTAATGTTCGGGCGTGAATTTAAAGGCTGTGCTTAGTGGCTATAAGAATATGACAGTTAATGGCGGTGCATGGCGGAGTATGGCTGATTTCTATTTCTGACCTCTTTGGCGATTTCTTTTTTTCTTCATTTTGTTGGCAAAATCCTGTTCCTCGTAATCTTCGCCCTGTGCTTCGGGCAATAAACCGCCTAATGCTTCACTCAAACCGTCGTCGTGTTTTTCATTAGTATTCAGGAAGTCGAACAAATGATGTGGTTCTTCCGCAGGAAGCTCCGCATCGTTTGGTCTCGATATTTTCGATTGTAGTTCAACCGGCTCTTTAATCTCGAGTTTGATATTGTTGTTCCAATAATCATTAAAGGTATTGGCAGAAAGTTCATTGCCTAAGCGTGAACCGTTCCAAACAGTTTTAGAATTGTGGTCTATAAAAGTTATTCCGTAAATACGTCCTGTGTCATTTCTGCGCACCACTACATTAATGCCTTGTTCGCCTAACTGCTTTTTAAAACCCTGCTCATCAATCGTTGATTGCAGGGCAATGATAACGGCAGCTTTAATGGTTGGCTTTGTAGGGTGGTCTTTTAAAGCCTTTTTGCTTTTTACAAAATGATATTCTAAAGTCGGTAGCCCTGCGTTTTTTCCGAAAAGCGAAGCCTTGAACGGATGTCCGGCTCTTTCTCCTTTATCGTTTAACGGAATGTATAATAAACCCTGCCGTAGCTGCCCCTGAAATTCGCCCTCCACTTTCTCAGTGGTAATATTGAACAGGGAAAGCAAAGCATTGTATTCTCCCAAAGTTTGGTATTGATAATAATTCGGCAGGTGGCGGACAACCGAAGCGATTTGGCTTTTTATATCTCCACCTTTGTAATCCAACGATCGGAAAATCTTGTCGCTCTGCTTGTGTTCCTTATCTGTTGCAGGTATTAATCCGTGCTTCCTTTCCAACTCACGACAAACATTCATAGACCGCATTTTCTCGAATTTGTCCGAAATCTTTTTGCCCTCTTCGTCCACACAAACTGATACTATATGAATATGACTGCGATCAATATCGGCATGTTTGAATACGACAAAAGGCTGTTCGCCGTAACCCATTTCCCGCATATATTCTTCTGCCATTTCCCTGTACGTGTCATCACTTACTTTATCTTGCGGGTCGGGATTGAGCGAAATATGCAAGGTATGTTTTTCTGTATTTCGGTTGGCTATCAAATAAGGCACAAAAGATTGGGCTAATTGTGCTACGGAATAATGACCGTTAGCGGTTTCAATCATCTTATTGGCAAACAAAATTTTTCCATTTTCATTTTCCACTTTGAGCTGATTGTATGCCAATGCACTGTATAAATTTCCACTTCTGCCAATTTTTGCTATCATTTCTAAGTCTGTTTTTTCAGAGGTCCTGCTTCAAATTCTTCGGTGATCTGAATGATTTTTTGGCATAACATCGCCATTTCAGCCGTCTGTTTTTCCAATTTGTAAAGGAACGCTGCGGCTTTTTTCTCGGAAAAATTCCTGTAAAGCAGCTTTACAATCTGGTTATAGTTCACACCTACGGAGCGAAATTGACTGTGAAACGAGGTCAGTCGCATATAAAAATCAACTGTTCCTTTGTCAATTTTAACCGATTTCATTTCCTTATCAAACAATAAGGAAATGATAAACTTAGCTTTATTAGGCATTCCCGATGCTTCAAAAAGTGATAAAAGTTTGGCGTTTTCCTCGTCCGTAAGACGGAAAACATGGCGGTAGATCCTCGGGTCGGTTTTCGGTATCCGTCCCCCTTTATTCTGTTTTTTGTTACTGTCCTCGTTCATCACTAATCCATTTTTAATTCACACAAAACCTCGACTTCGGAGAGTGTTTTTTAGCTCCCAGCAGGGCAAGTTGTTTTGAGGCACTAACTCGGTTCCGAGTGCCTCAAAACACAACTTGCCGTGTTCTGGTGAACACAAAAATCCGCCTTTCCGGACGGATTAAATATAGCAGGGAAAAACGGCTTGATGCCGTTCTGCTTTTGTCCATTTTGTCAAGATGCTTTTGCATTAATCTGTTAATAAAAATCATTTTACAAAGTAAGGTGCTGTTGGTTAGAGTATTTCAAAATCATACCCAGACAAAAACCGCCTTTGAACGCCAAACACTGCCACATTGTTAGAACTGTTTGTTTATCTCTTTTTATTTGTACCAACAAAAGGATATAAGTCTGTAGATAACTATGCAGGTAACAACATAAGGACTTATCTACATACCGATATAGGTTGGTATCCAAGTGCATAGAGAATGTAGCAGATAGCTATCGAACTACTGAAATAAGCACATGGGTGATTGAGTATATAACAATTAAAATAAATGAAAGATGAATGCAAAACACAAGACAGTATTTATCGCCTTTTCTTCTCAAAAAGGCGGTGTCGGTAAAAGTACATTTACAACGCTTGCGGCAAGTAACCTGCACTATCGTTTAGGCTACAATGTAGCTGTATTCGATGTGGATTTTCCACAGCACAGCCTCATTAAAATGAAAACAAGGGATTTGGCAATGGTAATGGAAAATGAGATTTTGAAAAAGCTGGCATACAAACAATTTACTACGATCAACAAGAAAGCCTATCCAATTATGCAGCACAAAGCGGATAACGTATTGGATGCTGCTCACGAATATCTAAGCACGTCTTCCGTTCCGACTGATGTCATATTCTTTGATCTGCCCGGAACAGTGAACACGCCAGGGATCTTAAAAGCTTTGGCAGGAATGAATCACATTTTTACGCCTATCACAGCAGACCGTTTAGTAATGGAAAGTACGCTCATCTTCACACAGCTTTTGCAGGATGTGATTATGAAAAAAGGAGAAACATCCATAGAGACCATTAACCTGTTTTGGAACCAAGTTGATGGCAGGGAAAGTACCCCTTTATATGGCGTGTATAACCAACTCATTGAACAATTAGGGTTAAGTCTGATGCAAAGTCAAATCAAGAACAGTACCCGCTTTCGTAAAGAAAGCGAAGTGGATAGCAAAACCGTTTTCCGTTCTACCGTAATGCCTCCAGATGAACGGTTGATGAAAGCCTGTCATTTGGATCTCTTTATGAACGAATTTCTAAAAATCATTCAATTATAGTCTTATGGAGAATGAAAACAAGAGAAAAGGCATGCCTGAAATTAATGAGGAACTTATGATGAACCTGATGGTTGATGGCGTAAAAAAAGAAGGGTTACAGCTTCCTCATGAACCTCCGAGCGAAGCACCCGAAAAGGAAGAGATCAAGTCTAAAGAATTGACATCGGAGAAACCCGCGGTTAAAGGAAAGAGCAAAACCAAAAGTACAAAAGAAGCAGATTACGAGAGTATCTTTTTCAAAAAACCGGATACCAATGCCCGTGACGGAAAAACGGTTTATATCCGACCGTATTTTCACGAAAAAATGTCACGTATCGTACAAGTGATAGGAGAAGATAAGATTACTATTTACGCTTATTTAGACAATTTACTTGATTACCATTTTCAGGAATTTGGTGAGCAGATTACCAATAGTTATAATGATAAGTACAAACCCATTTAATAAACTATGGAAACAATAATTGTGATATGCCTGCTGATAATCATTATCCTGCTTGTGCAGGACAAAATTGTTATCAGGAAAAAGACGGAACAAAAGCCAACGCAGGACAAAGTCAATCCGAACCTGCCCGATATTATGGGTCCGCCTAAGCCTGCACGAAGCCTTTCAGTGCCAAACACCGCCACCGAACGCCAAATGGAGGAAGATGAGATAAATCCCGATATTTTAGACATTGAATACAACGAAAATGAAAACGTTGGTATTCAAATTCCGCAGAAAGAGCTGGACGAAGTTTTCGGTAATATATCTGACCTGGAGGAAGAGGAAGAAGATTGGAACAGGTACGGAATATATGGTGGCGATAACAGTCTTGCCCAAGGGGTTACCTACGACGAACTAAGCTCGGTAGGGGCATTGCTCCAAAAAGAAAATTTGGAACAATCCCAAAAGGAAACAGCGATAGCCATAGTTCAAAAATTACAGGGAACTGAATTATTCAGCCTGCTGGAAAATTCTATAGAAAGTGCGTCCCGAAAAATAGCCGAGCTACTGGACGGTAGCCTTTCTTCTGAAACTCATGCTAGTTCTTCCACTTTGCGGAGCAATGATTTGGAGGATTTTGATATTGGGGAGTTTGTGTAAAAAAAAACAATAACCCTAATCATAATAGTCTTTTGGTAAGCAAAATCCCCACTGTGAAAGTATCAAACATAAATCTACTGAAATTCTATTATTTGGATGTTCATGGGGTGGATGTTTCCAACTTCCATCAATATTCAGTGCACATTCATTGCCGTTAACCATTATGTGAATATGAATTTGTTGGCCATGAATCGGATTTCCGTTTGGCGAAGTAGCAGGAGAGTCAAGACGAATAATTTGGTTATTTACTTGATTTCTTTGAATTAAATTTTCTATTCGACCACTTTCAAGTTTTAAACTAGGTTTGTAATGTTTTCTAAAATATTCATATTGAGCTTTTTGTCTGTACAAATCAAAAGTAGCCACATAGCTTGAATGAAATTCTCTATGTGTGTCTTTATCGTAAACTAAGGGATCTAAGCAATCATCATCCTTAAGTCCTATTAAAGATTTATTTTCTTCACTAAATTCTTCCGCGAAATCTTTCCAGTCATTTGAAGAATTAGGTGTTGGTTGTCCTAGGCTATACGAAATAGTTTGTAATAACTGAAAATCATCAACTTGTAGCCATTCAAAATGTACTTTCAGCTCCTCAAATGATTGATAACCATTACGCCACATAAATTGAAAAATTACATCTCTATTTTCTGGATCATACATAACTTTTGGACAAAATACTTGATCTCCAATTTTACGGGCTTCATTTAGGGCATTATTGTAATTTTGTAAAACTATGCTTCTATTCAAACTTTTATCATACCAACAGAAAGCTTCTACATAATTGAATAACCTACCTTTCATCTCTGTACAAATTTTTCAGCTTAAATAACTCAGCCATATCCTGTCCTACTTGATCAAAGAAATCTTTTGGGAAACTTTCTAAATCTCCAGATTCGCTAATTTCAATTTCTTGAGTTTGATTTTCATTAGTTGTAAAATCTTCAAAGAAATAAATACCAACATTTTCTGGGTGTAAAGAGTTTTTATGTAAAGATGCTTTTCTTATGCCATTAACTATATGTTCACTATGGGTTTCCACAATAATTCTAACACCTGAGGCAGCCACCATCCCTAAAAAAAAACCCATATTTGATTGACCTTTAGGGTGTAAATGAGCTTCGGGATTTTCAACAATAAAAACACTATCTTTTTCTGCTATTAATCCATTGACAATGATTGGGAGAGCATAACTAATTCCAAAACCAATATTAGGCGCAAGAATATCATTTTTTCCTGCACTACTTCTCATAGTTATTTGGTAACGATTTAGGTCTTTTAGTTTTGCTTTTACTCCTATTGTACCTGGGCAAATAAAACTTAACCAGCCATCCACTTGTTCTTGTAGGTTAGGACTTTTAATGTCTAAATTTAACCTGTCGTCTGAAATTTTTAAAGACACTCCATACTGTGAGATTACTTCGGCAGTATTTTCTCCTCTATAGTAACAGTGTGGAAATTCCGTATATATAGAATTAACACCCAATCTGGGGCCCAACCTTTCTGTATGTAAGTAATAGAATTTTTGCTTCCTCCAAAAAGAGCTATTATCTTCTGACAACTCCGTTTTCAGTTTAACGTTACATCTGTCATTTGGCTCATCCTCTAAGGGAAAGTCTATGCAAAAAACTTCTTCTCCTAATTCTATCTGAATTCTATTACTTGCTTTTTCACTTTCATTAAAAATATCATAAACCGAGCCTAAATTCAATAAAAATGGACCATTTAGAGGAACAGACGTGTTTTTCCAAGTCTTATTGACATAATCAACACTATTAAGATCAAGACAGTTTTTTTCGATCGCATTTCTTATTAGTAATAGTGCTTGAATAAAACTACTTTTACCAGTACCGTTGCTCCCGGTAAGAAGTGTTATATTTTTTAATTCAAAGGATTTGTCTGCAAAACATTTAAATCCTGATATTTTATATTTAATATTCTGCATCTCCGAGATGTTGAGTTAAAAATGTTCCAAAATAATTAAAACACACAGTCAAATTCCATTTACCATTAGTTCCCCATGTAATTGCTTGAAAGACCTCTTCATTATTAGAAATAAAATCAGCCAATGGCACTAGTAATTCGTCTGCATCACATTTATTGATTACAGTTGAATGGCTGTATTTACTAAGCAATACCGAAAAGCTTAACATTAATAGCTTATTAACAGGACTTCTTCTTCCTGATACCGTTTCAGTAGTAACTTTCCTAAAACAATAATCACCAAATAAATGGAAAGCATTTTTTAAACCCTGATCATAGACTAGTATTATATCCCTTAACACTTGTATGTTACGTAAATTTAGTTCATCAATAAAATCATCTAGAGTATTTTCCATATCTCCAGTATATCTTCCTGTTGGATTTTCTGGATTAGGAGAATATTGTTCAACAAAATAAAGAAAACGCAGTGCTGCTTCTCGAGCATCCATTCTGGTATCTTTAACACTATTAGCTGTAGCTTCTGCAAAACTTGAAAGATTAATCATATCTTTTAGTACATGCTGAACTTCTGGTCTTGACAAACAATTTCTAATTTCTTGATTATTGAGAGGCTTTCCTCCTGTATTCAGTCTTCTAAACAAGTCAAATTTTAATTTACTTGGAGAACGATAATCTATTACAAAACACATTATTTGAGTTTGTGTAAATCTTCTTAATCGTAAAGGCGATAAAACTTTTTCTAATTCACTGAAAAACTTCCCGTTAGATTCAGTTAAGTATTCTAAGTTTACTAATTTCAATTCATTATTTAAAAATGCCTTGATAGTAGATAATCTTTGTAAACCGTCCACAACGGTTAATCTTCCATCTTCATATTGGCTTAGATAAATCGATGGTAAAGGAAGTCCTAATAATATTGATTCTATCAGTTTGCTCTGGCGAGTTTTATCCCATATGAAATTTCTCTGAAAATCAGGAGTTAATTCAATATCTCCAGATTCAATAAGATCAAGAATTTGTCTCAGGGAAAAAGGTTTGTTTTCAACAAATATATCATCGGGACCATAACCGGGCTGTCTAGCTTGTTCAAAGTCTATTGTACTATCAAATCCTTGAGCTTTACTTTCTATCCAATCAGAAGACAATCCCGTTAGTCGCTCATCAACTATTTCGTGAGACTCTTCAAAGGGATTGTTTTGAAGAAGGCGGAGTAATCCTTCAGTATTTCCTAATTGAAATTTATATTCCATTTCATTAAAGCGAGAATATAAATAAACTGCTGAATTTTCATCTTCTATAATAGTAAAAGGAATTTCTGTATCTGTTCCTTGGACTGTAAATCTTGCCTCTAATAGTCCCATAATTTCTTTTTTTTCTAATTTCTTATTTTACATCAGAAAAATCACTTGTAGACTCTTCAAATACCGAATAGTTTTGTATTCCTTTTGAAATATTTACTTTCTCCATTATTGTTCCGTCAATCCGACCTTTTAGATAAATTACTAAATCGTCAAAGTGTTGAACATCAAAATAATTAATTCCAGAAGCCTTATATCTTTTAGATAAATAAATAATAAAAGCAGGGCAGTTGAATTTCTCTCCTTTTTTATTTAACTCAATCTATTTCCAGTCACCATATCGTTTTTTGAGATAATCAATATAGTTCTTCTTGGCAAGTTCTTTTCCCAAAGCACCTTCTGGTAAATCAAGTTTTGGTTTTGTAGGCTTGGGTTTCTTTACAAATTTTGAGAAATACTTATGTAAAAGAGGTTCTCTACAAAATTGAATAGGTCACACGTAAGTTCCTCAAACAACCTTTCGTCTTTTAGAGTTGGGAGTTGATACTTTACCATTTAAAAAAAACGTTTAAAAATTGTTTTTTGTTCACTATCGGAATATTCTGCTATTACATGTTTAGACCAAGCAAAGTCAAATTTACCAAACTTATTTTCATCTCTACTTAAATCAATTTCATCCTCATTGAATGTAACCAAGTATTGGAAATTATGAAGTTCGTTTGACTTGTGGTACATATAGTTCAGAACATTTGATATAGTTTTATAAGATATAGCATGGAAGACACCATCATGAACTAAAAAATCTGGAATATTTCGCTGGTCTATTCTGCTTTTTAGGAATAACATTAAATCATAAGCAACAATTTTTAAACGTTCTTGCCCTAATGCGTCAGCTTTTGGAATTTCTAAACTAATTTTAAAAGGCAATTGATTTCTTGGTGAAGTCGAATTTAATGTGATATTAAAATAAGAGTTGTCAAATTCTTCATCAAGATAAATAGCATTTTCAAGAATTTGCTGAAATAATAATCTTAATTCATCTAAGTATTGTTGCTGCTTGTTTAGCTCGTTAACAATATCTCTTTTTAATTCAGCAATGACAATATTAGAGTTTCCTAATATTTCTTCTATTTCGTCAATTTCTCTGATAATCGAAGTGTTACGTTCCAAAAGTGTCTTTTCATTCACTAACCTTTCGTAAGTACTCTCAATCCTATCCAAAGCACCTCTTTCTTTTAATAAAGAAAATAATTGACTTCTATTCCTCTCTAATTTCTCCAGCTGTTTAAAGCTTTGGTCTATTGAAGATTGTAATTTCTTTTCTTCTTCTAAAAGATATTTGTTTCTATTAGCAAGAAGCTGTTTTTTAAAATCTATAACCTCATCCAAGCTTTTCTTTACGAAATTTCCAAAAGTTGTTATTGTTTCGTTGTAGAGCTTTTGAATTTTATCCAAGTCAATAGATGAAACATTACTGTAAGAAGCCTTAAGTTTTTCTAGTTTCCGATTTGTATTATGATAAATGACAGATTGTTCGTTGATTTCGGATATAACCTGATTTAATTTTTGTTCTACTTCTCTGTGATTGGCAAGAAAGTTATACTCTTTCAAGCTATTCTCAAGCGCCGTAATATCTTTTTCAATTTTTAATCGTTCTGTTCTAAATTCCTGAATATCCTTTCCAGTATCTGCTTTTATTTTTTCAGATAAGATTTTTACCGTTTTGCTATAATTTTCGTATTCGATCGAAACTTCATTATATTTTAAAAGTGTTTTCGTCGGAAGGTTTAGCAAATAGAAATTATACAAAGCTTTTTCCCTTCCATTCGCTTTATATGAAACAAAATTTAACGGGTCAACTCTTTGTTGATTTTGCAAATCATCTTTGACAAAAAACTCCATCAATGTTCCATATCTTTTTCCTTCAAAAAAGACTTCATTGTTTTCTGTGGGGAAAAATATCCCTTCCAATATCTTTGGCATTTCCGATTTTTCATATTCGTCAAGCTCGTCAGGTCGCTTACCGAAAAAAACTTTTTTCGTATCAACAAAGCTTCTTTTAATAAAATGCCTTTGCTTTCTTATCTCGAATTCTAAAGTAATTGTATGTTCCTCTTCTCTTAAAAAGTCATATTTTTTCTGATTAAATGTGGTTTCAGCTTCACCGCTTAATAAAGTAAAGTTAATAAGTCTAACGAAAGTAGACTTGCCAATGCCGTTAATCCCTCTGGCTTCCCTATCTTCGGAATATTTACCTAATATGATGTTTATTCCATTGTGAAATGGAACAGCTTGTATTAAGTTAGTGTCTGAATATATTCTAATTAGCATCGTTTTCAAATAAACTTATTTGGCTTTTATTATCTTCTTTTTTTACCAATTTTATTTTATACCCCTTTTTTTCAATACTGCCAAGTGTATGCAAAAAAGTTAAAGCATACAGAAAGAGGTCGGCCGTTCGGTCTTTGTCCTTCTTTAGGAACCTCCTCATCACATCATCAACAACTACATATCTACTTTTGAATGGAGACTTGTCCATAATACTTATGATTTCTGCTCCCAATACCATAAGATTGGTTTTTAAATTACTTTCTGGTTGCGGTAGTATCATAATTCGCTATCTGTTTTTCTGCCAATTAAACATTGTTCAAACATATAAAGCAATATGGATTTTACACACTTTACATATTCATCATCTTTAATATTACCGTATTCTCTTACGTATTGTTCTGTAAGGTAATACAACCTCTCCTTAAAATGTCCTGAAAGTTTATTATAATCATTTATAACTCTTCTTTTCAGTATATTAATTTCATCATCGGAATATCCAGAAAGCATGTTTGTAATTGTACTAAATTCCTCCATTACCAACATCATCTCTGAATTCATTCCATCCCAATCCTCCTGTTCAAAGTTCAGTTCTATTTTCCTTTGAGGAGGAACTAATGTTTTTTTGTCAAAATATAAGATTTTATCTTCTTCTCCCGAAGCATTCAACAAATCATTAATAATGTCCTGTATATAATCCTGTATAAAGAAATTTTCAATTCCCAAATAGGCTGTAAGTTTTCGTTTCTTACTTGAAACCAATTCATCAATAATGGAAAGAATTTGGTCGATACCTTTAATTGAGTTAGTTCCATCCAATCCTTGAATTATATTAAGTTGGTCTGGAGAGATTTCATGACTAACGTACATTTCCCAATTGGGATACTTATCCTTCCAGTTTTTTTGATATTTTTCAAAATCACCTTCCTTGTTTTTAGCCCCCAATACTTTTGTTTCAAAATCTACTTTACTATACTTTCTTGGAGCATAACAAGCTATTATCTTTTGTTCAGGTAAAACTGTACCATCGTTACCTTGGTCTTTATTCCTTCTAATAGGGATATAATCATCGACACCGTATTTAAGAAGAAATAGTTCATCAATAAATTCCTCAAACTCAAATCCCTCTTTTGATTGAATTTGTATTTTAAAAGCATTTTTCAACAGTTTATCCATACAGAATCAGAGTTCTAAATCTATTTTAATCCTTCCTTCAAACCCTTTCTCAACAATCTCTTTAAGAGTTTGTAGTTTGATATGATTACCATAATCAGTTTCTACTTTTGAGATATAGCTTCTTTTCTTGCCAACTTTTTGAGCTAATTGTTCTTGTGTCAATTGCCTCTGCTCTCTGGCTCTTTTCAACATCTCCCCAATATGTTTACCTGATATTTTCATCTTAAAAATGATTAACAATAGATTTCATTACGCTAAAGTACAAATGTAATTTAAAAGTTGCATTTAGCAAATAGCTTAGTTATAAAAAACTTCTTAAGAGTTGACTTCTTAGTTCATATGAAGTAAGAAACACGGACATCCACAGGCAAACAATTCCTCTGACTGCCACTTTGTTACAACGCCTGTATTTCTGAAACACCTTTGTCCCGAAAGCCTGCAAGGTGCGGGATAAACAGTAACAAATTAATGTGTTTCAATTATGGAAAAACAAAGAAAAAAAGTTTTGCTGGCAGCCGTGGCAATGCTCTCAGGAATTGGTGTGTTCGGACAGGGAAGTGGCACAGCAGGTATCAACGAGGCTACCCAAATGGTAACGTCGTATTTCGACCCCGCAACCCAGTTAATCTACGCTATCGGTGCGGTGGTCGGGTTAATCGGAGGAGTTAAGGTGTACAACAAATTCAGTTCGGGCGACCCCGATACATCGAAAACGGCAGCTTCGTGGTTTGGTGCGTGTATCTTCTTAATCGTTGCGGCCACCATCCTGCGTTCATTCTTCCTTTAATCCTTTGCTTTATGAACAGTTACAACATAAACAAAGGTATTGGCAGGACAGTGGAATTTAAGGGACTGAAAGCACAGTATCTGTTCATTTTCGCAGGTGGGCTGCTCGGTACGCTCATCCTCGTGATGATACTGTATATGGCAGGCGTAGACTCATACGTCTGCCTGCTCCTCGGAGCAGGCGGTGCTTCGCTCATTGTATGGCAGACCTTTTCACTAAACAGGAAGTACGGCGAACACGGATTGATGAAGATAGCAGCCAATAAAAGGCATCCCCGCTACATTATGTGCCGCAAGCCTGTACACCGCTATTTAAAATTCACACTAAAACAGAAAGCCGTATGAGAAATGCAGCAAAGACCACCACATTGGAAAACAAATTTCCTTTACTGGCTGTAGAAAACAACTGCATCCTATCCAAAGATGCAGACATTACCGCTTGTTTTGAAGTGCGTTTGCCTGAACTGTTTACCGTAGCTTCAACAGAATATGAAGCCATTCATTCCGCCTGGCATAAAGCTATCAAGACCTTGCCGGATTTTACGGTCATTCACAAACAGGATTGGTACATCAAAGAAAGCTATGCGCCCGATTTGGCAGAGGATAACCAGAGTTTTTTGGCCAAATCCTATCAACGTCATTTTAATGAGCGACCATTCCTAAACCATTATTGTTACCTGTTCCTAACTAAGACTACTAAGGAAAGAATGCGTATGCAAAGCAACTTCAGCTCGCTTTGTAAAGGTTCATTGATACCAAAGGAAATCAGGAACAAGGAAACAATACACCGGTTTATGGAAGCGGTAGCACAGTTTGAGCGTATCGTGAACGATAGCGGTTTTATAACCCTGCAACCCCTTACCGAAGATGACATCATCGGAACAGACGAAAAGCAGGGATTACTGGAACAGTACCTAACGCTATCAAGGGAAGCCGGCACACCGATGCAGGACATCGCTCTCGGAACGGAAGAAGTCCGTATTGGGAACAAAAGGTTGAGCCTGCACACCTTGTCCGATACGGAGGATTTACCCGGAACGGTAGCTGCAGATACCCGTTTTGAAAAACTATCCACTGACCGGAGTGACTGCCGTTTGTCGTTCGCCGCACCTGTGGGCTTGCTGTTAAGCTGCAACCACATTTACAATCAGTATTTGTTTTTGGATAACAGCGAAGACAACCTGCAAAAGTTTGAAAAGTCCGCAAGGAATATGCACTCACTCGCAAGGTACAGCCGTGCCAACCAAATCAACAAAGAGTGGATAGAAAAATACCTGAACGAAGCACATTCGTTCGGTCTCTCTTCCATAAGGGCGCACTTCAACATTATGGCGTGGTCGGAAGACCCGGCAGAACTGAAACAGTTGAAGAACGATTGCGGCAGTGCGTTGGCACTAATGGAGTGTAAGCCCAGACACAACACTACGGACGTAGCCACATTGTACTGGGCAGGAATGCCCGGCAATGCGGGCGATTTTCCGAGTGAGGAAAGTTTTTACACGTTTATTGAGCCTGCGTTGTGCTTCTTCACGGAAGAAACCAATTATCGTAATTCTCCCTCACCATTTGGGATAAAAATGGCTGACCGATTGACGGGAAGACCTATCCATTTGGATATTTCGGATTTGCCGATGAAACGTGGGATTATTACCAACCGGAACAAGTTTATACTTGGTCCATCGGGAAGTGGTAAGTCGTTCTTCACAAACCATATGGTAAGGCAATACTACGAACAGGGCGCACACGTCCTGCTGGTAGATACGGGTAATTCCTATCAGGGCTTATGCGAACTCATCAAAGGAAAAACCAAAGGCGAAGACGGCGTGTATTTCACCTATACCGAAGACAATCCCATTGCCTTTAACCCTTTCTATACCGATGATGGCGTTTTCGACATTGAGAAGCGTGAAAGTGTCAAGACTTTGATACTGACACTCTGGAAACGTGATGATGAGCCGCCAACCCGTTCGGAAGAAGTGGCTTTATCCAATGCGGTAAGTGGGTATATCGAGCGTATCAAAACGGAAGATGTGTACCCGTCATTTAACGGTTTCTATGAGTATGTACAGGGCGGCTACCGCAAGGTATTGGAAGAAAAACAGGTAAGGGAAAAAGACTTTGACATTGCGAATTTCCTGAACGTACTCGAACCCTACTACAAAGGTGGCGAATACGATTATCTGCTGAACTCTGATAAGCAGTTAGACCTGCTTTCCAAGCGTTTTATCGTGTTTGAAATTGATGCGATAAAAGATCATAAAATCCTCTTTCCCATAGTCACTATTATCATTATGGAAGTCTTTATCAATAAGATGCGTAGGCTGAAAGGCATCCGTAAGCTCATTTTGATTGAAGAAGCCTGGAAAGCGATTGCCAAGGAAGGAATGGCAGAATACATCAAGTATTTATTTAAGACCGTCAGAAAATTTTTTGGAGAAGCAATCGTGGTAACACAGGAGGTAGATGATATTATCCAATCGCCCATTGTGAAAGAAAGCATCATCAACAATTCCGACTGTAAAATCCTTTTAGACCAACGGAAGTATATGAACAAATTTGATGATATACAGTCAATGTTGGGACTTACAGACAAAGAAAAAGGACAGGTGCTTTCAATTAATATGAACAATGATGCCAATCGGTTGTACAAAGAGGTTTGGATAGGCTTAGGTGGTACACACTCGGCAGTCTATGCCACCGAAGTTAGTCTTGAGGAATACCTCGCATACACCACTGAAGAAACCGAAAAAATGGAAGTGATGCAACTCGCTTCTGAATTGGAC
Source organism: Kaistella sp. PBT33-4 (assembly GCF_029194425.1). Lineage (NCBI taxonomy): Bacteria > Pseudomonadati > Bacteroidota > Flavobacteriia > Flavobacteriales > Weeksellaceae > Kaistella > Kaistella sp. PBT33-4. The sequence continues at coordinate 59,710 of NZ_JARFYL010000005.1, read as the reverse complement.
GGTAACGTAGAACTCGCCATTAAGCATATCGCAATGCAAAGGCGTGATAATGTAAATTAATAACGCGTAACATTTTAAAATTCAAGAACAATGAAAAAAATAATGTATCTGGTGTATACGGCATTAATGCTCGCTGCAACGTCACCAGCAAAAGCTCAATTTGTAGTTACAGACCCTACAAATCTGGCTTCAGGAATTCTCAACAGTGCCAACGAAATCGTTCAGACTTCTTCCACTGTAAGCAACGTGGTCAAAAACTTCAATGAAGTAAAAAAAGTGTATGAGCAGGGAAAGGAATATTACGACAAGCTGAAGGCAGTAAACAATTTGGTGAAAGATGCCCGTAAAGTTCAACAAACCGTTCTTTTAGTGGGCGATGTTTCGGAAATGTATGTTCAGAATTTTGGCAAAATGATGAACGATCCCAACTTTACACCACAGGAACTGGTCGCCATCGGTAATGGTTATTCCTCGCTTTTGAATGAAAGTACAGCGCTTTTGAAAGAACTAAAACAGATTGTATCGGCATCTGGTCTTTCATTGAATGACAAGGAACGTATGGAAGTAATTGACCGTGTGTACAAAGAAGTAAAGGACTACCATAGTCTGGTCCGCTACTATACCAACAAAAACATATCTGTCAGCTACCTCAGAGCAAAGAAAAAAAACGATGCCAAAAGAGTGCTTGACCTTTATGGAACTCCCAACCAAAAATACTGGTAAGTTATGGAATGGAATAATCTTCACGAAGTTCTTCGTGCGCTGTACGATGATATGATGCCTCTTGCTGCAGATATGGCGGCTGTAGCAAAAGGTCTCGCAGGATTGGGTGCTTTGTTCTATGTAGCAATTAAAGTTTGGCAGGCACTAAGCCGTGCCGAACCTATCGATGTGTTTCCACTTTTGCGTCCGTTTGCTTTGGGACTTTGCATTATGTTTTTCCCAACCATTGTGTTGGGAAGTATTAATGCGGTATTAAGTCCGGTGGTTACAGGAACGCACTCAATCCTTGAAGACCAAGTGCTTGACCTCAACAAACTGCAACAGCAAAAAGACCTGTTAGAATACGAAGCAATGGTTAGAAATCCTGAAACTGCTTTTATGGTTTCTGATGAAGAGTTTGACCAAATGCTGGATGAGTTGGGTTGGTCGCCTTCCGACATTGGAACAATGGCTGGAATGTATATGGACAGGCAGGCATATCAGATAGAAAAAGCTATTAAGGATTGGTTCCGAAATTTATTAGAGGTCCTTTTCCATGCAGCAGCATTGGTTATTGATACCATACGGACATTTTTCCTAATTGTACTGTCAATACTTGGGCCCATTGCCTTTGCAATTTCAGTATGGGACGGTTTTCAAACCACACTCACGCAATGGATTACGAGGTACGTCAGTGTTTATCTCTGGCTTCCAGTATCTGATCTGTTCAGTTCTATGCTGGCAAGAATACAGTCATTGATTTTGGAACGGGACATTCAAATGTTGTCCGATCCAACCTTTATTCCTGATACTTCCAACACGGTGTATATCATTTTTATGATCATCGGGATCGTTGGATATTTCACAATTCCAACGGTTACAGGATGGATTATCCAAGCCGGGGGTGCCGGAAACTTTACACGCAATGTCAACCATACAGCAATGATAGCCGGAAACCTTGCAGGAGCAGGAGCCGGATCCGCAGCTGGAAACATCAGCGGTCAATTACTTAAATAATGTAAAACCAATAATCAATTAAAAAATGGAATTTAAAACGTTAAGAAATATAGAGAACAGCTTTCGGCAGATACGTTTGTATGCCATTGTGTTTGCCGCTGTCTGCATTGGAGTGGTAGGATTTGCCGTATGGCAATCCTACCGTTTTGCAGAAGAACAACGTCAGAAAATTTATGTGTTAGATAACGGTAAATCATTAATGCTTGCCTTATCGCAGGATGCAAGGATAAACCGCCCTGTTGAAGCAAGAGAACACGTAAGACGTTTTCACGAATTGTTTTTCACATTGGCTCCCGATAAAAATGCTATTGAAAGCAATATGAAACGGGCATTCAACCTTGCCGATAAAAGTGCTTTTGATTATTACAAAGACCTATCTGAAAAAGGGTATTACAATCGCATCATTTCAGGAAACGTACAACAGCGCATCGAAGTAGACAGCGTGGTTTGCAACTTCGACAGACATCCGTATGCAGTGCAAACTTATGCCAAACAGTTCATCATCCGTTCCAGCAATGTAACCAGACGTAACCTGATCACATCTTGCTTCCTTGTGAACTCTGTTCGCTCGGATAATAATCCCCAGGGCTTCAATATCGAAAAGTTTGCAGTGATAGAAAATAAGGATGTGGAAGTCATCGAACGATAAAGTACAGGTTATGAAAAAAATAAGAGCAAATCTGGACAGTTACTTTGACAAGATTGATGAACGCTGGCGGGCATTGTCAATGCGCAAACAACACCTATACACCCTTTACTTTTTTATAAGCTATCTATTGCTAACGGCATTTGTGATTTGCAAGGTTTGGTACGACACTTCAAAGTCCGAAAACGATATGGTTATCGAGCATATCGAAAACCCTGTCCTCAAAAAATGATCCATGTCCTGCAAAGTTGCGGGACACATTATCAACAATTCTGAAAAATTAGTTTTATGAAAGAAAATGAGAACAAAAAACCGGTGGTTCAGGTAACTGAAGGAAGCCCGAAAGACACCGCTGATGCGTTTCACGAAAGCACACAAAATAAAATGGAAAAACTCAAAAAGCCGCTCATATTTGTTTTAATGGGTATTGTGTTTGTCGGCTGTATGTATTTGATTTTTAAGCCGTCTTCCAATAAAGATCAAAACGAAAGTATCGGCTTGAATGATGTTGTTCCGCAAGCTACTGATGCGGGAATGCAGTCGGATAAGCAAAAAGCGTATGAGCAGGAAATGCTGGAAAATCAAGAGCAGGAAAAAAGAAATGCGCTTACAACGCTTGCCGATTATTGGAACACAGACACTATACAAAACAGTGAAGAAGGCTTATACCCTGAAGCGGAAAGCAATGCTTTTGGAGCTGCTAAATCAGCTAATACTGCACTCAACAGTTACCGAAATGCACAAAGCACGTTAGGTTCATTTTATCAAAATGATAATTCAGAAACGATGCAACTTCGCAGGCAAGTGGAAGAATTGAGAGATAGGCTGGGTGAGAGGGATGTCCCTCGTGCGACCACGGTGGATGACCAATTGGCTTTAATGGAAAAGTCCTACCAAATGGCGGCTAAATATCTTCCGCAGAATACAAATACTGAAAAAGTTTCTCCTACCTATGCTATAGATCAAACAACATCAACATCAGAAAAAGAACATTTTGCAGCGTTCGCTCCGGCAAGAAAAAGCACGGTTTCCGCTTTGTATCGCGAACCATCCGACAGTGCATTTTTAGCCGATTGGAGTGAAGCCAAAAACCGTGGATTTTATACCGCAGGTTTTAAAGAGCAAATAGTACAGCCAAAAAACAGTATTGAAGCCTGTGTACACGAGGGTCAAACGGTAATCGGCGAAACAGGCGTTCGATTGAGATTGCTGGAAGCTGCCCAAACACCGCAACGAACCATTCCAAAAGGAACAATTGTAACGGCAAATGCCAAATTTCAGAATGGCAGGCTGCATCTTAAAGTTTCTTCAGTAGAAATGGATGGCAATATCATTCCCGTAGATATTACAATTTATGATTTGGATGGGCAGCAAGGTTTGTACGTTCCATATTCTCCTGAAATAAATGCGCTTACCGAAATGGCTGGAAATATGAGCCAAAATTCGGGAACAAGTGTGATGCTAACACAATCTGCCGGACAACAAGTTGCTGCAGACCTTAGCCGTGGCGTGGTACAAGGTATTTCGGGTTATTTCGCAAAAAAGGTACGTACTCCAAAAGTTACCCTAAAGGCAGGACATCGGGTCTTCCTTGTTTCTAAAAAATAATGTAGAATCCAAATTAATAAAACAATGAAAAAATATTTCAAAACTTTCTGGGCATTTGCCCTGGTATTCGGCTTTACCGTACAATCTTTTGCGCAGGACAGTATAAGAACATCACTCGAATTGGGCCAAATAGAACCTTACACGATGGAAGTGACTTACGATAAAACCTCACACTTGATTTTCCCAACCGCCATTCGTTACGTGGATTTGGGAAGTGAATATCTGATTGCAGGAAAAGCAGAAGATGCTGAAAACGTACTACGTGTAAAAGCAGCAGTAAGAGCATTTGAGCCAGAGACAAATTTCTCGGTCATTACTAATGACGGACGTTTTTACAGTTTCAATGTGTATTATAGTTCCTATCCCGAAGGGTTGAGCTATGACCTTTTAACAATGCAGAAAACAGTTGATAAAGCCAATGGTAACGATGTTTTGTTTGAAGAATTGGGCGACAATTCACCGTCTTTGGCAGGTTTGCTTTTGGAAACCATTTACAATACAGACAAACGCATTGTAAAACATATTGGGGCAATGAGTTTCGGTATTCAATTTATTCTTAAAGGAATTTACATTCACAACGACAAATACTACTTCCATACAGAATTGAGAAATCGGACCAATGTACCTTTCCAAATAGATTTTATGAATTTCAAAGTCGTGGATAAAAAAATTGCTAAACGCACCGTAGTTCAAGAACGACCAATGATACCGCTTAGAACTTACAAGCCTTTAGTCGAGATTGGCGGAAAGCTAACCGAACAAAACGTGTATCTCTTAGACCAGTTTACCATTGAGGATGACAAGATATTGCTTATTGAAATATACGAAAAAAACGGTGGCAGGCATCAAACGCTTCAGGTAGAAAACTCGGATTTGATAAAAGCACGATTGATCAATGATATGCATCTGAAATTTTAATAATCTTTTAAAATAATTTTATGAAAAAATATATCTGCACTGTAATGTTCATATTGATGGCGTTTACGGTTGCACAGGCACAACGAATGCTCCCAAAACAAAGGGGGTTGGAACTAAATGCGGGCGTAATATCGGATGATAAAATAGGCAATGACTATTACCTCAACATCGGCACGACAATAAATGGTAAAAGTGGAAATTACCAGCTCTGGGCTTTGGAATATGCACATCGGTACCACGATTACAAAGACATCTGTATTCCGCAGGAAACCTTCACTGCAGAAGGCGGTTACAGTTTTTTCCTGTTGGGCGATGCTCGAAAAAGCATCACACTGAATTTAGGAATTACAGGAGTTGTCGGTTACGAAAGCATCAACCGTGGCGAACCGACGTTGTATGACGGTGCGATAATTTTGAGCGAAGACAATTTCATTTACGGAGCCGGCGGACGAATTACTTTTGAAACCTACCTTTCAGACCGGTTGGTGCTGGTGCTGCAAGGACGTACAAAGGTATTTTGGGGTACTGATTTGGAACAATTCCGACCTTCGGCGGGTGTGGGATTAAGGTTTAACTTTTAAAATAAAAAACAATGACAGCAATATTCAAAATTTTTAGATTGGTATTACTGCCGATTTATGTAATGCTCGCAATCCTTACCGCATCAATTTCTTTGGTATCTTGCAGCAAAGATGATGAACTCGATATCCAAAACGACTTTCCTTTTGAGGTAGAAGTGATGCCAATACCCAAAGATATAGGCAATGGCCAGACGGTAGAAATACGCATTATCATTCAGCGAACGGGAAATTACAGCAACACGCAATACTATCTTCGTTACTTCCAATTTGATGGACACGGAACTCTACAGTATTACGATGAGCCGCCGTACCAACCCAACGACCTGTACGAATTGCAAACGAAGCAATTTAGGCTGTATTACAATTCCACATCTACCGTTTCACAATCTTTTGACGTGTGGATTTCGGACAATTTTGGAAACGAAAAGCAATTAACTTTTCAGTTCAATAGCAGTGATTAACAGCAATATCAATGAATATATGAATCCGTCTCAATATCCAATTGAGGCGGATTTATTTTAGGATGGTTTGTGTTCTGTGTTTAAAAAAAGTGAAGTTGCTCTTATTTAGGCAACTTTCTTTCTTAAATTGTGTGCTAAAGCATGTAATCCGAACTCCAATTCTACTTTTTTAAGCCCTTTTAGGGTAAATCGCTTAAATCCGTTGCAATGTTTCCGATGTGCAAACACAGGTTCCACTTCAACTGAGCGTTGTTTGCGTTTTTTGATGCCTTCTTCACTTGTTAAAAGTTGCCGCGTCCGTTCTTTGTACCGCTCCAACTGGTGGTCGCGCTCTACGCTGCGGTTTTCTTTGGAGTGGTGACAAACACCTCACAGTGGGCATTCTGGGCAGTTTTTAGCCTGATAATGCGAGAGTTTCTGCCTATAACCGGCCTTGGTTGTGCGGATGCTTTCATAGGTTTTCTGCATGCGCTGGCCACTGGGGCATACATAAAAGTCTTCGTGCCGGTTGTAATGCAGATTTTCCTTGCCTTAGGTCCTGCGTTTGGCTTGGTAAAGGCCATCCTGCTCGCTATCGAAGGTATTGTACTTTATAAACGGGGTACTATTTTTCTCAATCAGCAATTTATAATTCTGCTCGCTTCCTTAACCAGCATCGGCGGTGAGTTCTTCCAACTGATCCAGCGTTTCCTTGCCATAAAGTTTTTCAAAAATTTCCAAATGACTTTCCAAAGTATTGATGTCATTAGTTTGTTGTTGAATGGTGTAATTTACAATGATTTGGTTTTCGGTCGAGATTTGTGCATATACGCGGGTTTTAGCTGTCTGTTCATTATATGATCATCCTTCACCCTCATGAAAGTGGCATCGTGATCCGTTTTAGTGTGAGAGTTTCTTTCTGCCAGAATCTCTTCCTGAGCCTGGTATTGTTCAAGGTTTTTCTCAAAATTATTTTTAATGTAATTCAGTTTGGCTTTGGTTTTTTTGTGAGTTTTTTTATTGTTTAAAAGTTCAGGTGGCAAAATATAAATATAGACTTACAAAAACTTGTGATTACCATCTTTTTTGTGGTTATAAACCAAAATATTTTAAGATTTTACCATTATTTTATATGATTTTACCGTTCAAAAATGATTGCTAATACAATACGTTGAAATTTATTTTATAGCTTTAGCTTAATTAAAAACTTAAATCTAAATGATTATGAAAACAAGAATTTTAAAAACCATGTTGTTTGGTTTGTTATTAACTGGTTTATCCTGTAATACAGAAAGAGCAGTGGTTACTACTGCCGAAAGTCTAAAATCACAGCAAATGATTGACTTTGACAATGCTCTACGAAGTTTGATGAAGGCCGAAAACCGTTCAAATTCTGAAGAAAAAGCCAGATTAGGAACGCAACTTAATGACAGAAGCCTTAATATTTTATATGCTGCGTCAAAACAACTTCTTGAATCTCATGGTGTGAACTCCCAAACTCTTGAATTTAACAACCGGGAGGATAAAGAAAAAGTCATTTCAAAAGCCAGCGAAATATACTTTCAAAATTATTCCAAAATCCAAACCCAAGTAAAAAATGAAAATTAATATGAAAAAAGTATTATGTTTAATTGGCGTTGTGATTTACACGGGAATTTTTTCACAAGGGAAAATTAATATATTTAATTATACACAGTATAATTTATATAATGCACTGGTTGGGTCAGATGCAGGAAACAATTGTTACCCAAGCGTGAATGGAACAAACCATCCGGTGCCAGTTCCTCCTGGAGTAGCAGTAACATATGATGGTTATCATCTAAGCGGGAACAAAACTCCCCCGATAGATCAGTGGACTGTTTATTTCGCAGGCGGCGGTGTAAGCACACAGTCACATTTAGCACCATTACTTATCAGTTTAGGATTATCCACCACCTGGCAAATGAATAAATTTACAGTAGATGATGTAAATGGTAATTCTGTTCCATATAGTGGCAATTCAATAGGTACAATTGCATGCGGCACGCCTGTGGTGGACTACGTGGGCCCCACCCCTGGGTATCCGATTCCCTACGAAGCATTTTGGTTTACTGCAGGTGGTGAAACCTATTTTGTAATACAACCCTAATAAATCAAAAGGCATGAAGAATTTTATAATTTTTACTATAACCTTATTAGCCACAAATTTAGGCGCTCAAGGCACCTTATATATTGAAAACTACTCAAATTACCCTTTTGCCGCAAGAATTGTGGCGGGTAACCAACAAAATTGTACACCTGAAGCGGTTGGTTCATTTAATTTTCCTGGTAATTATCAGGTATCAATACCAAATTTCAATGGAAGTTTACCCACTGTTTCATCATGGTCAGTAAGACTGTCACCCACAGGAAATGTCATGATGCAATCTCCACCTAATTCAGGTATTTTGAACACTATATCGGGATTAACTCGATGGGAGTTTTGCTCACTACAGTCACTTGACCCAAATACGGGTCAGCCTACCAATGATATTGATTTTTTTATGGGCGACCCAAACTTCAGCAACTGCTGGCAAGGCAACGATTTTGTCGATGGAAATTTGACTGACGCTTTTTGGTTTTATCTGCCTACGACGAACACAACCTATCTGGTTATACAATAAAGATGTAAGACTATTATATTTAATATCATGAGTAAATTTTTATATGCGCTATGTTTAATAGCAACAGTTCAATTTTCAAATGCGCAAAATAACTTCGAATACGAACGCACCTGGGGCACTTATTTTGGGCCTGCGGGTGCGCAGATGTCTGGTAATGTTATGCAGATGGGAATCGCGTTTGATTCTCAGAAAAACATGTTTATGCGTGGCCATATTTGGTACAACAGTTTTTATCCGGATACGTATTATAATCAGTTTGTAACAGGTGGTGGGCAAAACTACCTGCCCCCTCACAATAACCAGTTTGATGTAGCCATTACGGCAAATGGCTCTCCTACAAAATATGGCTACCAGTATGCGGGTTCTCTGGCGCCTGCCGCACAGATGAGCTTACTGCACTATGTTGACGCACAGGACAATAGTTTTGTGCAATACCATCTGGGTTCTGCACCCTCACTTAGTGCAACGGCGGGTGTATGGATGCCCACTGATCCTGAGAATTCCGACAAGAAAAATATGCTGGCCAAGTATGCCGCAAACGGAGCACTGGTGTGGGCGACATTTCTGCCGGGTAAAACATACCAAAATGCAGTGAGGGTGGACGCAGTGGGAAACGTCTATATTTCCGGTTTAACAACTATTTCACAGAACTTTACCACACCGGGCGTACTGCAGGAAAACTTTGATATTATGTATGATGCACAAAATAATGTTTTGGCTAATGCATATTTGGTAAAACTCAATTCCAACGGACAACTGGTATGGGCTACTTACCTTCCGGCTGCTGTAACTAATATGGCGTACTACGGAAATGCGCTTTACATGATTACGGGACCTAATACCAATTCCAACCTCAGTACACTGGCCACACCCGGTGCATTCCAAAGTACAGTATCCAGTGTTGCACTCGCCAAAATAAATGCGGATACAGGGCAGCGTAGCTGGGGAACCTATTACGGGCCTGCGGTGACAACCAGTTTGTTTCTTACCCTTGATATTGAAGTAAATGAAACCGGTGTTTACCTGGCAGGTGAAGATTATAACCTGAACAATTCCAACTTCTTTGCTACTCCCGGAAGTTTCCGCACGCAGGTTGCAGGCGATTCTGATCTGTTCCTCAGTAAATTCGACCATAGCGGAAACAGGCAGTGGAGCACGTATTTCGGAGGAAACGGGTGGGAGCAGAATTCGTTTGATAAAGTACTGTCATTAAACGGTTCTGAAATCTATATTTCAGGTTCCACTTACGGATCAACCGACAACATTTCTACTGCAGGAGCCTATCAGACTGCGCCGGAGAACTTTAACAGTACTACGACCAATCTGTTTTTTGCAAAATTCAATGCGGGCGGCAATCTTGTCTGGAGTTCATATTACGGAGGCAGTTCGGCTGCAACTAATATTCAGAAGCCACTCAACATTGTTTATAATGGTGGTAAGCTTTTCCTTTTCGGAAGCACCAACTCTAATGTGGGATTTACCACTGAGGGCGCCTGGATGCCGGAAAGAAATCCTAATAATACCAACGAGACGACCGCTTTTATCGCCCGTTTCGACCTGAAAAATGCAATGTCGACTGCCGAAGCGGATGCTGCAAAAGATCTGGTGCTGTATAACAATCCTAACAGCGGTAACTTCAGCCTTTCCGGAAGTATCCTGGCAAAAGAAAAATGCAGCATTAAGATTTACGATATGTCCGGCAGGATGGTTTATCAGCAGGCACTTTCAAAAAATAAAACCCAGCAGTTCAATCTCGAAGGAGAGCTTTCAAATGGAAACTATCTGATCGAAGTTACAGGCGGGGCGGACCAAAAACTGAAGGTGTTTAAAATGACGGTAAAATAACCTGGATCTGTTTATCACTTCCAGATCGAAATGGTGATTATAAAATATAGTTCTTTTTAGACTATTAAATGCCATTCTGCTTTGGGCCTACAAAGGCAGAGTAACAAGGTCGGCTGCCTATTTCTTATTTTACAGCTATGGTTTATTCGGGTGCGGCAGGGGACAATTATTCGGATAATGCTTCTTAAATTTTTATATATAAAAATAAATAATTGAACACTATGAAAAAAGCTATTTTTTTAACATTCATCAGTTTACTTGCCGTCTCATGTCAGAACGAGGGGATGAAAACTGATACCATTATGACGGTGGAAAGCTTGCAAAATCAGGAGATGAAGAACTTTGAAGATGCAGTTAAATCGATTGGTAAAGCAGGTATGAAATACATTGAACCCAATGGTCAGCTAAGTAAGGAGGGGATTGAAATTCTACTGCCGGTATCTAAAAAGCTAATTATAGAGTCAGGGGGTTCGGAAGCAAACTTTAGAAGTACTGATGAAAAAAGTATAATCAATCAAGGATTTGCAGCATATAGTGCAAATCTAGTGAAGTATCATAAAATAACTAAGGCTAATTACTAAAAAATTTACCTATGAAAAATTTATTCTTTTTATTACTGCTCTCTTTTACTGCGAACACTTATTTTGCGCAGGGGTCGCCTCCTTATACAGGTAGTGATGCGATGTCTATATATAACTATACGCACTGGACAATTTACGGTGGGGGTATTACTGCAATTAACGAGGCAAATTGCACTCCTGTACTATCGGCGAGCACAGACAATTGGATACAACCATATAACGATCCCTCCGGGCAATGGTGGACAGTGTACAAAAAATTTAAAAATTTGCAAATCGCAAACATCCCTATTTCTGGGTGGACATACTATCTAACTACAGGTTCTACGGTTGGCACTTATGTACCTTCGGATCCGGCCCAGCAAGCTTCAACAATATTAAATGTTTTCGAGCTAACCGCAGGATGGGGTGGAATGTTGAGTGAATATGATGATCTTGCCCACGGTATAGGTGGCGGTTACATTGGTGTAGGTTATCAATACGGCTATAACAATACATCTACAGCAGTTTGTCATACGCAACCATGGGTACATACAGATACTAATCTTACTGCTACGTCTTTTTTTGTAGGTAATGATTATTATATTGTCGTTACATAATAAATAACGCAACTCTTTGCAGAATAGATAAAGTACCAATTCCTGCATTGGTAAATATTTAATATATTATTGGAACATGAAAAGTATTTTAATTAGCCTCGCATTATTTTGTTATAGTGGAATATTTGCCCAATCTTTCGAGTACGAACGAGCCTGGGGTACCTATTACGGGCCCGCACACTCAGGAAGTGGATGGCGATTTAGTGACGGAGGAGTATTTACCCATCCGCTGAATCCCGATCAGGTATTTATCCTTTCCGGGGTTCACAGAAACACAAGTCTCCCGCTAAGCTACTACAATCAGTATATAACTGCTGGCGGGCAATCAGTAAATGCAGATTATAATAGTGATATACTTCAGGGCTCATTTGATGAAACCGGCAATATACTTACTTCCACCTATATTACAGATAGCAATGGAAATCATCCTATTACGGAGCATCTGATCGCGTTTGATCATCTTGGACAGGGAATTTATTTGAAAAAGTCATCTGGTTTGTTAGCGGAGGCAGGCACTGCCGGTGCATGGTATCCTGCTGACCCCAATTCCGGTGCATCATCTTTACATTCGCTGATTTATAAAAAAGACCAGTCGGGAAATGTTATTTGGAAAACATTCCTTCCTGTTAGCCAGGACAGTTACACAAGTATCGTGCAGGATGAGAACAGCAACATTTATATTCTTGGTAAGACGGAGGTCCAGCAAGGTTTAGCAACTGCGGGAAGTTTTTACACCAACTATGAACTGTATTACACGCCTAACAGCACTACGCCCGAGCACAACGGTTTTGTAGCTAAACTAAATCCGCAAGGGGCCTTACAGTGGGCAACCTATTTGCCTGTTCAGGGCGTTAGAGATCTGGTCTATTTTGCGAATGACCTATACGTTCTAAGCCAGAACGATGTAAATCCTGCACACAATCAAATGGCTACTGCGGGAACCTGGCAAACAGCCAAGGGTGGTGAAGCCATTACTAGACTTGATGCCGCTACCGGTAATCGCGTTTGGGGTACTTATTTTGGCAATCCCGCTACTCTTACCCCCTTTGCAACTACGGGTATTCAGGTAAACGCGACCGGAATTTATCTGGCCGGAATTCAGTTCAATTTTGGAAACAATGACTCCTATTTTGCTACATCCGGGGCGCATAAGACTCAGGTTACCGGTAGCAGTGATCTGTATCTAACCCGGTTCACCCTAAACGGCAACCGTATATGGGGTACCTATATGGGGAGCGATGGAGTGGAGATGCCAACCTATAACAACCCTATTGCGCTTAATTCTACCGGGATCTTTATTACTGGTGGTGCAAGCGGCGATGGTAACAATATTGCGACGTCTGGTGCATTTACAGATACCAAACCCAACAATACGGCAAATTCGACCAATCTGTTCTTTTCGCGTTTTGACCTTAACGGAAATCAAGAGTGGTGCTCCTATTATGGCGGCCCCGGCAACAATCCAAGTATAGATCAGCAAAATATCGGCATCTTGACCCAGGGAGAGAACACCTTCTATCTGTATGGCAGCACCACCGCAGCTACAGGAATCGCAACGGAGTCGGCTTATCAGACCCAAATCTCACCAAATATTTCCACTTTTACCAGTGGATTTCTTGCCCGTTTCGACCTGATTAACCCGTTGGGTACAACAGAAGCCGATCCTGCCAAAGATTTGGTACTGTACAATAATCCCAACAGCGGAAATTTCAGCCTTTCCGGTAGTATTTTGGCAAAAGAAAAATGCAGCATAAAAATATACGATATGTCCAAAAGGATGGTTAATCAGCAGGCACTTTCAAAAAACAAAATCCAGCAATTTAATCTTGAAGGAAAACTTTCAAAAGGAAACTATCTGATTGAAGTAACGGGCTTGGACAATCAGAAGTTGAAGGTATTTAAAATGACGGTGAAATAATGCGGGGAATATTTTATACTGTTCTAATAAACCGGGAAGGTGACTAAGAAATAAAGTTTCTTCATAACAGCCTTGCACATGGCGGCCAAAGCGGCCGCCGGACTGTAGGGAGGAAAAAAAAATATCTAATTTTCTCTATATAAATCCGTTAACAGTAAAAAAGACTATGGGTCTATATTCTTTTTAATTTCCTCTCCCAACAGATGATCAGATACCTGATTCATGTCCAGTCCCTGCTTGCGAAGGTGCATGAAGTAGCGGGTGTATTTGCTTTTGAAAAAAGTGTTTTCTATAATCTTCCCTAATAATCGAAAACTAGTATAAGAAGGTTTTCCAATTTGGGATGAATGAACTACAACACACACACACGAATTCCCACAATTAGGAGAGGTTCAGTCACCTACGTGGGGAGATGACTGGAAGTTACCGTATGACCCGCCACATTTCAACTGGGATAAACCGATCAGGGTAAGCTGGCAGTGTTCGCATATCCGCGCAGTTCTGATGCTAATTTAGGTTTATGTCGGATATCTATCACCTGCATCTCATCACCCGTCGATCAATCTCCCATTGAAAAGCATTTCACTGTTCCTTGGCAATGTGCATGTGTACGAAAACAACCGGTGTAAAACTCAGCAGCTGCTCAATGACCAACAGATTAGATTCAGTTTAAACGTGAATTAAAATCCATTTAAAGAGCTTTTCAATTCAAAGGCTAACTTTGTGTATGCAAATCCAATTGTGTTTTCTTTACATTTAGTCTTGAAAATCTTTACTTTTCGATTTGCCGACTATATTTAGGTAGTGAAATTTTAATATTTATGGATGCGGTTACAGTCCAGTTGGTGCCTGGTATTATCCCGTTTATTGTGGATATAAAGATTGTTTAGCGAATAAGCAGCAGGAAGTTTTTCCAGCTTTCATGCAACAGTATTCACGCGTTTTATTAGAGCGTATCGGCAAATGGATTGCCTATGCTTTGATTGTTTTTGGCATTCTGTGTGGATAGGAAATAAGTCAATCCAAATTAAAAAATGGGATATCGAATATCCCACGCAAAAAACCCGCAACTGGTTTGATAAAATGGCGGAGCATACATTTTCATCAAATGGGTTGCACCTTTACTAAATGCAAAAAAGACATTTCCGAGCTAAGGAAGGAAGTGTCTTTTTTGCTGACCGGTTTTCAATCGTTAAATTTTTCAACTGTTGTTTTTGGAAACTTCGGTATATAAAAGTTTTCAAAACGTCATAATCACTCTCGAAGGTGTCGCCTATAAAATTATAGCTGGCCGTTTCTTCGTCAAATTGATATTTTTCAAAAGCTTCATCTTTCAAATAATATGTGACAGTCCCGTCAGAAATTTCACCCTACCATATACCAGCGGTCTCCATTTTTCATCATCCTGAGTAAATCTCTTTAAAATGTCTGCAATCTCTTGAATATTTTCAAAGCTAGGCGAATATTTTGTTTCAAATTGGAAAGCGTGTTCATCTCCTTCATTGCAATATATAGTGAAGAAGAAACCACCGTGTGTGTTGGCGACCAAATCGCGCAATTGTCCTTTTATCTCTGGATGCCCTTTGCTTTTTATCGTTTGGAAAAGCTATTGTATGTGTTCGACAGCTTCGGGCTTCTCCTCGAAAACAACCGTATTACTGCACCAAGTAGTCATAATATTGCTTTTTAACAGGCTACCGCTGTTTAAAACGGTAGCCTGTTGCTAATTAATTAAGATTTAAAATATCTGCACCGTCTAAAGCAAATGCAGCACACAGTTCAAATGCCTTCTGTGATTTCAGTTGGGCAGTTCCTCCCAATACAATGCTCTGTAATTTGGCTTCATCATTTTTGTAGTTTTTAATATTCTGATAGTAGCCTGAAACTGCGTTGTAAGCTCCGAACAAAGTACCTTTTGTCGTTTCCATTTGCTGGGTGTCGCTCATCATTGCATAAGCAAAAGCATCATCAACCGTATTTTTGAACACGGTGGAGATTTCATCTTCTGCACGTTTTGTGATGAGGTCAAGCGTTTCCTTGTTTGGGCAAAGTGCCAATTGGATTAACTTTTTTACCTCCTGGTCCGTTACCTTTACCTTACTCCAATCATTAAAAGTGCTTTCCAATTGATTACTCAATGTGTTCGCTAATCCCATAATTTTATGAGCATTATCGATACGCTGCTTTACTCCTGACGTATGTTTGATGCGTACGACATTTGTCATATTGCGCAATGAAGCATTCAGCGTGTTTTGGCAAACGATACGGATAGGAGTAAATGCCGCTGTAATGCTTCCGCTACCGTCGTGCGAAGTGGTTAGGAAAATGTACTTTTCTGTAATATCGTCGCCATTGCCTACACGGATATAATCGGGCAATTTGGCTGTGATAAAAATACGTTCGCCGTTGCCTAATGCTCCTGCGGTTTCATAAAAAATGCCTTCGCCGCTGCCTACAATCGCATCAAAGAAATTAAAGGCTTCACGGTTCTGTACAATATGATAATCTTTTCCTACCACACCCAAAACGGCGTTGTTATCAGTGCGAATGTTGGCAAAATAATTAGGTACTTCCAATTCTGTGCTGCCTATCTCAATACCGTTTTCAGTTTCGATAAGGCCCGAACCTTTAGAAAATAATCGAGCTTGTACGACTTCATAATCTAATCCTGCGTGTTTGATAGCTTCCTCGCTTGTTGGATATTGCTCTACAATTTGTCCTAAACCGTGCCACGCCTTTTGCTGAACGCTAAAGAATGAATAACGTCCTGTTCTCTCGTTGAAATTAATGTTGTGTGCCATTTTGATAAAATTTTGATGTTTAAAAAATAATTTGAATACTTGCTGTTAAAATGCGAGGTCTTCGTTGTTTCCTCTACAAACACGTTGTTTTCCGATTCTGTAGTAGCCTGTACGGTTTCGGCTTTCCTGCTACTTCCGTGCAGTTTAGTTTGTGAGATATGGAAATAAGCCCTGCTCTTGGCTTTTCGTCTTTGTCTTTCCATGCCCTTGTGCTTACTCTGCCTGTGAGTTCTGCCGAAGTGCCTTTTGTGAGCAGTCTTACCCCGTTTGCTGTTAGCCAGTAGGCACATCGAAGCAGGTTTTGCTCTACACGTCACCCTGCATGTGTTGTGGCTGTCCTTGGTCGCTACTGAAGAGTTTACAACGTGCTTTTCATTCGACAATGGGTGTGCTTTGGCATCTTTTGTCAGTCTTCCGATGATGTTCATAATCGTTCTGTTTATTTTGTTACGTGTGCTTTTCTGGCTTCCCGTTAGTGGCTTGCTTCGCTTCACAAATGATTTTTCCAAAAGAAAAACCGGAAAAAAGAAAGCAGATAATCCAAGCGGGCTATGCGGAAAAACCAAAAGGAAACGGAATAAGTCCCGGAGGGTGGCAAGGCAACACGCTACCTCTCGGCGAAGCCATCATTTTGCCTTGCCATTATGCCGTAGTCTTTTGGTTGGGAGTTGCGGCTGCTGCCGGCTATAACTTAGCTGCCTTTTTACCGGTTGATTATGGAAAATAATTCTGTAATAAACTTTGTGGAATAAATGACCAGGTTATGAAAGCCTGTGACAAATATTTGAAAAATGAAATCAGCAATGGGGTGGGAGGGAGAAGTTTCGTTCTTCAATTTTTTGTTTCAGTTGAAGCAAAAAAGCTCTTTTGCTGAGTTTGGATTTGCGGCGGAGAGTAAATGTGCTTTTGCTTTAAAATTACAGTTAAAAAAAGCAGAACCGTTAAGTGCCGCTTATTTAGATGTGTAAAAATGGTGTTCAATTAGCTGTAGAAATCACTTCTTCCATAGCTTGAAATTTGGGATCAATCAAATCCATATCCTTACTACTTTGACTGGTAATTTTAGCATAAATCTGTGTTGTTGAAATATTGTATGTCCCATCGGTTTACTGAGGCTTCCAATGGAACACCGTCGGTTAAAACAGTGTTCCAAAAGTATGTCTCGTCTTATGAAATGTAAATTTCTGTCCGGTGATAATTTCTGCTGCATACATAATTACTTAAGGTGATTATTACAGGTTGGGTTGGTAAGGAATCGGAAAGATAAATTCATTCCTTGTTTAACCTGGTATTTTTCAATTATCCATTTAAGGATTTCCATCAACCGAATATTAGAGGCAACAGCTGACTTTTTTTTTCGGCTGATGACTCATTGGTGACCCATCAAGGAAAGATTGAGCAATCTTTAAAAAGATTGATTACAAACTATAAAGTGAAAATATTTTTTCGGTACTACGAAAAGGTAGTGATTTTATGTGATGTTCATTATTCAACTTTACCACAATAAAAGTTGATCAACTGTTCATATCATTTTAACCTAAAAAAAATCACAGTTATGAATATCGAAAGAACAGAATTTATAGCCTGGATGGATAGGATCATGGAACGATTTGATATCCTAAAAGAGCATGTGACATCCAACCAATCCAGATTTATAGAGATCGACGGGGAGGTGCTGCTTGACAACCAAGACGTATTGCAACTTTTAAAAATCAGTTCAAGATCATTGCAACGCTACCGCACCGATAAAAAGCTGCCATACTATAGCATCAGTGGGAAGCTTTATTACAAAATGTCCGATGTACATCAGCTTATCAGAGAATGTTTAAGTTCCGGATAAAAGGACAAAAGCTGCCAAAAAAGCAATCTTAATTCCACATCAAAGCATTTACCATGTATGCCCCTACCTTCATAGGACGAAATGTTTGCTATGGAAAAGAAGACGCATAATGAATCCTATGAGATCACGTCAGGGTCAGACACAGTGCTTATTCTAAACATGAATACCAATGCGGCCGAGACGGGCATAGGAGCAGACTAACAGGGGAATATGCAATAATTCGCGTCAACAGAAAAGAAAGACAATGATCAATTGATTGGGTGCCAAACACTGTGACCTCTTCACCCACTTCTTTTCAATTTTTACCGACAGTTTAAGAATCCTTCGCATTCAATTTCTTCAATTTCTCGGAATATGATGAACACAGCGTAAAACCTCCAGCAGGATTTTGATCAAGCATCGTCGGCAGAAAAGGAAATATGAAAGAATATGAAGTCTTACCGAAAAATACAAACCATATAAAATAAGAACACAATGGAAAACAAGACAGACAATCAGGAATATCGTTTCCAACCAGAACAGATCGACTGGAAGACCATGGAAAAATTTGGTCTTAATCAGGAAAAGCTTGAGAAGATGAATGCTATGGATCCACTTCTCCGAGGCTTTAAGACCAATAATCTTATTCCCATTACTATTAATTTGGGAACAGCGGTTAGCAAGATGGATGTCAGACTTTCTCTACAGACCGGAGATACCGGCGAAGTAGCAGTTCACCTGCACGGCATACGCAAAGAACCGAATCTCAATTTAAAGTTTCTTGGTCATGACTTCACCGAAGAAGACAAGAAAAACCTCAAAGAAAGCGGAAATATGGGCCGGGTCGTAGATCTTGTCAATCCTAAGACCGATGAGATCATCCCGTCCGTGATCAGCCGTGACCGACTGACCAACGAGCTGGTCGCTTACAGGGCCGAGTATATGAAAATTCCTGATGAGATAAAGGGCATCAAGCTGGAAGAGCAACAAAAACAAACTTTATTTGAAGGCAAGCCGCTTTATCTGAAAGGTATGACCTCTAAAAAAGGAGAATTATTCGAGGCAACGGTCCAGTTCAATGCGGACAAGCGCTATGTTGAATTTATTTTCAACAACAACAACCTTAATCAGAATCAATCCAGTCAGCAAGTTCAAAACAAAGATGGGGAGGCCCCAAAAATATTCAGAGGAAAAGAACTGGATGACCGGCAGTATGAAAAATTCAAAGCAGGGGAAACGGTATATGTAGACGGTCTTGTTGATAGCAAAGGAAAAGCTTATCAAGGCTATATTACCTTCGATAAAGAAACCGCCAAGACAGATTTTTCCTTTACCAATCCCAATAAATTAAAAGAAAAATCCCAGCCTTCAGAAGACCATACCACGCAAAAGGCAGTGAATTCCGATGGCAAGACCAACGAAGCCACCAAGAATGTCAAAGAACCTCTTCAGCCCAAACAGCAGCAACCCGCCAATAAACAGCAGGAAGATCAGCAGAAGAAGCCTGTCAAATCAAGAGGACGTAAAATATAAAATCCAAAACGTATGAAAGCCATCATCGCAGAAAAGCCCAGTGTCGCAAGAGAGATCGCACAATTATTAAAGGCCAACGTAAGAAAAGACGGTTACCTGAAAGGCAACGGTTTTTGCGTGACTTGGGCATTAGGTCATTTGGTGTCGTTGGGTATGCCGGAAGATCATGGTATAAGAGGCTTTCACAAAGCCTCTTTGCCAATCTTTCCAGATCCATTTTTACTAATTCCGAGACTCATAAAAAAGCAAAACCATAAAGGCTATCGACCAGATCCGTCCGCACTCAAACAATTAGAGATAATAGAAAAAGTCATTAATCAATGCAGCAGTATCATTGTGGCCACTGATGCAGGAAGGGAAGGAGAACTCATCTTCCGATACATTTACGATTACCTCAAATGTAACAAACCTTTTGAAAGGCTGTGGATCAGTTCTCTTACGGAAAAGGCCATACACGATGGATTCAAAAGACTTCAAGCAGGTTCAACATTCGACGGTCTTTATCAGGCTGCAAAAGCCAGAAGTGAAGCCGACTGGCTGGTTGGGATCAACGCCACTCAGGCACTGAGTATTGCTGCCCATCAAGATGTGTACACCTTGGGCAGGGTTCAGACCCCAACACTGGCCTTGATCTGTAAAAGATATGAAGATCATAAAAATTTCACGCAAAAGAAATTTTGGCAGATCCAGTTGAAGCACCGGAAAGAATACCTCGATTTCACCAGTCATTCCAATGAACACTGGGAAGATATAAAACAGACGGAACAGATCGTAAAATCAATAGAACGGGAAGGCAGGGCCACTATAAAAGATGTATCCATCAAAACCGTTCAGGAATCATCTCCGATACTTTTTGACCTGACAGAACTTCAAAAAGAAGCCAACCGAAAGCTGGGTCTGTCAGCCGACCAGGTCCTGCAGACTGCACAGGATCTTTATGAAAAAAGATTCATTACCTATCCAAGAACCGGCAGCAAATATATTCCCGGAGACCTCTGGTCAGAGATCCCGGAACTGGTAAGAATTCTCAATACTAACAATCAATTCAAGCCCGCAATTTCAACACTTAAATTTGGCAACTTCAACAAACGAATGGTAAATGACCTTAAAGTGACCGACCACCACGGATTGTTGATCACCACAAAAATACCATCCGCACTCACCGCAACTGAGAAGGCCATTTATGATATGATTGCCTATCGTCTACTGGAATCTCTCTCAGAGCATTGCTATAAGCAGGTTAGTCATATCACGGTCAAGGTACATCACTACGAATTCAATATTAAAGGTTCAAAAATATTAACCAAAGGCTGGCGATCTGTTAAAGGAATTCTATCACACCACGACAGCATTAAAAATGATGATAGCAGTATCAATAACGTCGGAGACATGCTCATTGAACTTCCTGAATTCAAAATCGGTGATGAACTGAAAATTTCCAAAGTGGAGTTTGTAGAAAAGACAACCCAACCGCCTAAACTGTACAGTGAAGCCGATGTGTTGTCAGCGATGGAAAATGCAGGAAGATCAATTAATAATAATGAAAAACATACAGTCATTTTAAATATCGGTTTAGGTACACCCGCAACCAGAGCCTCTATTATTGAAATCCTGCTCAGCAGAAGCTACATTGTTCGCAAAAGCAAAGCTCTGATACCCACTGAAAAAGGACTGAAAGTTTACGACCTTATCAGAGACAAAAAAATAGCCAATGTACAAATGACCGCAGAATGGGAAATGGCATTAGATCGAATTGAAAAAGGTGAACTCAATGCAAAAAAATTTATCAACGATATAAAAAGCTACACCTCACAAATCACCAACGAACTACTATCATTATCCATCCCTCAGGAAAATATTCCGGAACTAAAATGTCCAAAATGCCAACAGCACAACCTCATCATCAAAGATAAAATCGTCAAGTGCCCTGATGACCGGTGTAATTGGATTCTGTTCAGATTTGTATGCGGTATCCAGCTCAGTTTACAACAGATCACTCCACTCATCAACAACAGGAGCACTCCGCTGATCAAAAATATGAAGGCTAAAAACGGCAAAAAGTTCAGTGCTTATATTGTTTTGAAGGATGATCACAAAACAACATTTGAATTTCCCGGTACGTAGATTTGTTTCGAAAAATAAGTATCTTAGAAATAAAAATGATGAAAGACGGTTATATTACCAACACGGATCGTTACAAGTCAAGTGCAAAGTGCCATTTTTCTTCTCATATCAGAAGTGTATTTCAACCATTAAACTTTTATCTGAGCAAGATTGCCAATGAAACCTCCGCATTTGAGTGCATTTCAAAAATAGAATTTTTTCTTAATTTTAACATTCCTCAACAGATTACCTGTTTCGATTTCGTGGTCGTTAATCAGCATCTTCGTGAAGCTAGGGTGGTTGGTGAGCTATCTAGAAGGGTAAGTAACAAGCCAAAAAACGGTAAAAGCAAGCAGCACTCTGAATGGAATAATATTACAGTTTATTCGAACATATTCCAATGCGCTTTTTGCTAATTTTAACAAACCTACCCATGGATAATCAAACAACAAAATTCAACATATGAAATCTGTTTTCATTATTTCATTATTGCTAGTTCACTCTCTGACGGCACAAAAAATTCAGATAAAGAAAGACAAGGTATTGTTAGATAATAAAGAGATCGCCCTTATCCAAAATCCTTAT
Source organism: Kaistella sp. PBT33-4 (assembly GCF_029194425.1). Lineage (NCBI taxonomy): Bacteria > Pseudomonadati > Bacteroidota > Flavobacteriia > Flavobacteriales > Weeksellaceae > Kaistella > Kaistella sp. PBT33-4. The sequence continues at coordinate 37,375 of NZ_JARFYL010000005.1, read as the reverse complement.
CGTGATCACTATGAATATTATTCTCTTAGTAATGAAAAAATATTTGAAGTGCACTTAAAGGGAGTGGACCTGGCAAATGAAGAATTTATATATTATCTGGATCTTAAGTCTGCGGAAGGGAAAATTACCCAAATTCCATATGAAGTTTTGGTGACCTCGCTAAAACCAGATAGAATTATTACCCACCAATTGGCTGTAAAATACCAACTTTTTGATTCCCGTGGAATTGACAGAGAAAAAATTGAAGCATTCTTCGATGTTCCCCGTGAGAGTCTTGCCGATAAATACGCCCTAAAAAAGTCAAACAGTTTTGTCGATGCAGAGGGTAAACAACAGCGCCTCCAAAACATAAAGGACACCTATAACCCCCGATTGGCACAGGATGGTGAAATTCTTTTTAATAACGGTAATTATCCTGCTAAAGTTGCTGGCTATATAAAAGCTTACGACTGTGATCAATTTTCCTATAACCCTTGCCTGGAAGTGTGGGATTTGGATAATATTAAAGTGGCAGCTGTGTTTCCCGGAAACCACGGAACACGTTCGTATTTAGTAAAAACATATGACGGTAATCAATTTACACTTGATGTTAATAGAACCTTTACGTCCTCAGATTACATTTTCGTTACAGAACTTGTTTCTCACCTTATATTGGAAGGATATGTATTGGAACATCAAGCTTTTTATAAACATCTACAACAACAAAATACCAAATTAGAAAGGCAGTAAAAAAAATATTATCAATATTTAAAATCACCCGATAATATAAATGAAAAAAAAGGAAAGGTGACTCTCTTATGGTCGGGTTGGAGCTATTACACATAATAGCATCAGACCGCTTACCGACCGGCTTTGAGGACAGCTATGGCGGCGTGAAAAGCTCAAAGCGCGTCTTTCTACGAAGAGCACAGCAACCGAGACAACGATGCTGAGGCTAGATCTATTTTTTTGTAAAATTCACGGGAGACGAGAACTTACATGGAATGAATAAAAGGGAGACTGTGAAAGTTTGAAAACCTCGTGGGAAAAACACTATTTTTTACCGTTGATTAGAAGAAAAAAAATTATGCTGCATCAGTAACCTGTAGAACTCCATCTCGTCATCAAAATGGGTCTTCATATGGTTGGACAACAGCAAATCAAAAATTAATAATAAATATTGTCCATGGAAACAAAATATGGTTTTACTAAATTTTCCTTAGAGGAGTTTAAGAAGTGGATTGCTGAAAAAAGGATTGCAAGGACCATTACAAAGATCCAACATCATCATACTTACTCGCCCAGTTATATACATTTCAAAAGCAATAATCATTTTGATCTTCAAAATGCAATGAAAAACCATCACATTAACAGTAATGGGTGGGGAAATATTGGCCAGCACTTCACCATTTTTCCCGATGGCAGTATTGTGACTGGCAGAAACATTGAAACGACTCCAGCCTGTATCTATGGTCAGAACGCTGGTTCGGTATGCATTGAAAGTTTAGGGAATTTTGACAAAGGGAAAGACTCCATGACCGCAAAACAAGTTGCATCTATTGTTGAATGTACTGCTTTGTTGTGTAGTAAATTCAATCTTCCGGCAACTACAGACTTCGTAATCTATCATCATTGGTATAACTTGGCATCCGGGGAAAGGAATAACGGAACAAAAAATAATAAATCCTGTCCCGGTACTGCGTTTTTTGGTGGTAATAAAGTTTCAGATTGTAATAATAACTTCATTCCGTTAATTAAAGCAGCTATTAAAGAAAAAAGCAACTTGAATAGTTCTCTAACAATAGGATACGCCAGTGTTACCGCTAGTGCATTGAACGTAAGGACAGAGCCAAATGCTCAATCTACTATCGATAAGCAAGTTCCTAAGGTAATGAAAGGTTCGATATTGAGAGTGTATGAAAGGAACTCAGGATGGATAAAGATTTCAGGCTCGCGAGAAGCGTGGGTTGCTGAAAGATATACGGTCGCAGTACAAAAGGCAATAGTGACCGGTTCTATTCTTAATATTCGCAGTGGCCCCGGAACCCAATATATGATTACCGGGAAGTTACATCAAAATGAAATTATATTTACCGATGAGAAAGATGGCGATTGGCTAAAACTAGCAATGGAACAAAAGTGGGTTCACACTCAGTATCTTAATTGTGAACCTATAGACAAGTGAAAATCCACTTTAACACTTATTTAACTATTCCACCTGTCTCCCGCGAGATATTATTATCTAATTTAGAAAACAAATAGAATTCTTCAATGATATTGCTGAAATATTGTACATATACATATTTCTATACAGGATGAGGATAAATAGGTGGGTGAAAATGGTCTGTTAGGCATTCATTGTTGACAAAAAATATTGTCGAACTATGCCTGGAACAACATCTCCTTCTTTGCCCACTACTGCCGACAGCCATGGCCGCAACCTTAGACCTGAGCTCCGCGCAGAATCCTGGTTCTTTCTGGAAAACACCAATTACTATCAAACTGCGGGTAACCAGTTTGGAGTTTTAGACAGCACTGTTTTTCGTACCACTTCACGGATCCAGTTTACTGGAAAAGTATATTCTATATGCTCCGGACAAATTTTCATCCAGCCTCATGGAAGTGATGCCACAAAAGTAAATCTTATCCTGAAGCCTTTCAGGCAGCCCATAAACGGACTGCCCATAAAGTACATTGTTTACAGGGGTCTGCAAAAGGACAATTTCTTTGATGCCAACGACATAGTGCTGGACCAGGGTAACGCCAAGGCTACGGGCTTAACTAAAAGGATCTGGAAGGAGTTTGAAGATTTTTACGCAAACAACACCGCACTTACCAAGCCTCCTTTTAAAGCTTGGCTAATAGGCTTTCCGAATCCTGGTGCAGCAGCTACGGAACAGCAGTCACCGGAGGACTATATAGACGATTATTTCTTTAAGCTATCCAACCCAGACAGCCTCCCGAATGAGCCGCAGAAAAAAGCCTTTGAACTTCCCATGATTCCTGGCGGCACTTACATTGGAGATGCCCAGGGGTCCTTAGGTATTGATATTGTATTGAACGAGGGGGATTTTACGATAGAGAACGACCCCAACCCCTTTACACTGAATCTATCCTATGCGCGGGCAACAGATCACACGCTGAATACCTCTTTGGGTGCCACCGAGTTTCTAAAGAAACTCATCCGGGAAAGCGCTACCCAATTTATTGATATTGCCGCTTTTTATGGCCTGCATGCCCAGGGAAAGGGCAAAATATATCTGCAAGCTCCGGCCACCCCTGCTAACACCCCAGATGCGATTTACAACCTTATCAGTAACTTTCAAACAAAAAACACCGTTTACTTATATATCCAAAGCAACCGGCAGCGATCTTATAACTTTTATGGAAATTATGCCGAATCGGCGGCCAATCCCACCAACATCAGAATCGGAACAGATGGAAATAGTTTGAATGATTCACTCTTCGAGCAGAACTGGCCCCTAAGGCCGTTTGATGGGCAGCCACAGGTGGCTCTGCAACTGACCACCGATAATAACCCGGCATCGGCCCTGTATGTAAAACAGGGGCTGGTGTCGCCGGACAGCTCTCATGAAGATTATTTCTTCAGAGATAATAATCTACTACAAGAGCAGGGTACCGGCATTAACATCAGCTTTACCAAACCCATCACTTTTATTGTGCTTCAAACTTCCACGGCGCAGAAAATTGCCTGCCTGATACAGCTCGTATATGAGGGAAAGCAGATATCAGTAGCAGAAGATATTGCTACCGGCGATCCCAATGTACCCACCCAAACTGTGTATCGCAATATGAAAGATATTGATGACGTCTTTGGGTTGATCAATATAGAAGCACGCATAAAACCTCCCACAGATTCGGCACTCCATTATATCGTAGACCAAAACCTTCTACTCATTAATTTTGAAAATAAGACAGGAGGTCACGACATTGCTACAGTTACAACCAAACGTACTGAAGACCGCGTTCTGAAAGATAACAACCAAACCCTGGACCGCGTCACCTACGAAACCCTGTTGAACGACATTCGGCAAAATACAGGCTCTTTCTTCCAAAGCCTCTCTGCCTACAAAGACAACTCCAATAGCGGAGTAATAACCTTTAGCAAAGACCGGAATAATTATTATGAACCAGAAAGCCCATATTATCTGCAAACAGAAATTTTTACAGGTTCAGACGGCACTACTATTACCGGACTCTCACTACACTCCAGCGACGGAGCCATCCCGAGCAAGAAACTCCTGGGAATAACCCAAGGGGAAAACAATCAGGTAAAATCACTGGTCACACAACATAACCTGAACAACCCGAAAGTCTATTTTAAAAATGAACTGGAGGACGAGGAAAGCTACTACACTTCGTCTGAAGGCACCCAGTACCGAAAATACAGCCTCTGTATTTTGGGCGAGAACCAAACCGGAAATCTCGAATTTTATGAACCCACCCCAAAAATCTATGTGACCACAATCGACAACCGAGTCTATGGCAGTGAGGAGTATAGCCAGTGGGTACCGATTAGAGCAATTACCAGAAGTGACATCGTAACGGAAAGAATTAAAGAAATTTAGATTTATGGTGGAAGCAGTATTAATATACGGTAAAAACATCCCAATAAGGCTCTCGGGAAATTCAACTTCCATAAACGGCGGCAGTTATTCCATATCGCCTACAACTTATGGATTAACTGGGAAGTTATCGGAGTTTAATCTTAATAGTACTCATTATATATATGTAAGTGAGATTAATTTTTATCAAGGCCACGCTAGTGAAAGCAGAAGTGGTTATGTTAAAGAAATGGCATACGAAGAATACCGCAAAACAAAGAATCTTGCAAACCTAAAAAAAACAGATAATTGGTTTGACGAATTTGAGTTTGTAAAGGAAGGAGATTTATTTAAAATTGAAAAAGTAGAATTTAATGGTTATGAAACTGCTAACTATTCAAAATACTTCATCCTCAAAAAAGCAAAATTTAGAATAAATAATTTGCAGATTGATTTTTCAAATTTCAACGAGTACCCACCAGAAAATCTTAATTCCAGCAGTCCTAACTATTGTGAAATAGAAATTTATGATGCAGACATACAGAATTCATATTCCACTATAGATGAGGGACATTTCTTTACAAAGAATTTCAAAAATAAAATTAATACTGTAACGATTGGTGATGCAGCAAAAGAAGTAATCTATGAGGGAATAATTAAAATTTGCTTTAGAATTCATTATATTGTTAAAGATGTTTTAGAAATTTTAGCTTTTGCAACTCTGTCTGAAATTAAGACCTTTCTTGGTAGTATTTCTTCCGGTAATAACGCAAGAGTTCAGATTAATAGCGCAACTACATTACCGTCGGGTTTAAAATTTACAAGAACAGACAAGGCCATAGCCCATTTATTGCTCGATTGGGGATACAAGGATTTTGCAAGCACACAAGAGTTACCTTTGGAGGTGGGCAGTGAACAATTTTATGGTGGTTTTTATACACCGTATGAAAATTATTATAATGCTGTTGTCAATTTTTATTACAATCTCATTGGAAAAGATGAAAATTTAATTTTTAATCCTCCTGCAGGAGCTCCAATTTCTTGGTTGTCTACTGATTTAGAGGCTCAGGACGTAAAAAGAATGCAGTATTTGAGCACCATTTTACCAGCCAGTGCAATTACCTTATTATCTATAGATGAAAGAATCAGAATTTTACAGGATTTTGCAACGGGAAATATTACAGGAAACAAAGAAGATATTGTCTTAAAAATCTTTCAATCCATCCCTATAAATCATCAGGATGCCACTTACTTTTTGAATAAGCTGCAAACTACCATGATTGTTGATGGCAGTAAACAATATACTTTGTTTGAAAAACTTTACGATAAGATAAATGATAGTATATTATTTTTTGGTGAAGATAACAGACAAACTCTAATGCTGAATACATTTATGTTATGGTTTATTTCAGCATTTAATCCTGCAATTAATACTAACGATTTTGAAGATATTACCACCCAAGACCTCGATGCTATTGATGCTGCATTGCAAGGTTATCAAAGTGATCCGGTTATCATCCCATATTCATCAGAAAAATCCTTTGGTTTTTATATAGATAATATGCAGTTTGAGTTTGTTGCAGGTAAAATAAGTGTAAACCAGGAAAAAATAAAAATAGCACCTACTTACAATGCAAACCAAAATCCGGTTCAAAAGTATTACGAAACCCTTGGGGCATACAAATATTTCCAAGCCGTATCACTAAGCCAATACAAGGAAGACGATGTAGCCATAAAAATCCCTTTTGTAGATATCAACCAACCTGGACAAGAGAAAACCGCCATTTTACCACTGTTTTTCTTAAAATATATGGATGATTATGGCGATACCCAAGATTTATGGAACGGAATCGGGCTGGCTTTGGATATTGGACTTACTTTTACAGGAGTTGGAAATATTACAAAATTACGGCATTTGCGGCATCTCGGGAAATTTGGAAGAGCTTACCGCGCGTACAAAAGAGGAAGCCAAACAGCCGAGGTTCTTTTCACGATAAAAGGGGTTTGGACAGGAGTACAAGGAGCTGCTGCCCTTATTGAAGTTTCTTCAAGTTTGGTATCTGCATATTTAAGTTATTATACTGGTAATTGTTCAATTTATAAGAATCATGTTACAGCCAATATTAATGACACTACACCTCAAGGGCAAGTTCCTGATGACTCCCAACAGAACAATGAGTATAAGAGGTGTAAAAAGCTGGATGAAATCTTGTTTTGGATACAGATTGGGTCTTTAGGATTAGATGTTCTTGCCAGTAAAATGATCCGTAAAAGAGCGAAAGAGTTAAGTGATTTAGGATTTCCACAAGAATTTGACAACCATCCATTGCTTAAACAATGGTTTAATGACTTAGATGGCGCAGAGAGTGATAATTACAGTAATTTTTTACAACAAATTCCTTCTATATCACGACAAGTGATCGAAACCAAACTACTTCCAAATGCCACTTTCCAAAAGAAATTTTTAGATGATTTCGGTGCATTAGGAAATGATGAGCTTCTTGCTATGATGGAGCTGATGGCAAAAAATAACGGTGCTGCGGTGGATAATTGGCTATTAATGCTACAAAACACCATAGAAGAAGAGCGAAAACTATTGGCATATCTTGAAAGCAGTACATTAACCAATTCTTTAATACGGTATTATGATGAAAGTAGTTTGAAAAATATCTTGAAAAATTTAGAAGAGAGTAAAAAACAATTTTTCTTAAAGGAATTTGGAAATGTCAATTCAGATTTGTTTAATAAGTTTCTTGAAAAACCGCAAGCCATAAAACGATGGAGTACAGCTCCTTCGCAAACTAAGTTAATAGCAAAAAAAGATCCAGAATTATGGTTATATATTGTTGATGACCTACCTATTGGAACAAATTTTTCTAAAGTTCCAGGTAGTTCCAAATGGGAGCTTGTTGATTTAGACGGAATTGTACATTTTAGAGCTGAGCTTAATGGCCCACCACCTAAAATAAATTTTGCAAGCTACAAAAAATTTAAGAAGCTATCAGTCTTGCAGCAGGCCAATATTCAAAATCAAATAAAAAGCACATTTAGAAGTGGTTCTGTATCTTCTGGAAATGCTTATATATCCACGAAATCTCATTTAGGTAAGCAAATACCACGAAGTAATAACGGAATGGGTGTTTCACCTGATTTTAAAAATTTAGAAATGGCTTTTCATCCATCTCCACCGCCTTATATATTAGGTAATGGAATTCCAAATATTTCTGGATTAACGGAATCCTTTGGCAGTATAATACAGAAGATAAAAAGTACTGGCGGTGAAGTTAAAATACCTATAACTGGACAAGGAGATAGAGCGGTAGATTTTAGAAATGCATGGAAAAAAATGGGAATTAACTATAAAGATGGTGAGGTTTTAATGAAAGAATTAGAAATGACATGGCATCACGTAGATGACTTGGATATTAACATGAATTCAACTTTACAATTAGTAACAAGAAAAGCTCATCGTATAACAATACCTCATTCTGGGAGTGTAAAAGAGTCGGATATTCTCTATGATTACATTAATAATAATTTATAAATAAATAATTTATGCAAATTAGCTTTAGCATGAGATCAAATTCTCAACCAATAACCTTATCAGATCTAATTTCATTTGAAGCAATATTAAATGCAACGCTTCCTCAAGATTACAAGCAACATATGCTGTCTTACAATGGTGGTTTAGTTATACCAAATGAAATAAGGCATATAAATTATGATAGTGCAGATCACGGCATTTCTGATTTTTATCCTATTAAATATGGATTTGATATAATGGAAAATATTTTTTCTGATTTGAATGGAATCATTCCTAGCGGTTTTATATCGATTGGGAAAACCCGAGGTCAAGGCGAAATAATTATGTCATTAATAAATGATAGTTCATATGGAAATATTAAGGAATGGTATCCGGATGGTTTTAATTATGATCTGTCTCCTTCTTTTACTCAATTATTAAATGATATGATAGAAAGTGATGAATAGAAATGTAAATTCTAATTTAATGAAAACAACCTACAATAAAGAAAACTTACAAACTCATTTAGAAGAAATAAAACCTACTGGATATACTTTGGAATCTTTTGAAAATGAGTTTTTTTATACTAAAAATGAAGCATCAAGAAAAATCACAATTACACTTTTTTATGATGAATACTTTCCTCATGACGTAATCTGTACGGGTATTTCTGTTTCAATTTTGTTTTATAATGTTGAACAAATTTTTCATGATGTGTATGTAAATAATCCAATATCAGATTTTAAACATACCTTAAATAAAACAAACTCTTTTAAAAAAGGTTTTACGTATATTTTAACAACTATCGAAAAAAACAAATTAAAGAATACAAAGGTATTTGATGATGCAAGTTTTGCGCAGGTAAAGCCTTTGCTCGAACAAATGATCAATGCAGCAGTTAGTTTTGTTAATCAAAACCAGACATTACAAGACTTTTACGATCTTGGTGAAACAATGAATGAAGATGATCAATTAAATTTTTATATCCATCCGGCATCATTCCGAATGGCTATTGTAAAAAAGTTACTTAACCTTCCTTATACTATTTTTTTACAGAATGAAATCAACCTATATAATCAACATAATATGAGTGATGTTTCTTCTTTTGCTGTTGCATTAAAGAACCATTTAGACAGTATTTAGTCAATCACAGTTAATCAGTTTGGTAAGAAGAAAATCGATGACTTTATTGTAATTGTAACCAAATTGCTGGCTAATGCTACTTTGCAACAGAAATTTTTAGATGATTTTGGTGCATTAGGAAATGATGAACTTCTTGCCATGATGGAGCTGATGGCAAAAAATAACGGTGCTGCGGCGGATAATTGGATACTGATGCTACAGAATACTATTGAAGAAGAACGAAAACTATTGGCATATCTGGAAAGCAGTACATTAAGCACGGCATTAATAAGATATTATGACGAAAGTAGCCTGAAAAATATTTTGGAAAAATTGGACGAGAAAGTAAAACAGAAATTTTTAAAAGACTATGGTAATTTAGACAACTCCTCTTTTCAGCTTCTAACCAGTCATCCAATTAGGTTAGAACTTATTCTTGATTTTCAAAATATTCATAGATCTGCAAAAAATGCTTACAATGAGTTAGATATCATTAGAATTATTCGGTCAAACTTGACTGATAATCATATTGGAACATTAAAAATAAGAAATAAGATAGAATGGGTAGATGTTTTAAATAAATATCCGTTTAATATCAACTTTACTCCAATAAATAAAAGTTACCTTGATTCGATTTCAAATCGAATTATGAATAGTCTGTCATTAACAAAGCAGAAATTATTAAAGGGACGAAACAGGTTGTTTATTAAAACTCAAGTTTTTGATGATAATTCATTGGTAAATGAATATCATGAAATATTTATATCAGGTAATAAACAAGGAATAGAAAATATCTTTAAAGTAAATAACCAAGTCGTTTATCCTTCTGTAAACGTCAACGGGCAAAACTTTACCATTATTAACCAGAATTTTAATTTTGATGATTTTGATGATTTTGCAGTGAAAGCAATTGATGATGAAAACATAAGCCGATTTAATGACACAGAACTTAAATATGTTTTTCACTTTTTAGAAAACCGATGGAATTCAGGAAACCGATTTGTCATAGAAATGGAATCTGTCCTTTATAATTGTACATCTTGCCAGCTTTACTTGCAAGCATTGAAAGAGTATGGTAAAACGAAAGGAAAAGACATCAACATTATTTTTAAAGCACATCCTAACGCCGTGAGTATCGAAGAAACAAAAACAATACAAAACTAGAAAATTATGATAATAGAATATTTAAAATTGTTACAAAATAACCCTTCATTAGAAATTAACCGTTCAGGACAATTTAGTACGATAAACGGTATTTCCGAAGCCGAAATCCAGCAATTAGAACAACAGTACAACGGAGGAACACCATTTCCAAAGGCATTGAGAGAACTATTATTTTTAGCGGGTAATAGTTGCTATGTTTTAGAGTATGGATATAAAGAAACCAATAACATACAACAGGAATTACAAGAAGAAGCTTTAGAAAGTATTATACTTTATAACAGAACATTTAACAGACCATTTTATGTAATTGAAAGTTATGATGGTGCGGAAATAATCACTTTGGCCTTTTTGGATGAAGGAGACAATCCCATGGTATATACGGTGTATTTACCAGAATTAAAATACGATAATGCAACAGCTTGGTGTACAAGTATAGGAAAAAACTTGAAAGACTTTATCAATACACGCATTGATAAAGTAAAACAGGGATTTACTCCTTTTTAGAAATTTAATATCAGCTTGTAGCTTAAATCTATGAATTCAAGAACACATATAATTTTTCTTTTTCTACTTTTCTTTTTACCAATAGGAGCAACAGAAATTTGGAATTTTCCAAAAACTGGATTTAAACAAATACATCCTACATCCAGACAAGTCATAGAAAGTAAGTTATTAGCCAATGCTACCTTCCAAAAAAAGTTTTTAGATGATTTTGGTGCATTAGGAAACGATGAATTTCTTGCCATGATGGAGCTGATGGCAAAAAATAATGGTGCTGCGGTGGATAATTGGCTATTAATGCTACAAAACACCATAGAAGAAGAGCGAAAACTATTGGCTTATCTGGAAAGCAGTACATTAAGCAATTCTTTGATACGGTATTATGATGAAGATAATCTAAAAAGTGTTTTAGAGAAACTAACAGCTGATAGAAGACAAAAAATTTTAGAAGAAGTAGGTAATAATATCAGTTATTTTAACAGATTTAAGCAAGATTCTGACTTATTAGAAGGCTGGATAAGATATAGATACGAACCTAATTTCAAAGCAGCGTTTTCTAATCTTAGTGCTAATGAAGTAGAACTTTTTAGATTTCTACAAAAGTACGGAGACATACCAAATGATGCCTTCAACAACTTAAAATTACCTTATGAAAACGTAACAGTTGAAAATAAATTCAAGCAACTTTTAGACTTTCCAGATGCCACGCATGATATTGCTTATTTCAATAAAAGAAGGGCAGAAATGTTGCCTCCGGATTTTGCTGATATTGCGACAAAAAACATATACCGAGTTCATGAGGTGGATAGCATTATTCAATTGGAATTGCAATTTGGTGGTGTTGCAAAAGCATCGTTGTCTCATCAAGCCGGAGACGTAATCATGTTAGGAGGAAGTCTTCATGGAAAAAGTCTAGATCCAATGGGGATCCCTCAAAGTGCCGTTAATGCTTGGCAAGGTAATTATGCCATTCAACTTGAAAGATTTGAAAAGGCAATTGATAAGCATTTTAAAAAGATTCATACTCCTGATCCTGGAAAACCGAGTTTAGACAAGGTTGTAATTGATTTTAACAATATGGATCAAATAAATCCCAATCTAAAACAGCATGTGTTGGACTATATACAAATAAATCATCAGCAATACGACAATTCAAATTACTTAATAAAACTAAATTTTTAATATAATGTCAACAACTTTTATAGATTTCCAAAATGACAAAGGTTTTTACATTCATGAAATCTTCATGCAATTAGCAATGCATTACATTAATCAGGAACTTATAAAACCTATATACACGCTAACGAACAAACAAACTGTATTAGACAGTTTGCAATTAGATATTGATGGTTTTACATCAGGATATTTGGTTTTAACATGGGATAATTACTTAATAAATTCATCAGAAGAACAAACCATGATTTCAGTTTTGCAAAATGTAAAAACCACTTTACAAAATAAAGGAGCATTCATTTCTGTAAGTGAATTGCAAGCAATTCCAACACAAGATTGGTATTTCAAAGTTTATTACAGAAAGCCATTTCCAACAGCAGAATTAATCAAAATTATTGATGTACTCATACAAATGTTGCAAGGAACTTGGACATCTACTAACTATGATATGAAAATAAATTACAAATAATGTTTCGGAAGTCTCTATATTTTTCTTTTTTGTTTTCCTCTTTTCATCAATAGGAGCAACAGAAATTTGGAATTTTCCAAAACTTGGATTTAATCAAATCCTTCCTACATCCAGACAGGTCATAGAGAGTAGATTGTTGGCGAATGCAACTTTACAACAAAATTTTCTGGACGATTTTGGCGCGTTAGGTAATGATGAGCTACACGCCATGATGGATATGATGGCAAAAAATAATGGTGCAGCGGTGGATAACTGGATAAATTTAAGAGCCTTAAACATAAACCCTGAGTATAAGAATGCTGAAGTTTTAGCCGACAATGCTTTAAGCAGTCGATATGTAAATTATTATTCTGTTCCAAATTTAAAAACTGAACTACAAAAATTTGATGGGATTTCCCGGTTAGAATTTATGAAAAGTACTGTTTCACAAGTAACTCCTTTACCTGATAAAGGATATTTGAGCATGTGGCTGAAAGTGAAGATGCAAGGAAATTTAGCTAATTACCAAACAGAAGAAATATTAAGAAAATTTGAAAATTTTGATGATGCACTTTTAGACAAGGCAGTTTATGAAATGGCACATACAGGACAAAGAGGAAAGGATGTGCGGACACCCATTAACCAAAATGCTGATGATATTATTACACAATTTAAGCCGATTTTGGAAGACCCTAATAGAGTCTGGGCATCTAAAGAGATGTTATCACCATCATGGGAAAGATGGCGGAAAAGCTATTTTTATAAATTTATTACCAATGTCGGGAGAAAATTTGAAGAATTTGTTAATGTGCGATTTGCAATAAGAAATTCTAGTGAATACAATGCCTTACAAAATTGGATGATTAGTAATGGCATCGGAAAAAACTTGGATGACTATGATTTGTTCACAAGTGTACAATTAAAATATAATGCTATCGGAAACTACTTTGTTGCAGATCAGGTTTTTGTGCAGTATATTAAAGTTGGCAAGTTTAAAAAAATTGATGACATTATAGTAATTGAAACCAAGTTAAAGCAAACTACTGCAACATCTGCCAACCAAAAAGCCGCGATTAATGCAGCATACGATGGCAATTTTTCCGGTTTTGAAATGAGGAACAACACCAGAAAATCGAAATACTATGATTATGTTGTGGCGGATGAGAGTCATGGTAACTTTAAATTTAATGGGCAACCAACCATCATTAAGGCATATGATTTAGATAATGGAGAAGAAATCAGTGGTTTCAAAAGATTAACCAATCTAGACAATAATTAAAAATATGGAAACTACCTATAATAAAGAAAATTTACAAGTTCACTTAGAACAAATTAAACCTCTTGGATACACTTTAGAATCTATTGAAAATGAATTTTTTTACACTAAAAGTGAAACACAAAGAAAACTTATTATATCTCCAATGTATAGTGATTATTTCCCTCATGATATAGTCTTTTCATCAGTCTTTTTAGATGTATTATATAGTGATGTTGAGCAGATATTTCATGATGTGTATGTAAATAATCAAAATGTAGATTTAAAACATTTTTTAAATGAAACACCAACATTTTCCAAGGGTTTTTCAAGTGTTTTAAACTCTTTAGAAAAAAACAAATTAAAGAATACAAAGGTATTTGATGATGCAAGTTTTTCGCAGGTAAACCTTTACTACAGCAAATGATCAATGCTGCGGTTATTTTTGCTAATCAAAACCAAACCTTACAAGATTTTTATAATTTGGGAGAAGCAATGAATATTGAAAATCAAGCTAATTTCTACATACAACCATTGCCGCAACGTAAAATGATTGTAAAAAAACTTATAAATATACCTTACGATCAGTATGCTTTGGATTTAATTAATTTTTACTCTAACATAGAACCTGATATTCAAGAAGCAAATTTTATTCAAGTTCTTAAGAATCATTTAGATAGCATTTAATTTAGAAGATGTTTAAAAAATTCCTAAATAATATTTATAAGTTCTCACTTGTTTTCACAAGTGAGCGGAAAAGGAATTTGGAGTTTTCCAAAAACTGGATTCCAGCAAATACCACCCGCATCCAGACCAGTTATTGATAGTAAACTATTGACCAATGCTACTTTTCAACAAAAATTTTTGGATGACTTTGGTGCATTAGGAAACAATGAGCTTCTTGCCATGATGGAGCTGATGGCAAAAAATAACGGTGCTGCAGTCGATAACTGGATACTGATGCTACAGAATACTATTGAAGAGGAGCGAAAACTTTTACCATATTTAGAAAGTAGCACATTAACTAATTCTTTGATACGGTATCATGATGAAAGTAATTTAAAAAGTGTTTTAGAGAAACTGTCAACTAATAGAAGACAAGAAATTTTAGAAGAAGTAGGTAATAATATCAGTTATTTTAACAGATTTAAGCAAGATTCCGACTTATTAGAGGGATGGATAAGATACAGATACGAACCTAATTTGAAAACAGCGTTTTCTAATCTTAGTACTAATGAAGCAGAACTTTTTAGATTTTTACAAAAATATGGAGATATACCTCATGACGCATTTAAAAATTTAAAATTGCCTTATGAACAAATAGCAGTAGAAGATAAATTCAAAAGACTCTTGGATTATTCTGATGCCACGCAAGAGATTGCCTATTTCAACAAAAGAAGAGATGAAATGCTTCCACCTGATTTTGTGGATATTGCCACAAAAAAAATGTACCGAGTTCATGAAGTAGATAGCATCATTCAATTAGAATTACAATTTGGTGGCGTTGCGAAAGCATCGTTATCTCATCAAGCCGGAGATGTAGTAATGTTAGGAGGAACTCTTCATGGAAAAAGCTTGGATCCGATGGGAATACCGCAAAGTGCGGTC
Organism: Kaistella sp. PBT33-4; assembly: GCF_029194425.1. Classification (NCBI taxonomy): domain Bacteria; kingdom Pseudomonadati; phylum Bacteroidota; class Flavobacteriia; order Flavobacteriales; family Weeksellaceae; genus Kaistella; species Kaistella sp. PBT33-4. Next base: position 22,037 of record NZ_JARFYL010000005.1, on the reverse strand, counting down.
AATGCATGGCAACAAAAATTTACAAAAAACTTTAATAAATTCAAAAAAAATGCTATTGATGGACATTTTGCAAAAATATCTTCACCATTGCCCGGTAATCCTGCTTTAGATAGGGTTGTAATTGATTACAAAAACATGGATGAAATATCAATAGCGATTGGACAGAACTCGGATTATCTTAAAATTCAAGTAGATTCATATATACAAGCAAATTTTTCTCAGTATGATAATAGCAACTTTTTAATAAAATTAAATTATTAATTACTATGTCTCAGTCAAAAATGTTTTACAGTCAAAATAAAGGATTTTGGATTCATGAAATTTACATGCAGTTAGTTATGCACTATATCCATCAAGAACTAATCAAGACCCAATATAATTTCTCAAATAAACAGGATTTAGTTGATGATCTAGAGGACAATATAAATGGAATTTGTAGTGGTTACATTGGGCTTAATTGGGAAGATGTTATCGTAGCTGGCACTACAGAGGAACAAACCATGATTTCGGCATTGCAAAATGTAAAAACCACCTTACAAAATAAAGGGGCTTTTATTTCAGTAAATGAGTTACAAGCGATTGCTACTGATGTAATCTTCCCCAAAAACCGAAACGATCATAGATATGATTTTAAATTTGGGAAGATTACGAATTCTGTGGTTTTAGATTTGTGCTGGATGGCTTCTTTTTACCGTGTAGAAAGCAAAAATCCACTTTAACACTTATTTAACTGTTCCATCTGTCTTCCGATAGATATTATTGTCTAATTTAGAAAACAAATAGAATTCTTCAATGATATTGCTGAAATATTGTATATACATATTTCTAAACAGGATGAGGGTAAATAGGTAGGGAAAATGGTCTGTTAGGCATTCATTGTTGACAAAAAATATTGTCAAACTATGCCTGTAACAACATCTCCTTCTTTGCCCACTACTGCCGAGAGCCATGGCCGCAACCTTAGACCCGAACTCCGCGCAGAATCCTGGTTCTTTCTGGAAAACACCAATTACTCTCAAACTGCGGGCAACCAGTTTGGAGTTTTAAGTAGCACTGTTTTTCGTACCACCTCCCGAATCCAGTTTACAGGAAAAGTATATTCTATATGTTCCGGACAAATTTTCATCCAGCCTCATGGAAGCGATGCCACAAAGGTAAACCTTATCCTTAAGCCTTTCAGACAGCCCATAAACGGCCTGCCCATAAAGTACATTGTTTACAGAGGCCTGCAAAAAAATAATTTCTTTGATGCCAACGACGTAGTGCTGGACCAGGGTAATACCAAGGCTACGGGCTTAACTAAAAGGATCTGGAAGGAGTTTGAAGATTTTTACGCAAACAACACCGCACTTACCAAGCCTCCTTTTAAAGCCTGGCTAATAGGCTTTCCGAATCCTGGTGCTGCAACTGCGGAACAGCAGTCACCAGAGGACTATATAGACGATTATTTCTTTAAGCTATCCAACCCAGACAGCCTCCCGAATGAGCCGCAGAAAAAAGCCTTTGAACTTCCCATGATTCCTGGCGGCACTTACATTGGAGATGCACAGGGGTCCTTAGGGGTTGATATTGTATTGAACGAGGGGGATTTTACGATAGAGAACGACCCCAACCCCTTTACACTGAATCTATCCTATTCGCGGGCAACAGATCACACGCTGAATACCTCTTTGGGTGCCACCGAGTTTCTAAAGAAACTCATCCGGGAAAGCGCTACCCAATTTATAGATATTGCCGCTTTTTATGGCCTGCATGCCCAGGGAAAGGGCAAAATATATCTGCAAGCTCCGGCCACCGCTGCTAACACCCCAGATGCGATTTACAACCTTATCAGTAATTTTCAAACAAAAAACACCGTTTATCTCTATATACAAAGCAACCGACAACGATCTTATAACTTTTATGGAAATTATGACCTAAATGGGAAGAACATCAAAATCGGAACGGATGTAAATAATTTAATTGAGAAGCAATTCGGAACAGGAGGCTGGCCAATTGAACAAATAATTAACATCACCCCACAGAAAGTGCTCTTACAGTTTTTACATGAGAGAGAGTTCAATATCCCTATTTTATATTCACATTACAGAGATGTAGAAAATACCAAATCAGTTTATTATGCCACAAGCCAAGAACTGAATAACACTAATTCTACTAATTTAATTGAATATACAATTCCTGTAGAATTAACACTCGATGTAGTAAATAGTACATCTGTCTCAAGTCTAATACATGTCCGCTATGAAGGGATGAACCTTGGAATTGATAATTTCAATGTTTTTCCTCTTACGAGCAAAAGTAATTACCTTTTATTACATGCAATCTTTCCTAAAATAAACATTAGACAAAATTTAATTAATGAAGATAATGCCCTTACAGTTTTCGAAGATTATACGATAGTCCCTGTTTCATTGTTAAGCTATTCCGAAGTCTTGTTAACAAATTGCAAAATTATTACTGACTTAGGTAAAAAGCTGATTGCGCCGGGCAATCAAGCAACAAAAAATAGAAAAACCTTCATCACACATTGCTCCAGATATGCCGATGACTCTAACATAAAAAGCAGTCGGTTTCTTAATCTTGATAATCAAACTGAAAGGATTGAACCTATCAGGACTCTGGAGTTTATTTATAGTGAAAAAGGATTTAGTCTTCACTCCCACGTACTACAGGAAAACGGTGTAGATTTTAAAACACTTTCTCTTAGGTATAATGGCAAAATTATTAATGAGTATTTCCATCTCGGAATAACTGCTGAAGAACTAGGATCCTTAAATCAATTAATTCCTGCCACTGCTTGTAATGTACGATTTAAATTCAACGAAGAGACAAACTACAATATGGACTTTGAGAACGATGTGGTTTTCTACAAATTTTCGTTAGGAATTATCTTTGAGAATAACCTCGGTAATCTTGAAGAAATATTTCCTTCCCAAGGAATACATATCTACGGAATCAAAATTAATTTTCTTGCTTCAAAAGAATATGCGGAGTTTGAATATAAGGCAGTTAACGAACAAGTAACAGTGTAAAAAATGAGTTCATTAATCCACACCCTGGAATTTGTGAAGTATTTTACTTTTTCAAATTCAGTAGTTACCCACCATAGTCCCTCTGCAGAATATGTGGATTATGAAAATGTACAAATAGTTACTCCTGAAGGTCTTACTTTCAAAATAAAAAATATGAGATTTAATTATTTTAAACCTCTAGAAAAAAATATTGACAGTCATATAAAAGTGAACTGGGGGGATATTATTATGCAGCCTTCATTGAACGAGTCTACGCAAAATCCTAGTCAAGATCATATTTATATTTTTCACTCTAATCAATTTAAGAATCTGCCGCTGGACATTCAGCAATCCGAAATAAACTTTTTTAATACGCATGTAACTACGGGAGGTTTTTGGGGGCATATTTATTCAATCGTAATACAGGTGGAGGGGGGAAATTCTGCCACGTCTTTTTGGAATTTTATGAATATGACAAAAAGTGAATGGATGTGGAACTTTTTAAATGTTTTAAATAATGCTATATATACCACACACAGTATCAATGAATTAATAAAGTACCCTCCAAGAGTTATTATTGAGGTTCTACGCTCTGATCCACAGAATTTGGGAACTAATAAATTAAAGGATATTATTTCTCTAATAATAAGTTACTGGAATGGAACTTTAAGCAATATTAGTGATGAAGATAAAATGGAACTCTTATTTGAGCTAATGAAATTAGTTTCTGAGGATGAAGCAGAAGAAATTTACAATCACTTTTTTGAGAATGGCTCTTATCGATTTTTGCAAGTTCGTGCTTTATTGAATGATGGAGACATGTTAGCTTTCAATATGCATTTGATGAAAATCTACTACATGAAAATTGATATGGCTACTTACGAAAACGAAATAAGAAATTTGCCTAAAGACCACTTAATTCCAATTATAAGTGAAGATATACCTTTTGGATGGCAAACTTTGTTAACTGTAGGTCCGACTCCATACTTCGAAATGTTAAGTTCAGGATTGAAAATTAATGAAATTAAGTTTCATGTTTATAATATCGGTAATAAACCCCCTGTTATCGAATTAGTTGGCCTTGAAAATCCCTTTAGCATTATACAGAATAAATATTACGCTTACAACGAAATCATTGGCTTAATGCCATGTTTTGACAGAAAGGAGTTAGGTCTAATGAGAGGAATGGTTTATCCTATACCAGCTTTTGCGTTTGAGGCTTTTCATAAAGGTCTCTCAAAGTATTATACAATATGGGATTATATTAATGATTTATCAAATGCTGCAGGAATTGTTTTTCCTTTTTTCAAAGTGATACAAGCAGAAGCTATTGTTAAAAATTTATTTGCGATTATGATTGGAGAAATAGGATTGTTTTTAGATACTAGTACTGGTAAACAGTTTTCGCAAAAAATACAATCAACAGAAAAAGGTAAGACATTTCTCTATACATACTATTTTGTATCAGGATTTTGGGGTAACTTGGAACAAGGTAAAACAATTGTCGATGCATTTAGAAAAAATAAATTCAAAGCAATGTACGATTTTGAAAATCTTTTATCTGCTTGGGGCGCATTTTATGCAGATCCTAATGATTTTATAAGTATTGCAAATGATCCTACTAATAGAGATAAATTGGTTGATGTAATGAATAAAATACAATTACTATATGAAGATAATAAAAAGTAAAATATTGAATTCAATAATGATTGCATTAGTTTTAATTCTTTTTGCAGAATGTAATTCGCAAAAAAAATTAAATGAAGAAGAGATGGTAATTGTAAGTACTTTTATAAACGAAAAGCTACTTGTTGATTTGATATACCCTGAAATTAATGATAAATTCTTTCAACAAATTGAAAAGGATTCTACAAAGCATTATAGTCTTGATGAAAAACACGAAATTTTTAAGAATTTACAGGAAGAGGTTTCACAAAAAAAATATTATATCACAATATCCGATACGCTTTTCGCAGTAAATAATGATTACTATTTAAAAGGGTTAACAGATGCACAAAATTTTCGTTTCATTAATGAAAATTTTATTGAAAAAAGAAAAATCAATTTTAAAGTTATGAATGTCAGGAAAAATCTAATCCTTGTTTCATCTGGAAAAGCAATAGACAAAAGCCGTTATTTAGGAAGCTATGAAATTTCTAGAGTAATTTTTGGAAAAGACGACAGAGCGTTTATTGGAAGTAAAAAAATTTTGGAGAATGGAGAGTATTATAGGGAAATGACAGAATTTAATAAGCGGGGGAACAAATGGGTTATCAAAGAAAGGTGGGAAAACTGACCTACAAATATGAGGCACCTTTTATATTTTATTTGGTATTGATAGTTTCTTTTTCGTGTAGTAATGAAAAAGAAGAAAAGAACTTTGAAGAGAGAATAATAATTGAAAAAATAATAAATGAAAAAATATATGGTCTCTCAAAAAGCAAAATGATGAAAACAGAGGAATTCGCAAATATTGTTGTCAATGAAAATTTTGATTACTCTAAAATTGAAAAAATTAGTGATTCAATTGTAAGCAATCGTGAATTTTATTTTAGTATTTCGGATACTTTAGTGAATATAGACAAACGCTCCAATTTATACAAAACAGCAATGAATCAGTTTGTTTTTGTACCAATTGAAGATTCCAATATTTCTAAAGTATTACATATTGAAAATCTAGTAATTAAATCAAATCTTATAAGAGTTAAAAACAAAGATCAAATTGACAGTAATTATTTCTTAGGAAAGTTTAAATTTTCAAGGGTCATTTATGAAAAGGGGAGGAGGGAAAGAGCATTAGTTTTTATGTTTACTGAAGATACCCCTTTTCTCTTTCCGGTATTCTTACTTGAAAAACATAATAATGAATGGGAGATTGAATAAAATATCCCGATGTCGGGGATTTGCAATCTGTGACCGTCAAACTTTACCTGTGTGCTGTTGTTGTCGGATGTGGAAAAGCGGTCAGGAAAAATTTTGGCCGGAGCCTGGGCTTGCTGTCCATTTTTCCACATCACAGATGATAAACCACCCAATGAGTCATGATGGCGTTCGTAATTGTAATCCTTGCCCATTCCTCAGTAGCACTTCTTGCTGGACGGCTGCTTTTTAACTCTGTAGAAGGCAAAAACCCACTTTAACACTTATTTAACTATTCCACCTCTCATCCGATAGATATTATTGTCTAATTTAGAATACAAATAGAATTCTTCAATGATATTGCTGAAATATTGTATATACATATTTCTAAACAGGATGAGGGTTAATAGGTAGGGAAAATGGTCTGTTAGGCATTCATTGTTGACAAAAAAATATTGTCAAACTATGCCTGTAACAACCTCTCCTTCTTTGCCCACTACTGTCGACAGCAATGGCCGCAACCTTAGACCCGAGTTCCGCGGCTGGTTCTTTCTCGAAAACACCAATTACTCTCAAACTGCCGGCAACCAGTTTGGAGTTTTGAACAGCACTGTTTTTCGTACCACCTCCCGAATCCAGTTCACAGGAAAAGTGTATTTTATATGTTCCGGACAAATTTTCCTACAGCTCATAGAAATGATAAAAGTAAACTTTGTTCTTAAACCTATTGTACATTTCCCTTATGTTATATAAACAATCAAGGACAAATAGTCTCTAGCAACCTTGCTGCTATGATGTACTTCAATCGACATTAGCAGTATCATACTTTATTGCCATAGAACCTTAAAAAAGAAAAAAAATGCCTACACCTCCAATAACAAGCAGATATTATCCTCGGCTTTCGTCAGTAGTTTCGGAAAACGATATTCCTGATATTTTAGGGTTTATTAAAACTGGAGTTGTTAATCTTCTGGATAGAATCTATTTTAAGGATTTGCAGTACAGCAAAAGTCCTAAAGGAGATGCAGCATTTTACGGCCTTTCGATTGTGTCTCCCAAAAGATTGGACATAGAAATCCCCGGAACTGGCATATATCTTATCTTAAATTATGATGCAGATGACTCCGGTCTTTCTTCTTTCCCTATTACTGTAGAATACGAATGGAAAATTCTGGCTTATCTTAGGTTCTTCAGTCTGGGCAATTTTTCCTTTAGTCCTGAGCAGATTTTTGAGGTAGCTTTACGTGTCCTCAATATTTCAGAAGAGCAGGCAATTTCACATTTCATTAATACTTTTGTAGAACCTGCAGACCAGAATACCACGCCATTGCAGCAGTTTATCACCGATTTAAACGTACAGAACCCAAATTGGAGCAGTCCTATACCAAATCCCAGTACAGTAACCACAATAACCGAAGTTGTAGAAGATATCTCCAGCAGGGCCCAGAACTACTCGTCACTGGTCGCATTTGCGAAATATCTGCTTACAAATAATACTCAGGACACTGCTAATAAGGTAAAAGCGTATTTCCGCGTTCTTGTACCTCAAGATGTGGACGAATTTATTAGGGAGGTGATTACCCCCAAGTTCCGGGCTACACTGCTCCTTTCCGCAGCTATTGAATTTCCTAGAAACATTCTGAGACCTGTATATCCGTATGGTACTTATGACAACAGCACTATACCTCCAACCAATATTTCTTTAAACGAAATTCCGGAGACGGCTCTTAATAATAAACTTATACTCTCCTTTGCAGAGGCACTTTTTTATGCTGACACTGAACGGGGCTTTGGATATAATCTTGATTTAGTCTTAAACCTTAACCAACCGGCAATGATCGGTAACACAGGGCTAATTATAGATATCCGTAATTTAAAAATAGATATAAGCAAAACAGAGAATATTGCAGAAGCTGATGCCGACGGTCGTCCCAAAGAATTTATGGGTGTGTATATGGAATACACCGAAGTATTTCTTCCAAAAAAATGGTTTAAAAAGGAGAGTGGTCAGACCATTGGTATATCTGCAAATCACCTTTTAGTAGGAACGGGGGGAATTTCAGGAAATATCTCTATCCGGGCAACGTACGCTTTCGCAATGGAAAACGGACAACCTGTTGTAACCAGCTACTTTCAGGATTATTTTGAATTGGATTATTCCAGCCTGTCCGTTTATTCGATGGCGGACCCTTTAAATTCGATTCCAATTCAGAATCACGCGCAATTAGTAGCCTATATTAACTCCTTGCCTAATCCTGGATTATTAAAGTTTCAGTTTCCCGTTAAACTTAATTATAACGGAGCAATAAAAGAGTTCAAGGCAGAAGGAGAGTACCTCGCCTTCATCCAGTCTCTCCAAATGAATTTCTTTGATTTTAATTCATATTTAAGATTCGAACTGGGACAAAATGAAAACAGAAAATGGGAAATTGGTTTCCGAAAGTTTGATATAGATTTCCACCACGGAAAAGTCGTTTATTCGGCTCTGGAAGCAGCTCTTAAAATCACTAAATTTAAAAAAGTAAATCCCCAATCAGGACAATCAGAAACTCTATACATTGACTTTTACGGTGAGTGGGAAAGTAACGAAAACTTCAAACTTTCGGCCACTTTCCTGCCTGAACTGAAAATGAATCTGTTTAACATTCTAGACTTCAACCTTCAAAATGCCACTTTGGGCAAGGAAAACAATAATTTTTATATAGAAGCTGATACAAAAATATTCTTCACAACAGATTTAGGTATAAAGTTAATGGGAAATACGCCCATTGACCTTCCGGCTATCCGGATTTATGCCAATGGAAGGTTTGAAATTGCAGGGGGTAATACCAGTATTCCAGTCAATATTAATCTGCCCCTCGGCCCGGTGGGAATGTCTGTAACAGCTATTCATTTTGGCAGCATTCAAAAAGAACATAATGGCAGGATGCGACAGTATAATTATGTTGGATTTGACGGTGGTATAAGTGTTAACCCAATAGGTTTGGATGTAAGAGGAGATGGTATAAAATATTATTATACCATAGACAATGATGAAATGGCGGCAGAATATGGGGGAGATGATAAAGATTACAGACACGACTATTTCCATATCTCCACAATTGAAATAGATTTGGTTATCCCTGGAGATGCAGATCCAAGCACGGCAACAGCCATTATAAAGGGATCACTGACGATTCCCGAACCAGGTGTTTCCACTGAGTACCGGGGAAAAGTTTCAGTGCAAATCCCTAAAGCCAGCATTTACGGTTCAGCTGAAATACGATATGACCCTAAATATCCTGCTTTTGCTGTGGATGCGATGGTGGAGTTCCCGGTACCCATTCCGCTAGGACCGATTGGGATATTTGGATTTAGAGGCCTTATCGGACGCCGGTATGTCGCTGAAAAGGAAGCTGTTGGAATGACTCAAAATGATACCTGGTATGACTATTATGTGTCTGCACCACGGGGGCTACATTTAGATCCTAAATTCAGTGGCCCAGACAAGACTAAAGATTATGCAAATGCTTTCTCAGTAGGTGTAGGAGCTTCCATAGCACCAACAGGCGGAGACCGAATTATGTCACTTAGGGCTATGATGTTGCTTTCTCTTCCGAGCATGTTTGCGATAGATGCAGGGCTAACCATATTGAGTGAGAAATTGGGAATAGCAGAAGTTGATCCGAAAGAGCCTCCATTCTATGCATTCATAATTATTGGAGACAGTTCATTGGAGTTTGGTGCGGGTGCGAACTTTATGGTCAATAAGAAGAATGGTTCATACATTCATGTCCAGGCTGAAGTGCAGATGGGATTCTTCTTCAAGAATCAAAAACCTTGGTATATTAACTTTGGCACCAAGGAAAAACCAATAAAAGTTTTAATGTTGAAGGATACAATTCCTATCAACGCGCAGGGATTCCTGATGATTTCTGCATCTGGAATAGAATCCGGTGCCAGGATTGACCTAAACTTTAACCTCCTAATTTTAAAAATATGGGCAGTCGTAGAAATAGGCGGTCACGTTAGTTTTGAAAGGCCACAAGTAGGAGGATATTTATATGTAGAGGGCGGAGCAGAAGTCAATTTATGGATTGTTAAAGTTTCTATTTGCGTTTCTGTTTACTTTAGGATTGAGTTGGTAAAGCCCTTCCTCATTTTGGCTGAACTTCAAATTAATATTAAGGTAAAAGTTTTTATAATCAAAGTTAGCTTGAAAGTTAAACTGGTTTTCAAATGGGAGAAAAATAACCAGGTTGATACCGCACCTGTTGCTCCGATTACCTATCAAGATGACAATCCCTCTGTATATCCTGACTTAGCAAAGAAAAGCAGAGTAGAGGATGCTGTAAAGGGCATTCATATGCTAACTTATGAAGAATTTGAAATTAATTACCTGGGTATTATCGGGCAACCCGATTTAAATAAAATTACTTCTACAATACCACTCGACACTTATATAGATATCAGCACTGAAAAAGGCCTGATTCCCACGGCATTGGTTGGTCAAAAAATTGGTGGGCATACGGGAGCCGCTCATAATTTTACTGATCTTATACCTCCAAAAAAAGTAGTAAAAGGGGGACACACACTGCGACAGGTTAAGCATCAGTATTCCATCGAAGATATACAGATAAAGTTTTACGATTATAACAGTTTACAATGGAAGGACTATCACCCGTACAAGGCTATGGAGCCATCTCAAGCCGTGGATTCATTAAAGGTAGGGTTTTGGCAAAAGAACAACAATCAATATAACTCTATCCGAATACTTGGTACAACACCTTTTAGTTTTATGGATGGGAGTCAGCCGGGCTGGTTTACTCCTGAGCAATACGGAATAACGCCTTCCTCATTATTCTGTACAAATACTATTAGCAACTGGTATCATTCAAATTTTGAGAATAAACCTTTGGGAACCAGCTACTATCCACCAACACAGTATCCCAATGAATATATCAACGGGGCCTATTACAATTTATTTGGGGACTGGTACGGAATGTATTCACAGGGGAGCAACGGAAGTATGCTTCAGATTCAGGGAGTGGACAATATGGTAGTTACTAATGCTGCCAACTCTCATAACTTTTCAAATTCATTGACTTTTTCCAATAACAATACTTTGGTAATTACTTTGGAAGAAGAATCGGCACTTGTAAATATTGCTCTTTCTACTTTAGCAAAAGGGGTAACAATAAAATACTATAAAACTGTACCGACTAATGCAATTTATCCAACCTACGTCCTCATTGAGGAAATTTACAAAACTCAATCTGAATTAAATAATATAGTAGAATATTCTAGCCAAAACTTTCCGCATCAGTATATTTCAAAAATCGAGATCATACCTGATAATACCGATCAAACCGCGATCAACATTATTAATAACCAAATAGAACAACTGTGGGCTAATGCGATTACCAATACCAATGGAGCCGTTACAGCGGTGGTATTATCTCCTCAGGAACAGGAAGAATATGAAGCTCTCCTTGGTGAACTTAATTATCTTCTTTCTCTTTCCTGCAACAATCAATCTTGTCAAAAAGATGAATTATTATGTGAATTTTTGGAACAACTTACCCAATCGCTAAACAGTTGCATACAATATATAGGAGTGGAAGACCTTTTCTATGATAACTGGCACTGCTTTACGGGGATGGTTCATTCCATAGAAAGTTTTAGCCTGCAATATCCAGACTATCATCTTTATACACAATTAGAGAGTAAAATAGATATACTCCTTTTATATCCTAGCGTGGCCCGCCCCCCTTTCTTATCTGGTGCTTTAAGTGCTGCTCAAGGCCTATTGAACCAGATATCAATTATAGGAAACTGCAATTGCCAGACAAACGACCCGGTAATTTGTACTACATCACTGCAACAGGTTTCCTGGATGACTGTTTTAGATTATCAAACGCAGCAGACCATACCTTCACAAGCTGCTATAGAGGCCGATTATCAGCAGATGGTCGCCGGCATTGAAGCCCACACCCAACCAATATGGAAACCAAATACCACCTACTGCATACATATAAAATTGAAAGATAACATCAATGACGGGCAAACAGCAGGAGCGGTTTGGGAGTATACGTTTGGTTTTAAAACAGTGGGCCCTCTAGGGCATTTTGATAAGCGTACTGATTATATCAAATTTGATGATGAAAATAATGATAATATAAATGACAATAAGCGGGAGGAGTATCCCATTACAGGATTAAAATCCTACATAGATATGAGACGGTCCTATCCAAATGCTGGGGGAAATCTGCTAGGATCAAAACCATTGTTCTATGGACATTATCAATGTAAGTTAAACATATTTTTCGTGAAACCATATGTCTATCATATGTTTAATACATGGCAAAGCTATCAAGGATTAAATGCTATCAAGGGAAATATTCATACTATTATCAAAGATCCTGTAACAGATCAAATAATTCCTTATCCACTACCCCAAGACTGGCTGCAAAACCCACCTGATTCCGTACCTGTACCCAGCGCGGTGTCGCCGGGATGGATAGACGATGATGATCCTAACCTACCTTTGAGCATTCAGCAACTAAATAGCTTTATCAATTCTGTGAATGCCAACAGCAATTCCATTAATTGTAACATAGAATTAGGGGAACCAATAAAACCAAAATCCTATAGCTATTCATTAATCGTTAAAAACTTGGAACCGCAAAAGCTTTACACGGCTATTATTTATAATGCGTTTGATGAAAATGAAAGTGGCGAAATTGCTAATCAGACAAATCAAGCAAATGAAATTATTTATGAAGAGACACAGAAAATACATGAATATGTTTTCAAGACTTCAAGATATTCAGATTTCGCCCAACAAGTAAATAGTTACCAATTGAAAGAATACGATGATAACGGTAATTTATTGGAAGTGAAATCCGCTGTTTATGATATCGTAGTTGATCTTACCCCATTACAAATTAGTGAAACATATACTACTATGGAAGGAATGCATTTGGATGGAATAAGCAATGTTTTTTCCAATCCCTTTGATAGAATTGTGGAAGGAATTTGGGGATTACGACCATTAGATCCGCCAAATTTTACAGAGTTTATCAAGCTCAGAAACCAAGACTTGGATGTGATTGCACTCATTATTAGAAACCCAGAACCTTTCAATGATCCAAAAACCCCGGTGGATATAAATCTGCAAACTATTGAAATTACGGAGGTAGCCACAGACGGCAACCCTGGGTACAAGAAACTTTTTTCAAAAGATTATTCACAAGTTATTATTATGAACCCTGATAAAAAAATTACCGCGCAAACACTTACCTTCCGTTTTAAATATTTACTCTGGAATGGATCTGAGTATCAGGAAATCGAGACCGTTACCGTAAACAATATTCATATAAATAATTAAACCATGAGTTTTTTAAAGTATCTAAACTTTTTCCATGAGGCAGTAAGGATGTATCGTGCCAAAGAAATTGCTGAACTCATTATTGCTTGTGGCCAGAACATAGAATCAAAGAACGGTTTGTTATGCTGTTATGATCCTGACGGTAATATTAACTGGAGCAAAGAATACTATTTTGAGACAGAATATCCTATTTCATTTGTTGAAATAATTCAAAATAAAGAAGCTTTCATTATTGCAGGAGTAGAAGAAGTTTCGGAAAGGGAGTTTAATCCCTTCATTATTATGGTAGATATAGAAGGTGAATTGGTTTGGTACAGACAGTTTAAAGAGATATCCCTGTCTGATCGAAAAATTTTACTGTCTCCATTTTATTCCGAAAATTTTCATGTAGGCTTTTTTGATGAAAGGAGCGCCAGAAGCAAAATCTATTTTTTTGATTCGGAAGGAGGCGTGTTAGAAAGTATAGATGTAATTCCTACTTATGATTCTACCTTTAGAATTACTGGAATGTCCAGCTGGGGTGAATTACTATATGTGTGTGGAAATGAACCTCGGGAAGGGGCCCAGTCTTTAAATACCGGACTGCTAATTACACTAAATATTAATTTGGCCTATATCTCGAGTGAATTTTTTGTGCATGAAAGAGGAGGCCTCAATTTCAAAGGATTATTTACATTGGATGACAAAGTGTTATTGTATGGTAAATTAATTGAAAATGGTCAGTCCTTTATCATTGATGCAAGTGCACAATTAATTGGAATATATGACACAGATGAAGGTGCTGAAATTGAATGTATATTTAGACATGACCAATATCTGCTTCAAATAGAAAATCAGGAAATTACTTCCATTTATCAGGACTTAACCCCTGAATGGAGTAGACTCATACTCTTGGAAGATTTAAAAATTGACGCTTTTGCACATACTACCGACGTAGTTTTTCATGGTAAACAGGCAAATTTCTTAGGGCTGCTTGCCAATAACCTAGACTCTTGTAAAACTACGGATACTACTACCATACAATATTTTGTACAAGAGATCACATCAAAATATATAGAATATCTAAGTGAAAAAATTGAGGCCACCCTTTTGGAGGATATAAAAGTAGAGGTTTCTAATGTGGAAACTGAGACCAGTAATATCTGTGACGACGAAGTACCCAGTACTGGAACTACAATTAATTATAGCAGTTTGACCTCTCTTCAAACACCTAATTTCTATCTCCAAGCGGTCGGTTCCACTGGAAATGATAGTACCGCGGGAATACACCTGCGATGGACCTTTGGGGGGAAACTTTCCGAAAATCATTTGCCAAAAGGAAACATGGCCAGTACTCAGGTTAATTATAATAAACCTGATGACTTTGTTAAAATATATCGGGCTCTCTATCTACCCAAAATATTTACTTTAAACTTAACTTCTCCACCACAACTTGTGGACAGCTCTCAAAGACTATGGGTATATAAGTTCAACAATAACCAGAGGATTTTTTATGTTTATTTCCATAACACCCTCAAATATGATCAGATATCCAACATCATCAATCCTCTTTCTGATCCTGCAGGTTTCCTTAGCTATTACGCTAATGAAATTATTGAAATTATTTGTAGGAACGACCTCTATTTTGCCTGTGAACCCAAGGTTGAAAATATTTCAGCAATGAGTTCCTTGCAATTGGAAGGACTGTCAGTAAATGAGAACAGCAATTTATTACCTTATCACCTCGCATATCGAAAAATACTCTCTCCACAGGAACTTAATGCGGGTGTTAAATTTTACGCTGAAAATGGTAAAAAGATCAGGTTTAAAGCAGCTAACTGTTTGGTAAAGAGAATTGATTTTGAGTTTTATTCCGATTTTATCACTCAGACTAACCAGATCCAAGGCTGGAATAAAGTTGATGATTTTGCGCTAGTAGTAGATACAGCAATAGCAGTGGAAAGATTAGAGCCTTCTCCACAAGCAGTGGATAACAAATGGCTTCGTTACAACGACGGTGCAAAGGTTCGGATCGCTAATTATATACACAAGTGGGAGAGGACGACCAACCCTCAGGATCCTTTAGATAAAGACATAAAGGATATAGTAGCGAAGTATGTAGAACTAAGTAATTACCAACTCAACCCGAAAGCTAATGAAACTTTAAATATAAACTTTATAGATCCTTCATCCACTGGGAATATTCATATTACTAATGCTCCACCTGAGCCGGGCGACATGGAGGTATCATATTTAGATTTACTAAATATTGCAGCACTGGATTACCATGTAGCGAGAATGCTTGGATTGGGACATTTGGAAACAGGTGGCAATATTATGAACGGGGAGTATATTTATTTAGCAGAATATTATACAAATGCAAACTTAGATATTTCTTCTTCTGATAAAAACTTCCAACTTATATCAATGTCCCTCCCTACTTCAGCTAATATAGAGCGTCTGCCATTACCTGTAGAAATTTGGAAGGTGGTTCCAGGGATGGAAAACTCCCCTGGAAGTGGAAATCTGTATGACATTAATGGCTACTCTTTCGACGGAAAAAAAAGATTTGTAAGTATTTATAATCATCAGGTTGGAGAAACAGAAATTAACCCTGCCTTCTTTTCTTCCTTCCACGATTTTGATGCCTCTTCATTCACTAATTCAGTTTATGCCGGTATAGAATATCGCCATATTTTTCCAGGTACTGTGGATAGCGGAGTTTGGGTGAGGCCCGAATTGTCCCACGATACAACGTATACTAATAGTGATGGTTCTTTGGAGACTGTTCCAATCCAAATTCCAGATTATAACGTAGCCTTATTCATGCACAAACAAGAGAGAAGCGGAACATATGTTTATGCAACTTATGGAATAAATTGGTTTTCGAGAGCAACTACAGGTGGAGAAATAGCCATTGAAACAGATCTAAAACCTACTAATAATTTATTGCCTCCAACAGGATGCCAGAGTTTTCTGGTTCAGAAAGAATATCCGTTGATGTTTACATCAGCTGAAGAACAGCAAAGATATGTTGCAATTGCAGGATCAGATAAAACCTTGGTTCGTCTTCTCTTCGATTATCACATCTTTCAAGATGAACAGATATATCAAATTCCTGCTGATTCCCCTAACCCTCATCAATTTGTTACAGACACAACAAGTCTTTATCCTGATGCAGAAGAAGTATTGGCGGATGATATTGAAATTTATTTTAGGAATTTCCCACCTAAGACCATTACCGCACAAGTTTCAAAAGTAGGGAACAATTATAATGTTGTACCCCATCCTACCAACCAGCTTCTTGCAGTAATTAATACCATGGATTACCCGGTTCCAAGTAGCGCGGTTCCGCATCCTACTAATCCTGGGCAGGTCAGCTACACTGAGGTTTGGAAATCTGAGATTCCAGTTGGGACAACTATAAATAGTTTTATAGGCGGTATTTTACAATTGGGGAATGACCCTTATATTATTCACCAAATTACACCGACATCTACAGGTCTCACCTTTACGGTTTATAAGAAGGATGTTAGCGCGGCAATTATGGCAGGTAATTCAAACCCATCTGTAAGCGCGACAAATTTGTCACTTCCTGTTATTGATCCAAACACTGGGGGTATTTTTAATGCGACCGAAAACTTACAAAACTTAAGCAATTGGGACACGACCAATCCCAATGTGGTAAAAGTGAAAATTGGGGACCACAGCTGGCCCGTTCATCGTGAACTATTTCAGACGATACAATCCAACGGCTCGATAGAAAAATTTATACAGAAAAGCAGAGGAATTTGGCATCATGGAACGGTGGAAATGGTATTCTCACCAATATATGAGTATCATAAAGCCAACGGGGAGATTATTAAATACTTCAATCCCTTTAACAACAATGACCCGCATAATTCAACTTATCCACCTGCACCTATTATTCATCAGGGAATTTACAAAGTCACCCTAAACAATTTCTCTTTACCCGATCATTCACAAACCTCTGTAGCTGGAAATTCTGTAGAATGGCATAAAGGTTATGTGCGGCTTTTTACCAATGAAGCCTTTGGTGGCGTTGGAGATCCTATTCCGTCACAACCGCGAACGAGTTTTCGCGTCGTGAGAAGTGAAAACATTGGCAGCAATGCGAATGGCGATACTATCCTCTATGTTGTAGACGAAAATTTTGAAATTGAGGTTGATTCCTCTAGTAATCCCATCTTTGTAATAGAGGGAAATTCTTATATCTCGAAAGCTACAGATCCCGTATTGGGAAACTCAATTCAAGTAAATTACTATCCTTCCTATAGGGTGTACTTGTATCAAGATTCTGCGAACAATCTCACTAATAATGCCATAATGCCTTCGGCACCTGAACTGGTAAAATACTCCATTTTCGCATTTAAAGCAGTTGATAATGATACGCTTGACTTGCAAGGCAATAAGTATAAATCTGCTTTTAGCATACCATGTACATTAGCTGCTCAAAGAATTATCGAACCTCTAAAACCTGAACAACCCTCAGGGTCCACTTTTGCCACCCGCCCAGACAAATTCGGTAAGTCAACCTACTCAATTATCACAAAATTTCAGCACATTCCTTATTCTGTCCTTTTTCTACGAGCAGACAACAATATTTTATTAAATGCAATTTATAGCGAACAAACCGTTCAGTTGATAAAAGACAATTTAATACTGTTGGGAAATGAAAATGAGCTATTTTTTAATGACAGATGGCAAAACTTTGTAGATTTTGAGACATTGGAAACAGAAGGGCATTATCGTTATTATCCGGCTCCAGCTCCCGCAGGAGAGAATTACAGATTCCCGCTTCCCGATAAAACTTCTTTTTTTGAAGAAATTAATGCATTCATTAACTACCATAATCAACGATTTGGCACAACCAATCCCCTCGTCGATCAGTCTACCTACGGAAATATCAATTTAAATGCTATAATTATAGCCGCAGTCTCTAATCAAAATATGGATATAAAACTTGCAAATTTTGTACAGGAGAAACTTGAAAACTGTTTTCTGCCCCTGACCGAAATTCCTATCATATATTCACATGTAAAATCTTTATCGTCAGGACATAGACCTGTAAATGTGAAGCAGAATATTCGGGATAAAAATGGATACTTGTTGCAACCAAATGATCCTGACTTTGCTATGGCCCCAATGATGACAATTTTAAATACACAAACTTCAGAGACCCTTTTTACCGATTTCACACTGGATGGAACATCTGACAATTTTTACTTTTATGCCGCACGTGAAGTAGGGAGCCAAATGAGCATGAGTGAATTCAGTAAGATAAAGGGGCCCGTTCGCCTGGTAAACACTAATCCTGCCGAGCCCCCTAAAATAATGAGCTTACAACCAATTTTGGAAAACCGAGCGCTAGGAATAGCCAGTAAAGTTCGTGTCGAGATCAATCGTTATCCCGAAGTACAAAAAATAAATAAAATTAGCCTATACAGAACTGACAACCGATTAACTGCTGAGTCAATATTAAGTATGAAGCTAATTAAGACGGTAGACATTAACGATGTTGACGTGGACCAGACCACTGGCACATGGAGTATTTATGATCATTTCGAAGATTTACCCGAGGTTCCATACAGTGACCCTCTTTTCTACAGAATTAGCGTTTCTAGACAAGTAGAATATGACACAACTGATTATTTAACAGGAAATCCAAACTCCATCGAAGTTGTAGAACAGGCTCCTTCGATGCCATCAAAGATTACTATCACAACTATGGTAGAGACATCCAATCCTGCGGCTCCCATCCTGAATTTTAACTCTGATCCTATCACGGGAGATTATATTCACAATGGATCTTTTGAATGGAATAAAGTATGTTATAAGGGAGTATATCATTTATACAAGATGAGTGACAAGGGGAACTGGAAAGAAATTGCCAGAGTCAATACTGATAAAAATGACACTCAATTAGCGCACCTCCTTCTTTTAGATGAAACCACCGGAAATTGGTTAAGCCATGATACTTTAAATATACTTAATGGTACCTTATCTCTGGAATTGTCAAAGCTTAATTTAGATCCTTTATTAATCGTAGATATGGAAGGTAACCGTATTTATCATCATTTTAACCTTGTGGCAGAAAACACAGCAAATATGTTCAGTACTGACGAAAATATAATGACGGTTTAGTATGCAAATCCTATGTACTAAAAAGGTACTAGTAAAAAGAAAAGATGCTTAAAATAATTACCACGTTGTGAAAAACAGTGCACCGAAACTACCCTCTAATAATCTACCATATAACCGTTAGTATTGAGACAGCGATTCTGTTAAAATTTTCTTCACTTCGCCTACGAGCGATTGTGGCTCCAGTACCTTCACTTCCTTTCCCAAGCAGACCCATAGAATGAGTATTCGTAAGGCGTGTGATGTTTTCAGGGTAAGCAGTTCGGTGCTTTATTACAAAAAGCGGAGCAATAATGAAGATGACCAAATCCGTGAAGAAGTGCTGCCGCTGGCAAATCAACACCAAACGTGGGGCTTCTGGCTAATGCGCCACCGTTTGAAGAACCTTAGTTTTAGGTGGAACCACAAAAGGATTTACCGAATTTACACTCCGATGAAATTGAACCTTCGCAACAAGCGTAAGAAGCGGCTGCCGGCACGGGTACAGGAGCCGCTACTGCGGCCGGTTTACCCGAATGTGACTTGGAGCATGGATTTGACTACGTCGAAACTGCGTTAGGTTTTATGCACGACACGCTGGAATGCGGCAGGAAAGTACGTAGCCTGAACATAATGGATGACTTCAACCGTGAGATTTTACAAGTTAGCATTGAGGCAAGTTTGCCCTCTGCAAAAGTGATTGCTGGTTTGGAACAGTTGATCGATTGGCGTGGAAAACCTGAAAGAATCAGAGTGGACAACGAACCGGAGTTTATTGCTCAAAAAATGAAAGACTGGTGCGATTTTCAATCGAACTGAAGTTCATACAGCCGGGAAAACCAACACCGAACTCACTGATCGAGAGATTCAACCGCACCTTCAGGAGCTAGTTTCTGGAGGTGTACCTGTTTGAGAATATAAAACAGATGAAGAATTATGCAGAAGTCTGGATGTGGAAATATAATAACGAACGATCCCACAGCGCACTTCAGTATCTAACACCGAGAGACTTTCTGTTGAAATATGGAAAAATCACATTGGACAATGTTGAGGATTTTCCCACATTCCAACAAAATTTCGACAACATCAACAGTAAAATATCAACAAAACACTCTATTTTTGAGTGTGCCTGAGATCGGGAAGATTACAGCTCTGGAAACTTAATACGAGTATATAATACAACTGTAAATCCTGATCCTTTTGAGTATTTATATCACAATTATGAATATGATGAAATGGTTAAAGTATTTATTTGGAGAACAAATGAACAAGTTAGTCTGGAACAGGGCAGGATTATACCATTGCCCGCCTTTGCAGTAAAAGCTTTTCATAATGCCATTTCAGATGATATTACCTTAGTAGATGTAATTAGTAAGATTGTAGAAACAATTGGTATAATACTTCCTTATGTGAATTGCTACAGATTGTGGAAATTGGAGCAGTGTGGAAGATGTAGATCTTTTGGCAACTTCTTTTGCTACTGAAAATGCCTTTGGAGGTATGTACATATCGTATCTTGAACCAGAATTAAGTATAGTAAAAGCCCAAAAGGAGATGCTGCTTTCTATGGACTTTCAGGACATACTTTTTTGATAAATTCAATCTCAAATTCCACTATATTGATAGGTATAAGCCCACATTTCCAATAACGAAAATCACTTTTAACAATTATTTAACCAATTGGTAGAATTTTATGTGGAATTAATTATCTAATTTAGGAAAGGAAAATAATTCTTCAATAATTCTGCGAAAATACTGTATGCCGTTGTTTTTTGTGATGGGATGAACGTGATTAAGTGGACTACACAGATTTGAAGCATCTATTGATGAAAATGAAAATCTTAAGCTATGCCTGTTTATACCACCTCTCCGTCCCTGCCAACTTCTGCCGATCCTCATGACCGAAACATACGCCCAGAACTTTGCGCGGAATCTTGGTTCTTTCTGGAAAACACTAATTATTCACAATTCGCAGGCAACCAATTCGGTGTTTTAAATGACACGGTTTTTCGAACTACATCTCTCATTCAATATACGGGGAAGGTGTACACAATTTGTTCCGGACAGGTGTTCATCCAGCCGCATGGGAATGATTCCACAAAAATAAACCTCATACTGAAACCCTTCAGGCAGCCTGTAAACGGTTTACCTATAAAATATATCATTTACAGGGGGCTTAAGAAAGATAATTTTTTTGATTCTAACGATATAGTTTTAGGAGAGGACGACCCGAAGGCAACCGGTCTTACCAAACGGATAAGGAAGGAATTCGCGGATTTTTATGCAAACAACAGTGCTCTTACGAAGCCACCTTTTAAGGCCTGGCTTATAGGTTTTCCAAATCCCAATGCACCCGCAGCGGAGCAACAGTCCGGGGATGACTATATTGACGAATATTTCTTCAAAATGTCCAATCCTGATAATCTCACATCAGAACCGGAGAAAAAAGCGTTCGAACTTCCTATGATTCCTGGTGGCACTTATATCGGCGATGCACAGGGTACTCTGGGGATTGATATTGTACTGAACGAGGGTGACTTTACAATAGAGAACGACCGGATCAGGAACAAAACCTGGGGGATTAGGCAAAAAGAGTGGTAAGCCTGTAGAGGAAGAAGGACCTGTCTTTTACGCCACGTAACTGGATTCTGAAGTTTTTGATTTTTGCATTGAAGGAT